>CAZLEO010000216.1:0-16589 GCA_964558555.1 uncultured Rickettsiales bacterium | reverse complement strand
CCATGATCTGGCGCTTGTGGTGGGCGTCGCCGTTGTCCTCGCCGGTGCGGTTGTGGCGGTAGCGCGACGGATCTTGCGGAGCGAGATCCTCCAGCCACTCCTTGTAGTCCTGGTGGAGGCCGGGCTCGTCGTCGTTGATGAAAACCGAGGCGGTGATGTGCATGGCGTTGACCAGGCACAATCCCTCCTGAATGCCGCTCTCGTCCACGGCCTCCTGCACGTCGTAGGTGATGTGCACGAAGTCCATGCGCTGCGGGACCTCGAAATACAGTTCTTTGGTATACGATTTCATGAATCCGCCTCACTTTGCGCGATTCCCGGCAGCTCGCCTTGACCCGCCGAAACATCTTTGTTAGACCGCGCAATCCTACATCCCAGACCGCTTCTGCGCTCCCCGAAGGGAGCGCTCTCCGGAGGCATCTGATGAGCGATCAAGCTCTCCAGCAGGTCATCGCGGAGCTCAAGAGCCGAGGCCTCAGGGCCGGCGAAGAAGAAGGCGCGGGGATCGTCACCAAGTCCAAGGAAGACGCCGCAAAGATCGTCGCGGACGCCAACGCGCAGGCCCAGAAGATTCTGGACGACGCGAAGGCCGAGGCCGATTCGATGCGCGTGCAGCTCGACGCCGAGCTGAAGCAGGCTTCCGCTGTTGGACTGGAGTCGTTCCGCCAGGCCGTCGAGAGCTCCTTCCTGGTTCCCACCGTGGACGCGGGTACCCGCTCGGTCCTGGACGACCCCGCCATCCTGACGCAGGTCATCCTGGAGACGGCGCGCGGTTTCGCAGCGTCCGGCGGCGCCAAGAGCGAGCTTCAGGTGATCCTGCCGGCCGAACAGCAGGCCAAGCTGGACGCCGCATTCGTGGCCGCCCTGAAGAAGGGTGCCGTCACGGGCGTGAAGGTCACCTTCGCGGACGGCTTCGACTTCGGGTTCCGCGTGTCCCCCGAAGGCAGCGGGTACGTCTTCGACTTCACCGAAGAGGGCTTCAGGGAGATCTTCCTGAAGTTCCTGGCGCCGCGCTTCCGCAAGTACTTCTACGCGGAATAGCGAGCGTCTCCGGTCCGTGGCGCCGTCTCCGACGGTGCTGCGCCGGACCAGGATTTCGGCGGAGTTTGAGCATGAAGTACTACCGTCTCCTGTCCATGGTTCCCGCCCTCCCCGAGGCGCCGGATGCCCCATCGTTGTCGTTGAAGGACCTCGTGGAGGTCTGCGGCGAGGACGTGGCGGGCAAGGACCTCGAACTCGTCCACGCCCTGCTGGGGTTCCTGGACTGCCGCAACGTGGAGGCCCTGTTGCTGGGGCACGACACGTTCGACGAGCGGGCGCCGATGTCGCGCGAGGAGCTGGAGGAGCGGCAGGAACTCCCGGAGTACCTGGCTGAATTCCTCGAGTCCTTCGACTCGGGCTCCATCTCGGACGACTACCCCTTCGACGCGCTCTGGCGTGCCTACTTCACCGACCTGTACGAGCTGGCGGATCGCTCCGGCAGCGCGTTCCTCGAGGAGTGGTCGGTGTACGAGGTCACGCTGCGCGACGCCATCACGCGGCAGCGTGCCGAGGCGCTGGGGGAGAAGGCCGAGCTGCGGGTCACGGGCGTGGCCGTCGGCGAAGGCGAGAGCCACGGCGCGCTGCTCTCGACGCTGAGCGAGGCTGCCAATCCCATGGAGCGAGAGCGGCTCCTGGACGCGGCCCGCCTGGCCAAGATCGAATCCATCGCGGGTATCGACCCGTTTTCCACCGATGCGGTCCTGTCCTACGTGGCAGCGACCTTGATCCTTGACCGCTGGGACGTTGGCAAGGCAGCCGACGTCACGAAGATGTTGGAGGTGTTCGCTTGAGCGACCACAACGGCACGAAGGGTGTTGTCGTTGGTATCAACGGCAATATGGTGACCGTCGAGCTGACCGCCGGAAAGACGGTCCAGAACGAGGTGGCCTACGTCCAGTGTGGCGAGGACCGCCTCAAGGCTGAGGTCATCCGAATCACGGGCGACACCGCCAACCTCCAGGTCTTCGAGGACACCACCGGGATCACCGTCGGTATGGGCGTGGATTTCACCGGTGAGCTGCTCTCGTTGGCCCTGGCGCCTGGCATGCTCGGCATGATCTACGACGGCCTGCAGAACCCCCTGCGGCTCCTGGACAACAGGCAGGACTTCTTCCTGCAGCGCGGCCAGTACGTGCCCGCCATCGACCAGGAGAAGACGTGGGAGTTCAATCCCACTGCGCAGGTGGGCGACAAGGTCCAGGCGGGCGCATGGCTGGGCTGGGTGCAGGAGCTGCACTACAAGCACCAGATCATGGCCCCCATGGACATGCTCGGTACGGCCACGATCACGGAGCTCAAGCCCCGCGGCGAGTACCTGGTCAGCGACGTCATCGCCGTGCTGACCAACGACCGCGGCCAGCTCATCGAGTGCACGATGGTCCAGACCTGGCCGGTCAAGAAGGCCATCAAGGCCTTCCCCGAGCGGGTCTACCCCAGGGAACTGCTGGTCACGGGCAGCCGCATCATCGACACGATGTTCCCCGTCGCGCGCGGCGGTACGGCCTGCATCCCCGGGCCCTTTGGCGCAGGCAAGACGGTGCTCCAGCACCTCCTGAGCCAGTTCGCCGCGGTGGACATCGTCATCGTGGTGGCCTGCGGCGAGCGCGCCGGTGAGGTCGTGGAGCTCATCTGCGAGTTCCCCGAGCTCGAGGACCCCAAGACCGGCGGCTCCCTGATGGACCGCACCATCATCATCTGCAACACGTCCTCCATGCCTGTGGCCGCCCGCGAGGCGTCCATCTATACAGGCATCACCCTGGGCGAGTACTACCGGCAGATGGGGCGCGACGTGCTCGTGCTGGCCGACTCCACCTCCCGCTGGGCCCAGGCCCTGCGCGAGATGTCCGGCCGCCTCGAGGAGATTCCCGGTGAGGAGGCCTTCCCGGCCTACCTGGAGTCCCGCGTGGCCAACCTGTACGAGCGCGCCGGGCTGGTCCGCCTCCACAACAAGGAGGAGGACGGCAACGACACCGGGGCGGTGACCCTCATCGGTACGGTCTCCCCGGCCGGCGGAAACTTCGAGGAGCCGGTGACCCAGGCCACCCTCAAGGTGGTGGGCGCCTTCCACGGCCTCTCGTCCAAGCGCTCCGACGAGCGCAAGTACCCCGCCATCGACCCGCTGGACTCGTGGTCCCTGTACGCGGAGCATCTCCGCGACGACCTCAACGCCCAGCTCGATCCCGAGTGGGTGGACATGGTCCAGGGCACGGCCAAGTTCCTGAGCCGTTCCTCCGACATCGGCCGGATGATGACGGTGGTCGGTGAGGAAGGTATCTCCATCGAGGACCTCGTGGCCTTCCTCAAGGGCGAGATGTTCGATGCGGCCTACCTGCAGCAGAACGCCTTCGACAAGGTGGACGCCTCGTCGACCATGGATCGCCAGGTCCGCGACATGAAGCTGATGTGGAAGGCGCTGTCCAGGCCCTTCGCATTCGAAGAGAAGCCGGAAGCACGGCAGTTCTTCGCCTCGTTGCAGGACGCCTTCTACCAGAAGAACTACTGCGCGGAAGACGGCGACGACTACGCCAACTACGAAAAGCAGATCAACGAGATGATCGAGTCTGGGGGCCAGGCATGATCAAGACCTACACCGGGATCACGAACATCATCGGCGACATCGCCGAGGTCCACGCCGAGGGCGTGTCCTTCGGCGAGCTGGCGCAGCTGACGAATCCCAATGGCGAGACCACGCTGGCGCAGGTCATCCGCATCGACCGCACCAAGGTGTCGCTGCAGGTCTTCGCCGGCACCAAGGGGCTGAGCACCGAGGCCACGGTCCGGTTCCTCAACCACCCGATGCAGGTGAAGTACACCGACCAGCTGCTCGGACGGATCTTCTCGGGGTCCGGCGTCCCCATGGACGGCAAGCCCGCCCTGGAGAACGCTCCCGCCATCGACATCGGCGGCCCCTCGGTCAACCCGGTCAAGCGCATCATCCCGTTGAACTTCATCGAGACGCGCGTGCCGATGGTCGACGTGTTCAATCCGCTGGTCGAGAGCCAGAAGCTGCCGATCTTCTCCGAGGCAGGCGAGCCCTACAACGAGCTGCTGGCCCGCATCGGACTGCAGGCGGACGCCGACATCATCATCCTCGGCGGCATCGGGCTGAAGTTCGACGAGTACATCTTCTTCAAGGAGACGTTCGAGAACGGCGGCGTGATGGACCGCACGCTGATGTTCGTGCACACCGCGGCCGACCCCGTCGTGGAGCGGCTGCTGGTGCCGGACATGGCGCTGGCCGTGGCCGAGCAGTTCGCCATCGAGGGCAAGCGCGTCCTGGTGCTGCTGACCGACCTGACCGCGTTCGCCGACGCCCTCAAGGAGATCAGCGTCGCCATGGAGCAGGTGCCCTCCAACCTGGGCTACCCCGGCTCCCTGTACTCCGACCTGGCCGCTCGCTATGAGAAGGCCGTGGACTTCGAGGGCGCCGGCTCCATCACCATCCTGGCCGTGACGACCATGCCCGGTGGTGACGTGACGCACCCCGTGCCGGACAACACCGGGTACATCACCGAGGGGCAGTACTACCTCAAGGACGGCGTGATCAACCCGTTCGGCTCCCTGTCCCGGCTCAAGCAGCTGGTGATCGGCAAGCACGAGAAGTCCCGGGAGGATCACAACCCGGTGATGAACTCGATGATCCGTCTGTACGCCAAGGCGCTGGAGTCCAAGAAGAAGATCTCCATGGGCTTCGAGAAGACGGCGACGGACGAGAAGTTCCTCAAGTACGCGGATCTGTTCGAAGAGCGGTTCATGAGCCTGCGGGTGGACATCACCCTGCACGGCGCCCTCGACCAGGGTTGGAAGACCATGGCCGAGTGCTTCGAGCCCCAGGAAGTGGGGATCAAGAAGGACATCCTCGACAAGTACTGGCCCGAGGCCTGACGCGAAACCCTAGGAACGGACAGCAACCATGGCCGACAAGGTCAAGCTGAACAAGAACACGCTGCGTGAGCAGAACCAGGCGCTCAAGCTGTACCTGGAGTTCTTGCCCACGTTGGAGCTGCGCAAGCAGCAGTTGCAGACCGAGCTGCGCAAGCTGCAAAAGGCGATCACCGAGAAGCGGGCGGCCATGGAGTCCATGCTCCTCGAGGCCGCGCCCTGGGGCGCGATGCTCGACAAGGTCCTGCCCCTGGTCAAGCCGCTGGTGGTCCTGGACGAGGTCCAGACCCACGTCGGCAACGTCGCCGGCGTCAAGGTGCCCGTCTTCGACGGCGTGCGGTTCGAGCCGGTGGGGTACTCCCTCGTGGCGACGCCGCCCATCTTCGACTCGGCCATCGAGTACTTCAAGCGGGCGCTGTCGGCGCGCGAGGAGCTCGAGGTGATGGCCGAGCAGCTCGACCTCCTGCAAAAGGAACTCATCAAGACCACCCAGCGCATCAACCTGTACGAGAAGGTGCTCATCCCGGAGACCCGGGAGAACATCCGCAAGATCAAGGTGTACCTGGGTGACCAGCAGACCGCGGCGGTGTGCCGCGCCAAGATCGCCAAGGGCAAGGTGCTGGCCAAGGCGGCCATGGCCGAAGCCGCGGCTGCCGAAGCGGCGGCCGGGAACTGACGGGAGGACTTCGTGGCCATCGTCAAGATGAAGCGAATCGGGCTCGTCGGACCCCTGGATCTGCGCGATCCCCTGCTGGACGCGTTGCAGGACACGGCGACGCTGGACCCGGTGCCCCTGGCGGACGCGGACGAGCCGCCCGCCGACCTGACCGCGCGTCGGATGACCACCCAGCGCGTGCTCAAGGCCCTGGAGATCCGCCGCAAGGAGCTCAAGAAGGAGGCTCCCGCCGAGTCGTCCAACGTGGACCACGAGGTCGCCGAGGCGACCCTCGACGAGGTGGAGTCCCTGCTGAGCCGCCGCGCCGACCTGGAGAACCGCCAGTCGGTGCTCGCCAAGGAGATCGCGGCGCTGGGCCCGTGGGGCGACTTCGATCCCGCCGACCTCGGCGTCCTGGCCGGCAAGGCCGTGCACCTGCAGCTGTACGAGATCCCCGCGGACGAGCTGGGCGACCTCGACCTGAGCAAGGCGCGCTGGCACCAGACCCTGCCGCTGGACAGCAGGGGCAAGGAGCTGGGGCTGGCGGTGCTGTCACTGGACGAGCCGCTGGCCCTCGATCTCGACCAGATCCAGCTGCCCACGGCGTCCCTGTCCAGCCTCCGGTCCCAGCTGCGGGAGCTGGAAGTGGAGATGGACTCCAGCGCCGCGCGGCTGGGTGAGCTGTCGGCCCACATGCCGGCGATCAAGCGGTACTCCAAGTACGTCGACGACCAGTTACGGTATGCCGAGGTCAAGGCGGGCCTGGGCGGCGACGAGGAGCTGTTCGCCCTGTCCGGCTGGTGCCCCATCGACAAGGTCGACGGTCTCCGCTCGGCGCTGAAGCCGCTGCCCGTGGCCCTGCTCGTGGACGACCCCGACGACGACGAGGAGCCGCCCATCCAGCTGCGCAACGGCTTCCTGGTGCGGCAGTTCCAGCCCCTGCTCGGTGCGTTCAACCTGCCGAACTACCGGGAGTACGACCCGACCCTGTTCATCGCCCCGTTCATGGGGATCTTCTTCGGCTTCTGCCTCGGCGACCTCGGGTACGGCATCATCCTGACCGCCGTGGCCAGCTGGGCGCTGATAAAGTTCGATCTGAAGGGCGACGCCAAGCTGGCCGTCCAGTGGATGGTCATCCTCGGCGCCTGCACCGTGCTCGTCGGCGGCCTGACCGGCAACGCGTTCGGTGTGCAGCTGTACAAGGTGTTCAACCTGTCGGACCAGCTGCTGCTGTTCAGCCTCAACGCCGAACCGCAGAAGTTCTTCTACGCCTCCCTCGGTTTTGGTGTGCTTCAGCTCACCATTGGCATGCTCATCCGACTGGTGAGGTACATCCAGCTCGGCAGGTGGCAGGCCGTGGTCGGTCAGCTCGGCTGGCTGTCGGTGTTCCCGTCACTGGCCGTGTGGGTCATCGTCGGGACGCCGTGGATGTTCGTCGGCGTGCTGCTGGTCATCCTGCTGTTCGCCTCGCCCAGCCCCAGCATCGTGCGCCGCATCGGCGGCGGGGCCTGGGCCCTGTACAACATCACCGGGCTGGTGGGCGACGTCATGTCCTACGCCCGTATCTTCGGCCTCGGACTGTCGTCCGGGATCATCGCCATGGTGGTCAACACCATCGCCATGACCATGGCCGAGGGCATTCCCGTACTCGGATGGGTGTTGGCGGTGCTCACGCTGATCGCCGGCCACACCTTCAACTTTGGCATGGCCATGATTGGGTCCGTGGTCCACCCGGCCCGGCTCCAGTTCCTCGAGTATTTCGGCAAATTCTTCGAAGGCGGCGGTCGAGCCTACGCGCCGTTCAGGAAGTTGGAAGGAGAGTAAGTCATGGAAACCAACTGGATGCAGGTACTGGCCTATCTCGGTCTGGGTGTGTTGGGTCTCGGCCTCTCGGGGTCGGCCATCGGCCTGGCCGTCGGCGGTAGCGCAGTCACCGGCATGCGTGCGGAGCGGCGCAACAATGGTATCGCCGTGTCCGTCCTTCCCGGAACCCAGGGGCTGTACAGCTTTGCAGTGGGCTTCCTGTGCTTCGGCGCGCTGGAGCAGGAGAAGTACCTCGTGGTGTTCACCTGTGGCGTCATCACCGGTATCGCCTGCCTGTTCTCGGGCTGGTGGCAGGGTGTGGTCTGCGCCGCGGGCATCAAGAGCATCAACCAGGACAAGATGGGTATGGGGCAGGCCATGCTGCTGGCCGTGTTCCCCGAGTTCTACGCCATCCTGAGCCTGGCCTTCTCCGCGCTGCTGCTGTTCCAGTAGGGACGCAGGGACTCGCGCCGTCCGCGTGACGGCCCGCCCGCGTCTTCCCGAGTCCGTCGGGAGGCCGCCGGTCGGGTGAGATCGTGGGCTACAGTGGGGCAGAGGGCGAAGCGAGAGGAGAACGCCATGTTCACGTTCGATCGAATCCTGGTCCCCGTGGACTTCTCCAAGGACAGCATGGCCGCCGTGGGTTACGCCATGGCCCTGGCCAAGAAACTCAGCGGTCCGCAGACCGTCGTGGTGCTCCACGTGGTGGACGAAGGTCTGCCCGTCGCCGTGGAGTCGAGCTCCATGGCCAGCCAGGGCCGCAAGGAGCAGGAGCGCGCCATGAAGACGGCCGCGCTCGACAAGCTCGAGAAGTGGCTGTCCGGCGTGGACACCGGCGAGGAGAGCTTCGAGTACGCCGTCGTCATCGGCCGGCCCGCCTCCGAGCAGATCTGCCAGTTCGCCGCCGAGAACGACGTGGACATCCTCGTCGTGGGCAACCAGGGCAGCGGCGCGCTGCGCCGACTCGTCCTCGGATCCACCACCCAGCAGGTCCAGAAGCACGCCACCGTGCCCGTCCTCGCCGTCAAGGATCCCGCCGCCATGCGCGACGAGGAGTAACTCCTCGGTTTTTCTGGATATTCGGCAATTTCAGGCCTGGCTGGTGGAATTTGGCCCGGATCGTCCTGATCCGTGGACCACGGCCCCGTTGCGGCGGTAATATCGGGGTGTTGGACCTTGCGCCTGCTGGCGAGCGGGTCGCGTCGAGGGGGTCTACAAGGGGTCGCACGACGACAACTGAATAACCAGGGGGGTGGACCGCGGTTCGGCCGCGGAGGAGCAGTAAGGTGGGACCGCGCTCGATTCTTCTGGTGGACGACGACTTCGGCAACCTCGCGTTGCTCGAGGAGTACCTGTCCGACGACTACCAGGTGATCACGGCGATGTCGGGCATGGAGGCGATGCAGATCCTCAATGCCAAGGAGTTCGACATCATCATCTCCGACCAGCGCATGCCGCAGATGTCGGGGGTCGAGCTGCTGCAGCACGCCCGCAAGAAGTACCCCGACACCATCCGCATCATCCTGTCGGCCTACTCCGACGCCAACGCGATGCTCGAGGCCATCAACCTCGGCCACGTGTACCGCTTCCTGCTCAAGCCGTGGGAGCACGCGGATCTGTCCATGGCCATCCGGCAGGGGCTGGAGTATCGCGACACCATACGGGCCAACCGGCGGCTGGCCGGCCGCCTGCGACGCAAGAAGAAGGAACTCGAGGACTCGCAGGGCGAGCTGCTGACGGTCAAGCGAGAGCGGGATCGCTGGGAGTCGCTGTCCCTGATCGCCGCGGGGCTGATGGGCGATCTCGAGCTCCACCTCAAGGACGTGTCCGCCATCATGGACGCCCTCGCCGACGTGGACGTGCCGCCGGAGATCGCCGAACCCGTGGACGCAGGGGTCGCGTCCCTGGGCCAGGTGCGGCGTTCCGTGGGGGATCTCGTCGAGTACATCGACGCGCAGGACCGTCGGCTGCAGCTGACGCTGTGCGATCTCGACAGCGTCGCCCGCAAGGCGGCGCGCGTGTTCCGCGAGGAGCAGGGCGACTCGGCACCCGAACTCTCTCTCACCCTCGGAACCCCCTCCCGTTGCTTCGTGGATCCGACCCAGATCGAGAAGGCCGTGGTCCATCTGCTGAGACACGCGGCGAGGCGGTGCGGAAGCGACGGCGTCCTCGTGCTGAGCACCCTCGACACGGCGGACGGCCCGGCCATCTCGTTGAACACGGCCGAGGATCCCGACGGCATGAAGATCGACGTGGACCTCGGGATCTGCCGCATGATCGTCGCGGAGAACGAGGGCTCCATCTCGACGGTCTCGACGGAGAACGCCACGGTCACGACGCTCATCCTGCCGGTGGCCGCATAGGAGATCCCCCCATGACCCAGGACAGGTCGAACCGGGGCACCCACGAGACCCTCGATGGTGGACAGGGCAAGGACTCGTACTACCGCGAGGATCGCTACCCCGTTAAGAAGTTGATCGGCGAGCTGGACCTGGAGTTCGCGGTCTCCTGGATCGGGGGCCGGAGCAAGGTCCGGGACTACTCCATCAGCGGCGTCGCGTTCACGGTCGACGCCCCACCCAACGGGCGACCCGCGGTGCAAAAGGGCGTGGTCCTGCCGGACTTCAAGGTGTCGTTCGGCGGCACGGTGGTCTACTCCGGCGGCGCGCTGGTCCGTCACATCCACCACAAGGACGACGAGTGGATTGCCGGGGTGAACCTGCAAGACGACGTGCTCGACATGGACCGGATGTACGACATCCGCAACATGGCGCAGATCCGCGCGGCCATCGACGGGACGCAGGCCATCCTCGAGGTCGACGCGGTGGACGCGGCCTACAAGGAGGCCGTCGCCGAGCTGGCCTTCGTCCTGCAACGCTACAAGAACATCCTCGACGAGCAGGAAAAACAGCTCGAGGAGCTGGATACTGCCGAACGGACGAACCAGGTCAACCGCATCCTCGATGCGGTGGAGCCGTCGTTCCGCGAGCTCTACCGGCCGATCCTCGAGCGCCTGAACCGGCTCATCGAGCCCCACGGTCTCGAGACGCCGCCCGCATACCGCGAGTTCACCGAGGCGGTGATGCACCCGCTGATCCTCGGCGCGCCCGGCTACCGCCAGTGCTACACCAAACCCCTGGGGTACGCGGGCGACTACGTGGCCATGTTGCACTGCATGGAGGACAAGCGGCTCGGTGTGACCCTGTACGACAAGCTCACCCACCGCATGGGCCGCGACCAGCCCCTCGCGCGGTCGGTCCTGCACCGCAAGAACTACCTGCGCGAGCGTATCCAGCAGGCCGTCCGCACCGGGCCGGATCCCGTGCGCATCCTATCGCTGGCCTGCGGTCCCGCGCTGGAGGCCGCCGAGTTCGCCGAGCAGTACACCACCGGGCCGCGGGTGGAGTTCACGCTGGTCGACCAGGACAACAAGGCCCTGGCCTTCGCCAACCGCACCATCTCCCAGGCCGCCGCCACCAAGCGCAGCAGCCTGCAGTTCAAGTACCGCTTCCTGGCGTTCAAGCAGCTGGCGGATCCCAAGGTCTTCGACTCCATCCCCCGGCAGGATCTGCTGTACGTGTCGGGGCTCTTCGACTACCTCGACTCGTCCATCTGCCAGACCCTGGCCGCGGGCCTGTTCCACCTGCTGCGACCCGGCGGGGAGCTCGTGGTGGGCAACATGAAGGCTCCGCTGGATGCCAGGTGGACGCCGTCGTACATGCTCGACTGGCAGCTGAACTACCGCACCGACGAGCAGATGAGGCGCCTCGCCGACAAGATCCCCTCGACTCACTGCCAGGTGGACATCGAGCAGGTGGGCCACTACTACGTGTTGACGGTCAAGAGGACGGCGTGAACTCTGCCGTGCCGGCGCGGCAGCGCTTCGTCGAGCACCTGCGGGAGCGCAACGGTTCGGCCCTGCGCACGGCCTCCGTCCTCGCCTTCACCCTGGTCCCGCTGTTCCTGATCCTCGACTACGTGGTGATGCCGGAGTTCTTCACGCTGCTGCTGGCGGTGCGCACGGCGTGCACCTGCTACGCCATCGCCGTGTTCACCCTGAGCTTCTCCGCAGCGGGCGCGCGCTACTCGGCGCCGCTGTCCATCTCGCTGCTGGTCGTGCTGGGCATCGCCATCGTGTTCATGGTCCACCTGCACGACATCCAGACGGGGGCCGGGCCATCCCACTACTACGCCGGCGTCAACCTCGTGGTGCTGGCCGGCGGCATCCTCTTCCGCTGGACCAAGGTCCAGGCGATCGTGGCGTTCAGCGTCGTGTACCTGACCTACCTCGTGCCGTCGCTGCTGCTGGGTACTGTGCACGACAACGCCCTGTTCCTGTCCAACAACTTCTTCCTGCTGGCCACGTTCATCGTCGTGACCTTCTCCCAGGCGTACTCCCTGGCCCTGGAGGAGAGGGAGTTCCTGGGCGCCCTCGAGCTCACCGAGGCCAACCAGCGCCTCAAGGAGATGGACCGCTACAAGACCAACTTCTTCTCCAACATCACCCACGAGCTCAAGACGCCGCTGACCCTGATCCACGCGCCGGTGGAGTCGATGCTGGAGGGGGACCTGGGGGCATGGGAGCCGTCCCAGCTGGAGATGCTGCGTGGCGTCCAGCGCAACAGCCTGCGCCTGCTGCGCTTGATCAACGACCTGCTCGACCTGAGCAAGCTCGAGGCGGCGCGGTTGCGGCTGCGCATCGAGGAGACCGACCTGGACCCGTACCTGCGGGGCATGGTCGCCAGCGTGGAGCACCTGGCGGTGCGCAAGTCCCTGACACTGCAGGTGGAGCACGTGGGCGAGGACTCCACCGTGTGGATCGACCACCATCGCTTCGAGCGGGTGGTGATCAACCTGCTGGCCAACGCCACCAAGTTCACCCCCGAGGGCGGCAAGATCGTCGTGCGCGTCGATGCCGGCGGTCCCGAAGTGGTCATGACCGTCGAGGACACCGGCATCGGTATCCCCGAGGACAAGCTGGAGTTCATCTTCGACCGCTTCTCCCAGGTGGACTCCTCGAGCACCCGCAAGTTCGGCGGGACCGGCATCGGTCTCGCCCTCGTGCGTGAGCTCGTGGAGCTGCATGGCGGCGTGATCCACGCCGAGAGCGAGGAGGGGGTGGGGACGGCCATGCACGTGCGCCTGCAGCGCGGTCGGGACCACTTCTCCCCCGACGTGCTGGACCGGCGGCAGCGAACCGCCGACGTGTCCGCCGCCCGGCGGGCCGAGGACGGCGGCGTGGCCGACTGGTCCGTGGAGGTGGAGAAGCGCGAGGCCTACAGGCTGATGGACCTCGAAGACATCACCGACCGCCGCCTCGTCGTGCGCACGCCACCGACCGAGACTCGCGCGTTGAAGGTGCTGGTGGTGGAGGACAACCGCGAGCTGCTCCAGCTGATCCACGTCCAGCTGAGCAAGGACTACAACGTGTTCGTGGCGCCGGACGGCCGCAAGGGGTTGGAGCTGGTGCGTCGGGAGCGTCCCGATCTGGTGGTCACCGACTGGATGATGCCGGAGATGGACGGTCCGCAGCTCTGCTCGGCCATCAAGAACGATCCGTCCGTCCGCAACACGCCGGTGGTGATGCTCACGGCGCGCTCGAACGTCGAGGACCGCCTCGCCGGCCGTGAGGCGGGCGCGGACGAGTACCTGTCCAAGCCGTTCAACGCCCGGGAGCTGCTCTCCGTCGTCCGCGGCCTCCTGCGCACGCGCGCCTGGAGCACCGAGGCGACGGTGAACCACGAGCTGGACGCCATGTCCCTGCTCTCGGGGCGTATCGCCCACGAGATCAAGAACCCGCTGAACCTGGTCAAGAACGGGGCCGAGATCGCGTCGAAGGCCTTCGTCGAGCTGGTGGAGATCCAGGAGAAGGCCGGCGCCCTGGGCGATCCCGAGGTGGCGGACCGTGTGGCCAAGCTCACCACGCGCGTCGAGCGCATGACCGGCATGGTGGTGGAGGGGGCGGGGCGGGTGACCAACGTGGTGGATCTGCTGCGGGAGTACACGCGGGAAGGCTACCGCCGCATCGAGCAGCCCTATGATCTCCGCGAGGCGGCCGAGCGGGCCCTGCCCATGGTGCTGATACCCCCCGAGGCCGAGGTCAAGATCCACAGCAGCCTCGAGGACACCGGCCCGGTCTCCTGCGTACCCCAGGAGGCCCACGAGGTGGTCTTCAATCTGATCCAGAACGCCGTGGACGCCACCCAGCCCGACGGCAACGTCTGGGTCAGCGCCTTCCGGCGCGGCGACTGGGCCGTGCTGACCGTGGCTGACGACGGACCGGGGATCCCACCCGCCGACCAGGAGAAGATCTTCTCGACCTTCTACACCAGCCGCGAGGGGGAGGGGGGCATGGGGCTGGGCCTGTCGATCACCCGACAGCTGGTGCGCAAGATGGGGGGCGTCGTCACGGTCAGCAGTGACCTCGGCAAGGGCTCCCGGTTCGAGGTCTGCGTGCCCATCATGGGCACGCGATCCGACCCCCTCGTGCTCAGCCCGAAGCGCTGATCCGCGCGCCTCGCGCACTAATCTTCCCGCCCTCCTTGACGCGGCCCCCGCGCTCATACTATCTAGGCGCTGCCATGAATCCGGTACCGGGCTCGCGCGCGCGCGAAAACGGGACCGACAGCCAAGACGGAGTTGGGACGCCTCAATGGAGATCAACCCGATTCTCATCGCCCTTCAGGTGATTCCGTTCCTGGTGGTTCTCGTCGGACTCCACTTCATCATCTTCAAGCCCATGCTTCGCCTGCTCGCCGATCGCGAGAAGGCCATCGTCCAGGACCGCAAGGACGCCGAGAAGCTCGAGGGCGAGGTCCAGCAGAAGATGGAGGAGCTGGAGGAGCGTCTGGCCCAGGCCAAGGCCGCGGCCAACGCCGACCGTCGCGAGAGGCGCGAGGAGATCCGCCAGCGCGAGGAGGAGATCCTCGCCGAGGCCAGGGCCAAGGCCGAGGAGATGGTCGACCAGGCCCGCGCCGAGATCGGGCGCGAGGCCGAGGCCGCCCGGCGCACCCTGCGCGAGGAGTCCGAGACGCTGGCCAAGGACGTGGCCACCTCGGTGCTCGGGAGGGCGGTGTAGTCATGAACACGACCCATCGCTTCTGGACCATCGCCGCGGTGGCCGTGGTGACCCTGGCCGTGGCCGGGATCGCCTCTGCCGGCGGCGGCCACGAGATGGACGTGAACGAGGAGCTGGGCAAGGTCTTCGTCCACGCCGTCAACTTCGTGATCTACGTCGGATTGCTGGTGTACTTCCTGCGACGCCCCCTGGCCGACTTCCTGGCCAACCGGCGCCTGGCGGTGTCCAGCCAGCTCGACGAGTCCGAGCGCCTCAAGACCGAGGCCCAGTCGCGCTTCGACGAGCTCGACTCCCGCATCTCGGCCTTCGATCAGGAGATCAAGGACATGCTCGCCCGGGTCAAGACCGAGTGCGAGCTGGAGCGGGACAAGGCCATCGCCTTGGCCAACGAGGCCGCCGAGATGTTGATGGCGTCCGCCGAGCGCGGCGTGGCCAAGGAGCTGGAGAAGGCGCGGCACACCCTGCGCGCCGAGACCGTGGACCTGGCCATGACCCTGGCCGAGGACGTGCTGCGCGGCTCGCTCAATGCCGCAGACCACGGCCGCCTCGCCACAGACTACTTCGACCGTATCGCGGAGGACGTGGAGTCATGATCACCGGTTCCATTGCACGGCGATACGCGCGGGCCCTGTTCGAGCTGGCCCAGGAGGCCGATCGCACCGACAAGGTGGAGCAGGACCTCGAGGGCTTCGTCGAGGGAATCCACCTGGTGCCCGAGGTGTGGCGCAGCCTGACCAATCCTGGCTTCAGTCGCGACGAGCGGCGCCAGCTGATCGACAAGCTGCTGCCCCATTTCAGCCTGGAGCAGACCACGGCGAACTTCCTGCGGCTGCTCATCGACAAGGGTCGCATCGATCACCTCGAAGCCATCGCGCGGGAGTTCCGCGGCCTCAACGACGAGCACCAGAAGCGGGTTCGCGCCCGGGTTCGGTCCGCCGTCGCCCTGAACGAATCGGACCTCTCGCGGCTGCAGGCCCTGCTGCAGCAGGTGACCGGCCGGACCGTGTTGCTGCAGCACGAGGTGGACGAGGACCTCATCGGCGGCATGGTCACCGAGGTCGGCGGCCTGCTCTTCGACGGCAGCGTGCGCACCCAGCTGCGCCGGATCAAGGAGCGGCTGGTGGTGGAGAACATGTAGACAACGGGAGCCCGAGGGCCCCGACAAGGGAATTGGACGATGGACATCAAAGCCGAAGAGATCAGCCAGATTCTCAAGGAGCAGATCCGCAACTACGAGTCGAAGGTGGAGGTCAGCGAGACCGGCACCATCCTCTCGGTCGGTGACGGCATCGCTCGCGTGTACGGCCTCGACAACGCCGAGGCAGGGGAGCTGCTCGAGCTGCCCGGCGGCGTGATGGGCATGGCGCTGAACCTCGAGGAGGACAACGTCGGCGTCGTGATCATGGGGTCGGACCAGCACATCCGCGAGGGTGACGAGGTCAAGCGGACGGGCCGCATCGTCGAGATCCCGGTGGGGGCGTCGATGATGGGCCGTGTGGTGGACCCGCTGGGACAGGCCGTGGACGACGGGCCGCCCATCGTCGGCGAGGAGCAGCGCCGGGTCGAGATCAAGGCCCCGGGTATCGTGGTGCGCAAGTCCGTGCACGAGCCGCTGCAGACGGGCATCACGTCCATCGACTCCATGACGCCCATCGGCCGCGGACAGCGTGAGCTCATCATCGGTGACCGCCAGACGGGCAAGACCGCCATCGCGGTGGACACCATCATCAACCAGAAGGGCCTGGACTGCTTCTGCATCTACGTGGCCATCGGCCAGAAGATGTCCACGGTGGCGCAGGTGGTGGACAAGCTTCGCCAGCACGGGGCCATGGAGTACACCTGCGTGATCGTGGCCGGCGCCTCCGAGCCCGCCCCGCTGCAGTTCCTGGCTCCCTATGCCGGGGCCACCCTGGGCGAGTTCTTCCGCGATTCGGGTCGCCACGCCGTGGTCATCTACGACGACCTGTCCAAGCACGCCGTGGCCTACCGCCAGCTCTCGTTGCTGCTGCGGCGCCCGCCCGGACGCGAGGCCTACCCCGGCGACGTGTTCTACCTCCACAGCCGGTTGCTGGAGCGCGCGGCCAAGCTCAACGACGGCGAGGGCGGCGGCTCCCTGACCGCGCTGCCCAT
>CAZLEO010000215.1:16423-16765 GCA_964558555.1 uncultured Rickettsiales bacterium | reverse complement strand
GGGGCGGGTCGCCATTTCTATTTAAATATCAGGGTGGTGGGAGCGCGGGGGGGCGGGTGGGGGGCGGCGGGCACGGCGCGTGCCTTCACCTGGGGCAGGAGGTGAAGTCATGAGTCGATGGATGTCGTTGTACCGGGTGATCCTGGTGGTGGGGTTCGTGGCGGCGGTGGCGGTGCTGCTGGGGCTGGATCTGGGGGACCGATGGCAGAGCTGGGAGCTGGGCGGATCAGCGCTCCCACGTCTCGTCGAGGTAGAGCCGTAGGTCGGTGGTGGGGGCGGAGACGAGGGTGGGGGAGATGGCGAGGAGATCGCCCTGCTGGGGGGTGCCGGGGAGGCCGTCGC
>CAZLEO010000215.1:0-16413 GCA_964558555.1 uncultured Rickettsiales bacterium | reverse complement strand
GGGGGGGGGGCGGCGGGGGGGGGGGGTGCGGGCGCGCCCCGCGCCGGGGGGGGGGCGGCCGGGGAGGCCGTCGCCGTTGTCGTCGAGGATGAGCACGACGTGGCCGGTGAAGGAGGCGCCGAGGTCGGCCGAGAAGGACCCGGGCAGGGAGCCGACGGTGAAGGTCTCCCACAGCGAGGGCTCGTCGAGGGCCTCGATCTCGGTGGGGTCGAAGGCGACGTCGTCGAACAGGGCGATGCCGATGGTCCAGGGGCCGGAGCCGGTGGGGGCGAGGGCGCCGGTGTCGAAGGTGCCGGCGATGACGCTGGGCGACGGCGTAACCTCGTCGGCGGGGACCGGGTCGTCTTTCTTGCAGCCGTTGCAGCCGCCGACCAGCCATGGAAGCGCCAGGAGCGGGAGGAGGAGGCGAATGGAGGGGCGGCGTGGACGGTCCATAGATCCGTTAGTATCCGTTTGAGGTAGGAGAAGAAAGATGTCGGACAGGATTCCTTCCAGCGCCTGGGCGAACACCAAAGCGAGCCGCCGGGGATTCCTCGGGGGATGCGCGGTGTGCGCGGCAGCGGTGGTCGGCGGGATCGGGCTGCCGTCGCGGCGAGCGGCTGCGGCGTCGCGACGGGTAGGCGGCTCGGTCCAGTACGGGCTGGCCGAGGCCCATCCTTCCCAGTGGTACAAGCCCATGGAGAGCAACCTGGTCCAGTGCACCCTGTGCCCGCGTGGGTGCGTGGTGCCGGATGGGGGGCGCGGAGCCTGCGAGGTGCGCGAGAACCGCGGCGGCAAGTACTACTCGATGGTGTACGGCAACCCGTGCGCCGTGAACAACGATCCCATCGAGAAGAAGCCGTTCTTCCACGTGCTGCCCACGACCCTGTCGTTCTCCATCGCCACGGCCGGGTGCAACCTCGACTGCAAGTTCTGCCAGAACTGGGAGATCTCCCAGACCACGCCGGAGCGCTCGTACAACTTCGACCTGCCGCCACAAAAGGTGGTGGAGATGGCCCTGGAGTACGGCTCGAAGTCCATCGCGCACACCTACGTGGAGCCGACCATCTTCTTCGAGTACATGCTGGACGTGGGCAAGGAGGCGAAGAAGCACGGCATCCTCAACGTGATGCACTCCAACGGGTTCATCGAGCGCGAGCCCCTCGACGCGCTGATCCCCTACCTGGACGCGGCCTGCATCGACCTCAAGGGCGCCTCGGAGGCCTACTACCAGGACATGACCGGCGGCCGCATGGCGCCGGTGCTGGCGACGCTGATCCGGCTCAAGGAGGCCGGCGTGCACGTGGAGACGGTCACCCTGATGATCCCGGGACGCAACGACTCCGAGGCCGACCTGCGGCGCATGAGCCGCTGGGTGGTCGACGCGCTGGGCCCGGACACGCCCATGCACTTCTCCCGCTTCCACCCCATGTACAAGCTCACCAACCTCTCCCCCACGCCGGTGGAGACCCTGGAGCTGGCCCGCTCCGTCGCCCTGGACGAGGGCGTCCAGTTCGCCTACATCGGCAACGTGCCGGGCAACGACGGCGAGAACACCTACTGCCCATCCTGCTCCAAGGTCGTGATGCGCCGCATGGGCTACGACACGACCGTCGTGGCGCTGGAGAACGGCCGCTGCACGCATTGCGATCACGCCATTCCCGGTGTCTGGGGGTAGCCCGCGCCCGCAAAAGAACGCACTCTAGATGGAGTAGAGAGCAAAATTCGATTAAGCTAACCGCCCTGCACGTACGAATTCTGCCTCCTCAGGTGGGGATTCGCGGCAGCTGGAGGAAGCGTCATGGCCGAAATCGGAGCGCTGTCGGAGAGCCTCGAGGACTATCTAGAGGTCATCTACCAGCTGGTCCAGGAGAAGAAGGTCGCCCGTGTGCGTGATATCGCCGCGCGCAAGGGCGTGAAGATGTCCTCGGTGGTGGGGGCGCTGCGGCGCCTGTCCGCCGCGGAGCTGATCTTCTACCAGGCGCGTGAGTTCGTGGAGATGACCGAGGCCGGCGAGGAGCTGGCCCGGCTGCTGCTGGCCCGCCACGAGTTCCTCACCAAGTTCTTCGTGGACATCCTCGGCGTGGACGCGGTTCAGGCCGAGGACGAGGCGTGCTCGGTGGAGCACGTGCTCAGCCCCACCACCATGCGCCGCCTGCGGCGGTTCTCGACCTACGTGGATCACTGCCCGGATCTGAAGGACAAGTTCAGGGAGCTCAACCCCCCTGGCGAGTCCGACTCGGACGCGGCCATCCCGGACTGCAAGTAGCGGCTACTGGGCGGCCGTGGCCTCGGCCGGGGCAGCCTCCTCCGCCTCGCCCTCCTCGACGGGCTGGACCTCGCCCCCGAACAGGCCCTGCAACACCGCCACGTTGTGCCTGGACTGCGCCAGGTAGTCGTAGGCCGCCCCATCGCCCGGCTGCTCCAGCGGGTCCAGGAACACGCTCATCAGCCCGAGACCGTCGAACACCGCCTTGACCTCGTCGGTGGGGTGGGCCTCCCACAGGATCACGGTCAGCTGGTCCTCGGCGATGGCGTGCTCGAGGCCGTGGAGTTCGCCCTCGCCCGGTGTCTCGTCCGGCTCGAAGCCGAAGTTGATCACCTTCAGCCCGTAGGTGCGCGCCAGGTAGTTGAACGCCGGGTGGCTGGTGGCCATGACCTCGCCGTTGTACGCGGCCATGGCGCCCTTGTACGACCCGTCCAGCGCAGCCAGCTCCTCGGACAGGGCCTTGCAGTTGGCCTCGTACGAAGCGGCGTTGGCCGGATCGGCCTCGGCCAGCGCGTCCCGGATCGCCTCGGCCTGGGCCGTGGCCATCGCCGGATCGCTCCACGTGTGGGGATCGGTGCCCTTGTGGCTGTGCTCGCCCTCCTTGCCGTGGGAGTGCGTCCCCGTCTCCTCGACGACGATCAGCTGGTCGTGCTTCGCCGCCGTGGTATCGACGATCTTGTCCTGCGGCAGCGTCGTGGTGGCCACCCAGCCCTCGAAGCTCGCGCCGTTGATCACCACCAGGTCGGCCTTCTGCATGGCGCTGACCACCTCGGCCGGCGGGGTCCAGTCGGGCGGATCCTCGCCCGCGGGCAGGATGTGGGTGACGTCCGCGAGGTCGCCCGCCACCTGCCGCGTGAGCCAGTCCACGGGGAAGCAGCTGGTGTAGACCGTCAGCTTTCCCTCGCGCGCGGTCGGCGCCTCCGTCGTCCCGCCACCACTGCCGTTGCAAGCGACCAGCCCCATCGCCAGCATCCCCGCGGCCGCCATGACCGCCATCCGACTCAAGCTCCGCATCATCACTCCTCCAGGCCCATCACAGGGCCAGAATGCCGTTGAGCACGGCCACCCCCACCACGGTGAGCACCGCGGCGAGGACCACCGACGCTAGCACGATCATCGTCACCTCGGCTCCGACGATCGCGGCGATGGCTCCGCGGCTGCAGCCGATGCGCTGCATCAGCGCGATCTCCGCCGCCCGCAGCCGCAGCGACAACACCATCACCAGCACGAAGAACGCCGCCGTGGACACCAGGATCAGCGCGAAGTACGCCTGCACTGCCTCGCGCACCCGCATGACGATGTCGAGGATCGTGTCGATGACCTCGGTGGGCCGCAGCGCCTGGTGCATGTCGGCCAGGGCGTAGTCCCCCAGTAGCTGGGACAGGGCCCGGTGGTCCGCGGGGAACACCAGCACCGACGAAAGGGGCGCGTCCCCCATCTCGCCGTGGAAGTGGTACGTGCCGACGTTGTCCTCGGTGATCTCGTTGAAGATGAACAGCGCCGCGCTCGCCTCGAGGTTCTCCTCCTCGTCACCGGCGTTGAGCGCGTCCCTCTCTTCCACCTGCGCATGCCCGTGGAACATGCCGTCGAGCACCCACGTGGTCTTCACGTCGGCGAAGATGGCGTGGTCGTCGATGGTGCCGGTGGGCCCGAACACCCCCACCACGTTGAGCACCAGCGGGTACGCGGCAGAGATGTTGTACAGGTTGGTGTGGTCCGACATGCGCTTGTCGCCCACCTCGATGCCGTACTGGGCCGCCACCTCGCTGCCCACCACCACCTCGCCCAGCAGCCCCGGCAGCCGGCCGTCCACCACGTCGAGCCCGCGCTGGTCGAAGTAGTCCAGCGACGTGCCCACGATGGGGATACCCAGCGCCGTGTAGCGCACGTACAGCGGCACGGCCGTGCCGTAGCCCGCCTCGCGGATCTCGTCCACCAGCGCGAAGGGCACCGTGTCGTCCACCGAACCCTTGAAGTACAGCGAGCTCATGGTCAGGTCGAATTCGTTGCCCTTGTAGCCGATGAGCACGGGCGAGGTGTCGCCGCGGGCGCTCAGCTGAGCCTCGATGACCGTGGCCGCGCGGAAGGTGAACGACGGCAGGAAGAAGCAGATGGACGTGCAAAACACCAGCACTGCCGTGCGGAAGCGGCTGGACCGCAGGTAGTGCCAGGCCAGGAAGACGGCGTTGGACAGGGCGCGCATCAGCCCTCCCCCCACGCCGTGGCGTCCCAGGTCCGGTCGAACCGCGGGAACAAGGAGCGGTCGTGCGTGACCATCAGCAGGGAGATGCCGCGTTCGCCCACGAGCCCGTCGATCAGGTCCATCACCGTCTCGGCCCGCGTCGGGTCGAGGCCGCCGGTGGGCTCGTCGGCCATCAGGATCTTCGGCTGGGTCACCAGGGCCCGGCAGATGGCCACCCGCTGGCGCTCCCCCTGGGACAGCTGGTGGGGCTTGCGCCGCGACTTGGTCCCCAGGTCGAGCTCGCCGAGCAGGTCCTGCGCCCGCTGCCGCGCCGCGCCGTCGAGCTGCAGCGCCGGGTTGAGGAAGTACGGGTAGAGCACGTTGTGCAGCACGTCGAGGTAGTCGATCAGGGCGAAGTCCTGGAACACGAACCCGAGGTTGCTGATGCGGAATGCCCGCGCCCTCGCCTCGGACAGGGCGGTGATCTCGGTGTCGCCGATGTGGATGCGCCCTGACTCCGGGGTCAGGATGCCGGCGATCAGGTGCAGGGCTGTGGTCTTGCCGCAGCCGCTGGGGCCGTGGAACGCCGCGCGACTGCCCGGGTCCACGCTCAGCTCGTCGATGTGCAGGCGGAAGCCGCCGCCGCGGTAGGTGAACCGCAGGTCCTCGACGTGGATGGCCGACGCGCCGCTCACGGGGCCTCCTCTCCGGCCGGCTCGCCCCCGGGCTCCTCGCCCTCCTTCGGGTCGGCCAGCATACCCGCCTTGAGCAGGTCCGACGGCGACAGCATGCCCTGGCCGCTGGTCGGCAGGGGCTGGTCCAGGCCCAGGTTCCCGCCGCTCATCATGTCCAGCCGCACCCGCTCCATGTCCTTCATCCTCGTATCCACGATGCGCAGTCCGTCCCCATCGGGCGCCAGGGTGTACGCCGCCTGGTAGCGATTGATGCGCGCGTGGGAGTGACCCTGGTGGTACACGACCCCGCCCACGTTCCAGTCCGCCTCCACCACGGACCGCTCGGCCAGGCGCTGCACCACCTGCGTGTCGGCGTAGTCCACCCGCAGGATCGTCACCTTGGTGTCGTCGTGGGTCATGCGCCACTTGGTCGTCCAGTGCTCCACGTACTCCTTGACCAGGGCGTCGCCGGCGAAGCTCTCGGAGAGCAGGTCGTACACGGCGTCGCGGTCGGCCTCCACGGCGTACACGTCGTAGATGTGGGTGTGCAGCTCGCGGAAGGACTCCAGCACCTGCTCGTCGGGGATCGGCTCGACCGGCTCGTCACAGCCGCTGATCCCGGCACCGAGCGCGCACAGCAGCCCCGTGGTGACGATCACCGCTTCGAATCGAAGGCTGGCTGGCTCTTTGGAGTCCATGGACCTATAGCTTAGGGACATGAGCATGAACCGCCGGGCCGTTTCTGTCATCGCGTTGTTCGCCCTGGCCGTCGCCGGCGCGGCCGGCGCTCATCCCTACGGACCCGAATATTACTCCTTCCGAACGGTTGTCGACGCAAGGGGCAGCACCCTCGAGGTCACGGTCGCCGTGGAGGCGCCCACCCCCAAGGTGCTGACCGAGTTCGCGGCGCGCTACGCGGGCGTGGAGGAGATCGGCGCCAGGGAGGACCGCGAGTTCTTCGATCTCCAGATCCAGCGGATCATCTCCGGGTTGACCGTGAACGTGGACGGCAAGCCCCTCACCGTGCAGTGGCAGGCTTCCGACAGTCCCATCAACGGCCGCGCCGACGAGCGCTTCTTCTACTACTTCGTCACCTTCGAGCTCGCCGACGTCCTGCCGTCGAAGGCGTGCACACTCGAGGTGGTCAACCGCGCCTTTGCCGGAGACCAGGCCTACTACTCCGGCTGGGTCAAGCCGCACACCGCCTGGACCCTGACCGAGACCAACCTCACCGTCCTGGGCGCTGCCGCCCAGGCCGAGGACGTGTCCACCGTCGAGGAGGCTTGGTCCAACGATACGGCCTTGCGGGACCTGCGCGTCACGTTGACCCCCACCGGAGGAACACCATGAGGGCCCTCGCCCTGCTGCTGACCGCTGCCATCGCCCTGCCCGTCGCGGCCCACCCACCGCCCGTGCCGGAGGAGGCCTCCTCCGCGTCGGAGATGCTCAGAAAGAAGAAGACGCCCCCCTACCTCGCCATCGCCGGCGACTTCTCCGAGGACAAGCAGGCCTACGGCCGCGAAGGGTACCTCGACATCAAGTCCGTGCGCGTGTTCGACGAGGACCCGCTGCGTGTGGACGTGGAGCTGTACGAGCCCATCGAACCCGAGCCCGGCGGCCTGGTGGTGTTCCTGGTGATCGACGGTGCCAAGAAATTCAAGTACGCCGCCTACCAGCCCGAGGAGGGCGAGTGGGGCCTGTTCGGCCTGTCCGGCCGCAACATCTACGAGGACCCTGCCGGCTCGGCCGCGTACGAGCGCACCGACACGATGATGACCGTGACCATCCCCCGCGCCGACATCCCCATCGACGACTTCCTCGTCCACATCCACACCCTGTCCGGCCCGGACAACGACAACCTGTGGAAGGACGAGGCCCCCAACGAGCGCAAGGGGCTGGGCGTGCCGGCGCGGAGCGAAGAGGACGTGGCGAGCCAGGGCAAGAAGAGAAAGAAGTAGGTCGCTTTCTGCTGGCGAACCCACGCTCGGGCCAGCAGCGCCCGGTCGATTCGCCCGCCCTTACGACCTCCCGACCCTTCCCTTCAGATTTTCGTTGACGGCATACCCGTGGTTATATAACACTTGTTGCATAACATACGTTATCAATCGGAGGCGCTCATGAATTCCCCTGTCTTCATCCGCTGCGTCGCGGTCGTGGTCGCGGTCCTCGGTGGCGGCGCGATCGCCGGTCTGCTCGGGGTGGCGTTGCCCGAACCCGCCAACTCGATGGTGCACTCGCTGCTGTGGATCGTGCTGGCGGGTATGGGGGCGGTCGCCTTGCGGCGCGGGTGGGTCTCCCCCCGGTTCCGGCTTTGGTGGATGGCGGCGGTCGTGGCGGTCGTCGGCGTGCTCATGGGCACCCAGCCCAACGCGATGGGATCGCTCACCCACGGCATCTTCGGGTTGATCGACGACGGCCTGGTGTTCAACGACTACCTGATCGGCGCGGCCGTCGTGACCGTGGTGATGATCGTCGCCTCCAAGACGGTGTGCGGCTGGGCCTGCCACCTGGGGGCGCTGCAAGAGCTGTTGTTCCGCTTCAACCGCGACGGCAAGGACCGCAAGGGGATACTGCCGCAGTGGAAGCTGCCGTTCGCCCTGACCATGGCGCTGCGCGTGGCGGTGTTCGTGCTGTTCGTGGTGGTGGCGGTGGGCTGGGGGGTGGACATCTCCCTGCCGTGGGATCCGCACCGGCTGTACCGGCTCTCGACCATGGCCACGGTGCCGGCGCTGGCCACCCTCGCGCTGACGTTGGCCCTGTCGCCGTTCGTGTACCGACCCTGGTGCCAGCTCGCCTGCCCGGTGGGCTTGCTGGGGTGGCTGACGCAGAGGATCTCGGTGCTGCGAATCCGGGTCGATCGCGCCACGTGCAACGACTGCCGCTCCTGCGTCAGCGCGTGCCCCTGCACCGCCATGGCCGGAATCCTCGACGACGAGCGGATCAAGCCCGACTGCTGGTCCTGCGGTACCTGCGTCAAGCGCTGCCCGACCGGCTCGATCCGTTTCCGCTCCTGGCTGGGGACGTCTCCCAAGGACTGCGCCACGAACCCGGCGGCCCAGGAGAGGTAGCGCCAGGGAACGCCACGACCTTCCTCGATACCTCCAGGGTGCGACTTGACCGGGACCGCGCGCGCTTGTGGCGAATCTGCTCACCCGCCTGTCGCCGCGAACCAGATGTCGGCCATCGTGTCGTGCCCGCAGCAGTTGAGGTGCACGCAGTCGCAGGAGATGGAGCACTCCGGCGGGTCGGCCTCGAAGCCGTGGAAGTGGTCGGCGTAGACGTATCCCGCGGCCTCCCCCCCCAGTGAATCCACCAGCGCGGTCACGCCGTCCGAGTAGGTCTCGAGCAGCTCGTTGAGGCACTGGTAGGCGTCGGGATCGCAGCCCCAGCTGGCAAAGAACGCCTTGCACGAGCCGCGGTGCTGGGCCTGCTCCTCCACCGGGTGGATGGAGCCGATCACCACCTGGGCCACGCCGTGGTCCTCGCGGTATCTTCGGGCGATCTGCTCGACGTACCCCAGCGTCTGCGCCACCTCGGCCTCGAGGTCGGCGCCGGCCACGCACCCGTCCCCGGGCAGCGGCGCCAGCGCCGGGTGCTGCCGCAGCCAGTACTGCAGGTCGTTGCCGCCGATGTGCACGTAGGCCCGCGCCGCGCCTGGGTTGTGGGTCATGGACTCGTCCACCCGGGCGAAGCCGTCGGCCACCTCCCGCTCGGCCGTGTGACCGGCGATGCCGAAGTTGGCGATCTCGTCTCCGGTGAGGGTCTCGAGCCGGCCGATGTACCCGCAGTTGCCCGAGCACCAGCCCCCCACGGCCACGCTGTCGCCGAAGTTGACCACGGTCTTGCCGCTGTTGCCCGCGGCGTCCCCCTCGTACACGCACGGCAGGAACTGCCCCTCGGACAGGTTGCGGCACTCGGACTGGGGACAGCACGCCACCAGGGTCAGGGCTGCCAGCGCGAAAACGGTGAACAAGATGTGTCGATGAACCATGAACGTCTCCTCCATTGCCTCGGCGCGATCGTTGCGCCTCATCGCTCCCGGACAGGTAGTCGGCGCCCCGCTGCAAAGGTCACGGCCGTTGTATGCTGGCGGCTCACCTTCAGGGGAGGAGGCGGCGATGAGGATTCCCGGCAAGGGCGTGGACCGCGCCGAGCTGTTCGCGCAGATGGATGCGTACCGCACCGGCGACATGGACTGGCGCGAGGGGCGCACCTTTGGCTACGTGTACGACGCGGGCGAGGAGGCCAAGGCGATCAGCCGCGAGGCCTACATGGCCTTCCTGGGCGAGAACGCCCTGGACCCCACCGTGTACCCGTCGGTGATGCGCTTCGAGAACGAGCTGGTGGCCATGGCCGCTCACCACGTGGGCGGAGACGCCGACGTGGTCGGATCGTTCACCTCGGGCGGCACCGAGAGCATCCTGCTCGCCGTCAAGGCGGCGCGGGACCGGGCGCGCAAGCTGCATCCCGAGATCGCCCGGCCCAACCTGGTCATGCCGGACACGGCCCACGCGGCGTTTCACAAGGCGGGCCACTACCTGGGCGTGGACGTGGTCACGGTGCCGGCGGACCCCACCACGTTCGAGGCGGACGTGGAGGCCATGGCCGCGGCCGTGACACCGGACACGATCCTGCTGGTGGGGTCGGCGCCCTCGTACGCCCACGGCGTGATCGATCCCATCGAGGCCCTGGGGCAGCTCGCCGCCGGACGCGACCTGCTGCTGCACGTGGACGCGTGCATCGGCGGTTTCCTGCTGCCGTGGTTCAGCAAGCTCGGCGAGTCCGTGCCCGCCTTCGGCTTCGACGTGCCCGGCGTGACCTCCGTATCCATGGACCTGCACAAGTACGCGTATGCGGACAAGGGCGCCTCGCTCGTGCTGTACCGGGACGCCGACCTGCGCCGGCACCAGATCTTCAGCTGCGCCCGCTGGCCGGGCTACTCGGTCGTCAACACCACCGTCGCCTCCACCAAACCCGCCGGCCCCCTGGCCGCGGCGTGGGCGGTGATGCACTTCCTGGGCGAGGAGGGCTACCTGGAGATGGCTCGCGGCCAGCTCGAGGGCACGCGCAAGCTGGTGGAGTACGTGGAGACCTCGGCGGACCTGCGCCTGCTGGGCCGGCCGCAGATGTGCCTGGCCGCCTTCACCTCGGACGCGGTCAACCTCTTCGAGGTGGTCGACGAGATGCGCAACCGCGGCTGGTACATCCAGCCCCAGCTGACCTACGGCGCGTCGCCGGCCAACATCCACCTGTCCATCGGTGCGTCGAACGTGCCGCAGATGGACGCCATGCTCGCCGACCTCACCGACAGCATCGAGGCGGCGAAGAAGGCCCCGGCCAGCGGGCTCGCCGACGCCATCAGCGGCATGTTCGCGTCGCTGGAGCCGTCCCAGCTCGACCCGGCGGTGTTCGACCAGCTGCTGGGCATGGCCGGGATGAGCGGCGAGACCCTGCCGGGCAAGATGGCCGAGATCAACGAGGTGCTGAACGCCCTGTCGCCGGCCTTCCGCGAGTTCATCCTCACCGAGTTCATCAACGGGGTGTATCGCCACCGCGAGGGGTAGGTCTCACTCGCAGGCGTCGCCCTCGGCCCCGCCCACGGGCACCACGGCCCCTCCCGCGACCCAGCTCTCCAGGAAACAACGCGTCTGGTGCTTGGGCGCCTCGGTCTGGAACCACACCTCGTGGCCGTCCTCGATGCCGTCCTCGGCGTGCTGGACCACCACGGCGGTGCGGCCCTCGGCGTTGCCCGCGGCCGGCAGGTCGATGAGCTCGCCGTCGGCGAGCCCGATCACGTCCTGCAGCGGCCGGAACTGCGCCAGCTCCGGGTGATCCGCGTCCAGCGCGTCGCCGGCCAGATCGAGGCCGTGGGACAGGGACGTGGCGTTGGCCATGGGCGGCAGGATGTAGGTGTCGACGATCCCCTGGACCACCAGCGCGTCGAAGGTGCCGGGCTCACGCAGGGCGCCGAACGGTGGCGGGTCCGCGGACTCCCCGGCCCACTGCAGCAGGGCCAGCGCCGGATCGGGCGAGTCCAGCTCCCCCTCGTCGTAGCCCAGCACGGCCTCGGCCATGGGCCGCACCTCCAGCGGGCTGAGCTTGTACACGATGTTGTGGATCCAGCTGCCGCCCGCGCCCGACAGCACCGTGGCGGTGTAGCGGTCGTCTGCGGCCAGCACCAGCGGCGCGATGGTGGCGCCCATGGAGTGGCCCAGCAGCGCCAGCAGAGACGTGTCGAACGTCCCGCCCCCGGCGCCCTCGCACTCCGAGATGTCGAGGTCCAGGTCCGTCAGCACGTCCGGCACCAGCGTCAGCTCCGCCGCGGACTGCCGCAGGTTGTCGCGCATGGCCGCGGGGTTGGTGATGTTGAAGATCAGGAACTGCTCGTCGCCGCCGGTGACGTTGCGGATGCCCCCGTGGGGCCCGTCCACCGACACCCCGGCCAGCCCGCCCCACGCCAGGTACCGCGCCGCGCCGCTGCCCGGCTCGGCCTCGCCGCCCGCCTCGGCGTGCACGCCGCGGTCCACCAGGGGCCGGTCCCCACCCGCGCCCGTGCGGATGAACACGGCCGTGGGCCAGCCGTTCTCGGGCATGGGCGAGCGCGGGATCGTCACGATGATCCGCGCGTCCTCGTACCGCTGGAGCACCGGCTCGTCGGCCTCGTCCCAGGCGATCCCACCCCCGCCGGTGAGGTAGGGCGGATCCCCCTCCTGGAACACCGGCATCGGCAGCACCGACTGGTACACGCAGTAGTCGTCGAACTCGTCGGTCAGCGCGAAGTCCCCGGTCGGAGCGGGCACGTGGTCGTGCGCCGCGTCTGCCAGCGCCGCAAGCTGTGCGCCCACGTCCTGGGTGCGGAACACGGCCAGGCCGGCGACGTCCGCCACATCGATGCCCAGATCCGCCAGCTCGTCCACCGCGTCGAGGTAGGCCTGCGGCAGCGAACCCGTGTCCACGGCGCCCAGCCGCTCGCCGTCCGCGTCGCCGAGGCTCCGCATCACCACGGCCGCGTACAGCTCCCCCGGCGCCAGCGGCCGCCCCTGCAGCGGCAGCACCGCCAGCATTCGATCAGCCCCAAAGGGGCCGCCGTCGTCGTGGAACGTCGCGTCGATGGGCACGCGCACGCCGCGGTCCGCGCCGCCCGGCTCCACCCCCACCAGGAACACCGGCGCGTCGTCCTCCACGGACGCCCACACGTCCGGCAGGGCGTCCTCGTCCAGCGCCGCCTCGGCCGTGAAGTAGATCGTCGAGGTCGCCCCGAACCCGTCCAACCTCCCGTCCACCTCGCCGATCAATGCGTCGATGAACGGGATCTCGTCGGGGTTGGGGAACGCGGCGATGTCCACGGTGCCGTCGCCGTACCGGCGGTGCTCCGATGGCCAGGGAGCGGCCCAGTACCCGGCGTCGTCGCCAAACTCCATGTGGATCCGCGCACCGCTGGTATCCGGATCATCCGGCACGTGGTCGGGCTCCTCGGAGCATCCCAGCGCCAGCCCGACGATCGCGAGAACCCAGCAAGCTCGCACCATGGCGGCCCTCCCGTATCCGCCGTCCATTCAAACACATCCGCGTGGACGATCTCGCGTCACCTCCCGCTCCTGATGTCAGGATTGACAGGTTAGACAGGTTCAGTCACCATAGCTGGTGGGGGGCAGCGAGGAGCTCGAATGCCCAAGGAAGCGTTGACCACGGGGGAGGTGGCTGGCTACTGCGGTGTGAACTTCCGGACCGTGATCCGCTGGATCGAACGGGGCCTGCTCGAGGCCTACAAGCTGCCGGGACGAGGTGACAACCGCATCCGGGTCGAGGATTTCCTGACGTTCCTGCGCGAGAACGAGATGCCCATCCCCGACGACTTCCGCGGGACCAGCAACCGCGTGCTGATCGTGGAAGACGAACCCGCCATGGCCTCGGCCATCCAGCGCGTTCTGCGCCGCCGCGGCTTTGACACGACCATCGCCTCGGATGGCTTCTCGGCCGGTGCGCTCGTGGCCATGGTCGATCCCGTACTGGTCACCCTCGACCTGATGATCCCGGGCATCAAGGGGGTGGAGGTCTTGCGGTTCATCCGCAGCACACCACGGCTGGCACACGTCAAGATCCTCGTGGTCTCGGGGATGCCCAGGAAGGAGCTGGACGAGGCCCTGGCCGCCGGCGCCGACGACGCGCTGGCCAAGCCGTTCGACAACCGCACACTGCTGGCGAAGATCGACGCTCTCCTCGGGCCGCGAGGGGCGGTCGGGGATGGAGCGAGGGGTGCGGCCGCGCCACGCTGAGCCGCCGAACGTCACAGCGCGATATCCGGAGTACGGGAGGGAGAACCGGCATGCTCGACAGCGCGCCCATGAAGAGCTCCGAGGGGCTGCGACGGGTCCTCGCCGCGGTCACGGAGACGTCCTCTGACGCCATCTTGATCGTGGACGGCAGGGGGAGAGTGATCTTCGGCAACCCCGCCGTGGAGGAGATGTTCGGCTTCCACCTGCGCGAGCTCTGGGGGCGACCGTTCTACGCCATGCTCGTCCCCGAATGGACCCGCGACCGCATCGTCGCGGGACTGGCCCACTTCGCCAAGCACGCCGAGGGCGAGACCCTGGGCAAGGCCTCTGAGGTGGTGCTGGTGCGCAAGGACGGCACCGAATTCCGAGCCAGCCTCCGCATGTCGCCCGGGCTGTCCCTGGGCGGCAAGTCGTACGCCGTGAGCGTGATCCGGGATCTCTCCCGCTGGTCGCAGACGTCGTCCACCGCCGGTGCCACCGCCGAGGTCCCCGACGAGAAGCTCGTGCGCGCCGAGCGCCTGGCCTCCATCGGTCAGCTGGCCGCTGGCGTGGCCCACGAGATCAACAACCCCGTGGGCTACATCACCAGCAACCTCGGCACCCTCGAGGAGTACATGAGCTTCCTGACGTCGCTGGTCAAGGCGCTGGACGCCTATCGCGACGCGACGACGATGGGTGACGCCGCGGCGCAGGCCAGGGCGCTGACCCGGATCGCGAAACTCGAGAGCGAGGAGGACCTCGCCTATGTGCTCGGCGACATCGACGATTTGCTCCGCGAGACCCTGCAGGGCAGCCAGCGCGTGCGTGAGATCGTCGCCAACTTGCAGCGCTTCGCGCGCACGGACACCACCACCCCGGCGGACGTGGACGTCAACGAGTGCATCGAGTCCACCCTCGACATGGTCCACAACCAGCTCAAGTACCACTGCAAGATCCGCAAGATCCTCGGTCCCTTGCCGGCCATCCGCTGTCAGCCCGCCCAGCTCAACCAGGTCTTCACCAGCTTGCTGATCAACGCTTCGCAGGCCATCGAGGGGCAGGGGGAGGTCACCGTGACCAGCGAGGCCACCGTGGACGAGGTGCTCGTGCACATCGAGGACAGCGGATGCGGAATCCCGCCGGACGTGATCTCGCGCATCTTCGATCCGTTCTTCACCACGCGCGACGTCGGCCAGGGGACCGGCCTGGGGCTCTGGATCGCCCACGGAATCGTGCGCAAGCACGGTGGTTGTATTGACGTGCGCAGCGATCCCGGTCGGGGATCGACGTTCACCGTCCGCCTGCCCCGGAATCCCTGACATCCACCTGAGCGGCACGAAGGCCCCCTGCCGCCCTCTCCGAGTCGCGTCAGTCTGGTTTGACAGGAATGACAGGTTAGACATAAAATACAGATGGGCTCGCGACGAGTTCGCACGAGGGTAGCCGCGGAGGGAGGCCGGGTGGTGACGGAGCAACCCCGCGACCAGCAAGAGCTGAACCGGCGTCTGAGGGAGCTGCAGGACGTGGTCATGGCCCTGGCGCGCCTGGAGTTCGACGTCCAGGCCTCCATGGGGGACGGCGAGGACGAGCTCGACGCGGTGGCCGTGGGCCTGAACATGCTGGGCGAGGAGCTGGAGGTCTCCACCGTCTCCACGGCGTTCCTCGACAACATCGTCGAGTCGATGATCGACGCCCTGGTGGTCCTCGAGCTCGACGGCACCATCCGGATCGTCAACTCCGCCACCTGCCGGTTGCTGGGGTACCAGCGCGACGATCTGCGCGGCAGGCACGTAGGTGTGCTGTTCGGCGCGGACGAGCAGCGCCACGTCTCCTTCCTCGAGGAAGTACTCGTCCGGGGCGTGGCTGCGGACCAGCAGGTCCAGTTCCGGGCCGTGGACGGCGAGACGATTCCCATCACCCTCAACGGCTCGACCATGGCCGACCACCGCGGCGAGGTCGAGGCGGTCGTCCTGGTGGGGAGGGACCTGCGCGAAACCCGGCGTTTGCTCGCCGAGGCCGCCATGGCCGTGGCCCAGAAGGCGCGCGCTGCAGAACTGGAGGAGGCCTACCGCGAGCTCCAGCAGACCCAGGCCCAGCTCGTGCAGATGGGCAAGCTGGCCGCGGTGGGTGAGCTCGCTGCCGGCGTGGCCCACGAACTCAACCAGCCCATCACGTCCATCCGTGGGTTTTGCGAGTTGTTGCGCGTGGGGGCCGACAACCTCACCGTGCAGCAGAGGGCCATGGCCGAGCGCATCCACAACGCCACGCGTCGCATGACGAGCATCATCGACAATCTGCGGCTGTTCTCGCGTCAGAGCTCGCTCGCGCTCGAACCGATCCCGGCCCTGGATCCGCTGGACAAGGCCATCGAGCTGGTGTCCGAGCAGCTGCGTCTGCACGAGATCCAGGTGGATTGGCACGTGATCGGTGATCCCGCGCCGGTGTTGGGAGAGCCCATCCGGCTGCAGCAGGTATTCCTCAACCTGCTGTCCAACGCCCGCTACGCCATGGACGCCCTGGACGAGGATTGCGAGAAGCGCCTGATCCTCAGCGTGCACGACGAGGGCCGGGATGTGGTGTACGTCGTGCAGGACAACGGTCCCGGCGTGCGTGCCGAGCACCGGCCGCACTTGTTCGATCCCTTCTTCACCACCAAACCGCCAGGGGAGGGCGTGGGTCTAGGGCTCTCCCTGTCCCACGGGATCGTCGAGGACCATGGCGGCACCATTCGTTTCGAGCCGGTCCAGGGCCGCGGGGCCCGTTTCACCGTGAGCATCCCGGCGTCGCCCGACGGGGTGGCTGAGCACGACATGGAGGAGGGGGAGATCCGATGACGAGGCAGGGGACCGGGGAACGCAACAACCGCATCCTGGTGGTGGACGACGAGGCCGACCTGAGATTCCTGCTCGAGAGCTTCCTCACCAACAGGGGGTACGAGGTCCGCGCCGTGTCGAGCGCCGGCAAGGCCATGGACGAGCTGTCGCGGGTGCGGTTCTCGGTGGTGGTGACCGACATCCGCATGCCCGGCCAGAATGGCGTGGACCTGGCGGAGTG
>CAZLEO010000214.1:0-16800 GCA_964558555.1 uncultured Rickettsiales bacterium | reverse complement strand
CCGTCGACCACCCAACCGTCGACCCAAACCGTCGACCGTCGACCGTCGACCGTCGACTACGGATTCAGCGTCGTCATGATGGAGGCGGCGCGCCGCTCCCCGCACAGGACCGAACCCGTGTTGATCCCATGGTCGCGGGGGTTGTGCGCGCGCACGACGGTGCGAAGGAACGCGCGGCGGCGGTGGTGGCGCTGGTGGGTGTCCACCTCGATGGGGGGATCGATGGGCCGCCCGAGGGGGTCGCGGACCATGAGCACGCGCGGCCGCGTGGTCGGCTGCTCGCCGTCCCCGGGGCCGAGAACCACGGCCCACTCGCCCGTGTCGAGCTCCACGAGGCTGCCGGGGGGGTAGCGCCCGACCAGGCCGACCAGCAGCCGGACCATGACGGGGTCGAAGCGCGTGCCCGCGCCGCGGATGACGAGCTTGACGGCCTCGGTGGGCGTGAATGCCTTGCGCCACGGGCGATCCATGGTCAGGGCGTCGAAGTTGTCGCACACCGCGACGATGCGCGAGAACGCGTGCAGGCTCGGCCGCAACAGGATGGGGTACCCACCGCGGCCGTTGAACCACTCGTGGTGCTCCGCCGACACCAGCGCCCGCTCCAGGATCGTCTGGGCCATGCCCTGGTTGAGCAGCATGTCCTTGAGCCCGGCCAGCGGGTGGGTCTGCATGAGCGTGCGCTCGGTCTCGGTGAGCTCCCGCGTGGCGGTGAGCAGACCGTCCGGGAGCAGCTTCTCGCCCATGTCGTGGTTCAGCGCGGTCAGGCCCAGGCGGATCAGATCGCGCCGCGGCAGGTCGACCTTCAGTCCGATACCGATGGAGAGCAACGCCACGTTCATGGCGTGGTTCTCCAGGCCCTGACCCACGTCGCGGATGCCGGTCAGGGCGATCATGGCGCCGATGTTGTTCTCGCCCGTGGCCACGAGCTTGCGCAGCGCGGACCGCTGCCGCCGCCGCCGGCCGATGGTCATCTCGTCGCTGCCGGACACCTTGCCGATGGCGGCCATACCGCGCACGTACGCGTTGAGGGCCTGGGTGCGGACCTTGCCGCCGGAGCCCTCGCCCTGGAGCAGGTCCTCGCGCAACACCAGGCTGATCTCCGAGACCCCGGCCGCCTTCAGCCCGTCGGCCACCACTGCGCGCGCCTGCTTGGGATCCTCGATGTCCTTGGAGTCGCGCAGCAACGAGAAGAACGTGATGAGCGACTGGTCGGTGAACCCCTCGGTGACGGTGAACCCGGCGATGCCCGCCCGGGCCAGGCGCTCGCCGAAGCGGGTACAGACCTGGTGGGTACCCGTGTCCAGCTTGGTGCGCACGCCGTTGATGAACACGTGGTCGGGCAGGATCACGATACCCACCGACGCGCCCTCGACCTTCATCAGGTGGAGCATGGAGTCGCGGCATTCGGCGAGGATGCGGCGCGGGGCCTCGTTGGTGGCCGCGTAGGTGCGCAGCACCCGCTCGAGGCTCTCCATCTTGGGCACGACCTCGCGGCCGACGCGGCTGATGATCCTCTTGCGCGCGCGCTCCTCCTCGAGGCGTCTGGATTCGGCCTCGTCCAGCTTGTGGGCGAACCCGGCGTGCTCGATCATCGGATCCCCCCTTCGAGCGCCTCGCGACAGATCCGGCGCACATAGGGGTTGAGGGACTTGCCGGCGTTCTTGAGGACCTGCCGGGCCCGCAGGGAGTCGATGAGGGCCAGGGCGCGGGCGCAGGCCTCCAGATCGGCCTTGGCGCTGGCGCCGGCGAACAGGCCGAACCGGCCGATGATCTCCTCCAGCACGGGGATGGCAGCCTCGCCGCCGGACGCGGCCAGTGCGGCCGCGATCACCCGCTTGCGTTCGGCGTCCCCCTCGGTGAAGGCGGCGCCGGTCATCATGGTCTTGAGCGCATCGAAGGCGCCCACGGGCCGTCGGGTCCGCATCAGCTCGATCACGGCGTCGCGCACCGCAGCGCTGTCGTCGGACAGCAGCGCCATGGCGGGCGAGACCAGGGGGCGCGGCAGCGGGTCGGGCAGGGCCTTGACCGCGGCCGCGCGCACGTCGGAGATGCGGTGCTGCAACAGCTGCTGCAGGGTCGCCGTGGCCTGGTCGCCGCCCATGCGCGCCAGCAGGTCGATGATCTGCAGGATCTCCTCGACCGAGCGGCGCTGCAGGCCGTCGGTGATCCGCGCCATGTCCTGCTGGACCACCCGGGCCACCTCGTCCATGACCCAGCCGAGGCGGTGGCCCCCCTGGCCGCCCATCCGCTGCACCACGAGCCGCGCGCGCTCGCCGCTGCCACCGCCGAGGAAGCGGTGCAGGAGCTGCACGTCTGCGGGGTTGTCCCGTGACAGGGTGGCGGCGAAGGCGGTGAACAGCGCCGGACGGGTCAGGGTGTCCAGCCACGCCTCGAGGCCGAACCGGCCGGGCTGGACCAGCTCCACCGGGCTCGACGTCAGCCGCATGGCCAGCTCCACCGTGGCCTTCCACAGGTGGCTCTCCTGGGCCTCGTCGCGGGTCAACGCCCGGGTCACCAGCGCCGTGGCCTGGTCCGCGTCCAGCTCCCCGCGGCCGCGGGCGCCGGCCACCAGCAGCAGGGATACGATCCGACCGAGGATGGTCTCGTGATTGTCCTCGGCCACCTCGCGCCGCAGGTTGCGGTGGTCCACCTCCTCCTGCAGCTCGCCCTCGCTCTCGTCGGCCCAGCGGCCCAGGTCGAGGGCGGCGATGTGCTGCGCCGGGGTCCAGGACTCGTCGGGCACGGAGAGATCGGACCGCGCGTCGGCCACGCCCGCGGCCTCGGCGGTGTCCATCTGTGCGGGGATACCCTGCACCGACTGCGCGCCCGCCGCGGCCACGGGCGCGCCCGTGCCGTCGGGCGATGCCGCGGTCCCGCCGGGGCCCTTCCCGCCGGGACCCGCCGGACCGCCACCCGCGCCCGGCCCCGCGCTCGCAGGGCCGCCGAGGTCGGGACCGCTGCCGGGGCCGCCGGTCGGACCGTCGCTGCCCCGTCGCGGCCGCCCGCCCGGTCCCGATCCGGAGCCCCCCTTGCCCAGGGCAGCGCCCATGCCGCCGAAACCCTCACCCGGGGCCGGCGGATCCGGGTCGAGGATCTGGCGGACCATCTCGTGGATGTATCCCTCCTCGCCCCGCGCGGTGGTCTCGCTCATCTCCTGCGCGTCGGACAGGTACTCCACGGCCTCGTAGGCCACCGCCTTGAGCTGGGCCTGCCACAGCAGGCTGGTGAGGGTCTCTTCCTCCCACTGGGGCAGCCCGAGGTTGATGCCCAGCAGCTCGGCGAACAGCATGATCTCGGGGCGGTGCAGATCCGGCAGGAAGGCGAACCGGACGATCCCCTCGCGGTGCAGGGTGCGGGCGATGCCGTCGCGCGAGTCGTCGTCGGCGTAGACCTCGTGGTCCATCCACAGCAGGGCGTCGCGCTGGACCGTGAACTCCAGCTCGCCGGTCTCCTTGAGCAGGCGGGCCACCTCGCTGCCCATGCGCTCGGCCGCGTGCATGGTCTTGGGGTGCTCCTGACCGTACAGCCGCGCCGCTGCGATGAGCTGGTGGAACTCGTCGAGCATGTCGCGGACGGCCTGGACCGTTGCGGGGGGGAGCTGCTCCACCACACCTCCGAAAAGGGTGTGCCTAGGATATGCGACCGGGGGCCCGAGGGGGAAGATCAGCTGGCGCGCGTGACCATGATCAGCCCGCGGGCGAGCAGCCGCAGCGCCGCCTGCAGCACGGCCTCGGCGTTGAGCTCGCGGGCGGCCACGGGCTCCCGCACCAGGCGCTCGAGGACCTGCTGCTCCAGGGTGGGCAGCTTCGCGGCGGCGCGTTCGGCGTTGGGCATGGCCCTGAACACCAGCGGTCCGCGCAGGTGATCGAGCTTGCGGAAGATGTGCGGCGGCAGCGCGGCGTGCATGGCCTCGACCAGGGCCGCGCCCACCGGCGGGGCGGCCGGGTTGGCCTGCAGGTGGTTGGCGGCCAGCGGCAGCGCCTGGCCCTGGGTCCAGCGCAACATCGAGGCCAGGGCGAGCACGGTGTCGCGTCCGGAACCGTCCTGCTCCGGGTGGGCGCGGCACGCGACGATGCGCCCCTCCACCACGCCCAGGTACACGGCGCTGAGCTCGGACCACAGCATGAGCTCGAACTTGCGGGTCTTGCGCGCCGCCCCGAGCAGCAGGTGGCTGAACACCAGCAGCCCGAAGCTCTGGACGCGCTGCTCGAAGGTCGGGCCGGCCTGGACCGAGTGGCGGACCAGCGGCTCCCACCCCTCGCCGTCGATGGAGAGCAGCTCGATACCCGAGGCGCGCGACCGGGTGGCCGCCGCCTCCACCACGGCGCCGTCGAACGGGCCCACGTGGCCGAAGCTGGTGAACAGGTCCACCCGCCGGCCTGCGCCCAGCCGAAGCGGGGTCTCGGCGTGGATCGGCGGTGCGGAGAACGAGCCGGAGGCCAGCATCTCGGCCAGGTGCGGCACCCGTCCAGGTGCCGGGGCGTCGGCCGACGCCTGGCGCTGGGCTTGCGGGGTCGGATCCGCCGAGGAGTACTTGTCCGTGTTCACGCGCTGGTTCGGCTGTTGTGCCGGCCGGCGTTGGTAGCGATCGGTGGGTTCCTCGACCACCTGCGGACCGCTGGCGCTGCGGATGGGCGCCGTGGCGGCGTCGGGTGGTGCCTCGCCCGGAGCCGGGACGGCGGCGGTGAGCCCCTGGCGCGACTCGTCGCGGAACCGGGTCGTGGGATCTTCCTGCACCTTGGCCTCGGCCTCGGTGGCCTTCTTGAGCTCGCCCAGGAAGTGGATCATCGCCTGATCGCCGAGCCGGACCTGGGACTCGTGGGCCAGATCGGTGACGTCCTCGAGGAACTCCAGGGCCGACTGGTAGCGGTCTTCCGGATCCGGGGCCAGGGCGCTGAGCAGGATCGTGTCCATCCCGTCGGGGAAGTTGAGGTGCTCCTCCAGCACCTTCTCGGGGTGCCAGTTGCGCAGGTACATCTGCTGCTGGACCGCGTTCTCCGCCGGCGGGAACAGGGGCTCCATGGCCAGCATCTCGAAGAAGCACACCCCCACGGCGAACACGTCGGACGAACGAGAGGCCTCTCCCCCCAGCAGCAGCTCAGGGGCGAAGTAGCGCAGCTTGCCCACGATCAGGCCGGGCTCCTCGGCGCGCCGCGAGATGGTGGCCCGGGCCACGCCGAAGTCGCCGAGCTTCACCGATCCGTTGAGGCCCAGCAGGATGTTCCCCGGCGAGATGTCGCGGTGGATCAACCCCAGGGGTTTGCCCTCGATGTCGCGGGCGGAGTGGGCGAAGTGCAGGCCCTTGAGGGTCTCGGAGATGATGTACAGGGCCGAGCCGTAGGGCACGGTGACCCCGAGCTCCTCACACTCGATCATCAACGACAGGGCGTCCATGCCGTCGACGAACTCCATGGCCAGGTAGACCAGGTCGTCGGCGCGGTCCAGGTCGAACACGCGCACGATGTTGGGGTGCTGCAGCTCCACGGTGATGCGCGCTTCGTCGAAGAACATCTCGGCGAAGTCACGGTCGCTGGCGTAGGTCGGCAAGATGGTCTTGACCACGCACAGGTGCGCGAACCCCTCGATGCCGCTGCGCCTGGCCAGGTACACCTCGGCCATGCCGCCCTCGCCGATCTTGCGGATCAGCTCGTAGGCGCCGACGTTGCGAACCGAGAGGTTCGGATCGGGGGTCAGGTCCATCGTCCTCGCGCGTCCCCGGGGGCTGTGGACGCCCCGCGGCAAGCCATTGTACTGCCCGTCACGGGGCGTGGGAAAGGCGGGGCCGGCAGAAGCGCAACTCCCGCGACCGACCGCAGGCGGCGCAGGAGTGCTCCACGTGGATCTCGGTGCACTTCATGCCGGCCACGTCCCAGATGCGCCGGTGTAGCGGCGCTCCACATCGGCAAGCGGGCGGGACGACCAGATCGAGGGTGAAACCGTCGTGATCGACCGTTTCGATGCGCAGATCGGCGAGGCCGTCCTCGCGCAGCTGGTCGAGCAGATCGTGGAAGTACTGCACCGTCTGCGGCGCGCGGATCGCGGCGAGCCGGCGCCCCGCACCACTGAGCAGGCTTTGCGGCGCGTGCCGGGCGTAGGTGAGCTCCACGGTGACGCGGGCCAGCACGCCCTCGCCGATGCCGCGGCCGCGCAGACCGGCCTTGACGAAGTAGTTGGCCGCGCCGAGGGGGCCGAGCTTGTCGAGGTTGTCCGCGTCGAACAGCACCTGCGCCAGGGGCGTGGGATCGGGATCATCGCGGTACAGCTGCTCGATGGCGTCGGCCACGGCGTCCACGGTCGCGGACGAGACCCCGTGGTCCTCGGCGAGCTCGCGCAGGACCATCACCGACCGGCTCTCCTCGGGCAGGTCGTCGCCGTGGTAGCGGCCCGCGCCGAACTTGCCGGCATCGTGGAACAGGCCGGCGAGGCGACACAGCTCGGAGTCCACCCCCTCCTCCTCGCCCAGCCGGCGGGCGATGGCCGCCACACGCGACACGTGGTCCCACAAGCTGTCGTGGCCGCGGCCCTCCCGGCCGGCCGCCGCCTCGTCGGCGCGGATGCGATCGCGGAGTTGCTGCTCGAGGGTGTCCATGGACGCGTCTCCTCCGGTGGCCAGAGTTTAACGCAGGTGCGATGATGGCCCGCATGTTCGATACCGACACCTACATCCAGCGTCGCGAGGCGCTCGCCCGGGCCATGGGCGACGGCCTCGTCCTCTTGCAGGGGTCGCCCCTGGTGCCCCGCAACTACCCGGACAACGTCTACCCGTTCCGGCAGAGTTCCCACGTGCTGTACTACGCCGGCATCGCCCGCCCCGATCTGTGGATCGTGCTGGACGCGGCCACCGGCGAGACCACCCTCTACGGCCCCCCATGGACCATGGACCACGTGATCTGGTGCGGGGAGCAGCCCACCCTCGACGACCTGGCAGCGCGGGCGGGGATCCGGCTCGTGTGTGCTCCCGACGCCCTGGGCGACGCCCTGGCGAGCGCGCAGCAGGCCGGCCGCACCGTGCACTACCTCCCGCCGTATCGCGCCTCGATGGAGGTGGGCCTGTCCCGCGCGCTGGGCATCGGACTGGACGAGGTCGCTGCGGGTGCGTCCGCCGATCTGGTCGAGGCCGTCGCCGAGCAGCGGCTGGTCAAGACGTCCGCCGAGGTCGCCGAGATCGAGGACGCCCTCGGGGTCACCCGGGACATGTTCGTCGCGGCCATGCGCGAGGCGCGCGCGGGCTGGATCGAGGCGGATGTCGCCGGGTTGATCCAGGGCATCGCCCTGCGCCGCAACCGCCAGCAGACGTTTCTGCCGATCACCACGGTCAGCGGTGAGGTGCTGCACAACGAGAGCCGGCTGCAGGTGCTGGGGGAGGACCAGCTGCTGTGCATCGACTCGGGGGCGGAGTCACCCGAGTTCTATGCGTCCGACATCACGCGCACGTTCCCCGTGCGCGGCCGCTTCGACGACCGGCAGCGCGCCATCTACGAGGTGGTCCTGGCCTCGCAGAAGGCCGCGATCGCCGCCACCCGCCCGGGGGTGAGTTACCGCGACGTGCACCTGACCGCCGCGCGTGTCGTCACCGAGGGGCTCATCGAGGTGGGCCTGATGAAGGGGGACGCGGCCGAGGCCGTGGCCGAGGGCGCCCACGCGCTGTTCTTCCCCCACGGGCTGGGACACGCGCTGGGCCTCGACGTACACGACATGGAAGACCTCGGCGATACGGTGGGCTACGGCCGCGGCGTGCAGCGCAGCCCCCAGTTCGGTCTGGCCGCGCTGCGGTTCGCCCGGGACCTGAAGCCCGGCTACGTGATGACCGCGGAGCCCGGCGTCTACTTCATCCCCGCGCTGATCGAGCAGTGGGCCGCCGACGGCCGGCTGGCGGCGTTCATCGACTACGACGTGGCGCGGTCGTACTTCGACTTCGGCGGCATCCGCATCGAGGACGACGTGCTGGTCACCGAGACCGGATCGCGCGTCCTGGGCCCGGGTATCCCGCGAGAGATCGACGAGATCGAGGCGATCACGGCCCGGTGACCCGAGTGACCCTTGACGCGCTTACGCGCGTCGGTCATACCCAGCTACATGCACCGAACCCCAACCCGAGGAGCCCCGATGCGACATCTCCTGTTGATCGTCGCCCTGGCCTGGCCGCTGACGCTGGTCCTGGGCGGCTGTCCCCCAGACGAGGGTGACGACGACGACGTGTCCGGCGACGACGACGATGTGTCCGGCGACGACGACGACGCCAGCGGCGACGACGACGACGCCAGCGGTGACGACGACGACGTCAGCGACGAGTGCGCCGACTACCGCACCGTGTATCCAGAGGGGCCCTACGGCACCAGCCAGGGTTCGGTCCTGGACGACTTCCCGGGCATGGTGGACGGACAGAACACCCCCGTGTCGCTGATGGACATCTACACCGACCGCACCAAGGTCGCGCTGGTCATCGCCAACGCGTTCGACACGTGAGGCGGCTGCCAAGCAGAAGCGGCGCTTCTGAATGACTGGTATTCGCAGTGGGGTCCTCAGGGTGTGGAGCTGGTGACGATCATGTGCACCGCTTCGGGGCCGGGCAACGCCCAGCTCGCGGCGCAATGGCAGAACCAGTTCAACCTCACGTCGATGGTGTGGGGTGATACCACCGACTACATGTACACCAACTTCACCGCCCCGCTGGGCGGCGGCAGCTACCCCTCGACCATGGTGATCGACCTGGACACCATGACCTTCACGCGGTTCGTCACCGGCGGCGTGGGCGGGGCCCAGCAGGACATCCAGCAGATCCTCGACGCCGAGCATCCCTGCGCCGAGCTGTGATCCCGGCGACGTCACCCGTCCCGGGGGGGGTATGTTCACTTGCTGAGTAGATGAACGGACACTAAGATGAGTCCACCTCCGGCGGGGTGGAGGGTCGGCACTTCTGCCGGATGGATGGAGCGAAGGGAGCGAGCCATGAGCTCGACCAACGGACGATTGGGTTCCCTGCAAAAGGGTGCCAGCAAGGCGCGCGTCGGGGCCCAGTTCTTCCGCAAGTGGGTGGAGTCCCGCGTCGGCGAGACCCTCAATCGCCCGGACATCTGCCGACCGAGCATGGTCTGCACGATCCTCACGTCCGAGTGCAACTACAAGTGCTCGTTCTGCAACCACCCGCAGATGACGCAGGTGGACCGCATGGACCTGGAGAAGTGGATGGAGATCCTCAGCTCGCTCAAGGAGTGGCTGGGGTGGTATCGCATCAACTTCCTGGGCGGCGAGCCTTTCCTCTACCCGGACCTGTTCCCCTTGCTGGAGTTCTGCCGCGACAACAACATCACCGCGGGCATCACCACCAACGGCTGGTTCCTCACCGAGAAGAACTGCAAGCGCCTCGCGGAGATGGACCTGTTCAACATCTCGCTGTCGGTGGACGGCTTCAAGCCGGAGATCCACGACGAGCTGCGGGGCATCCCCGGCGCCCACAAGCGCCTGTTCCAGGGGATCGAGAACCTCAAGCGCTACACCATCCCGTACTCCAACGTGCGCGTGGCGTTCCGGACCAACGTGCTGGCCCACAACCTCGACGACCTGGTCCCCCTGGCCCACTTCGTCAAGGTCAACGGCCTGCATTGCATCGGCTACCAGCCGGTGGAGTACCGGCCCATGGAGCTCGAGGAGGAGTGGGAGTACGTACGCGGCGACAAGGAAGCGTGCGGCGACTCCCCCAACGAACGGCTCACCCAGTTCACCGTGGCCCCGGGAGACCGGCCCGAGAACATGGAGCAGCACTGGGTTGGAGACTTCGACAAGCTCGACGACACCCTCGCGGAGATCAAGGAGCTCCACCGCAAGGGATTCCCGATCCTCAACTCGCGCACCCACCTCGACGCGATCCGGGACTACTACCACAACCCCTCGCTCATCTACGAGATCGAGCGCGACTGCAAGACGGCGTGGGAGCAGATGGTGATCCTGCCCGACGGATTCGTCCGCTCCTGCACCGAGCTGCCCCCTTACGGCAACCTCATGGAGCAGAGCCCGCGCGAGATCTGGACGTCTCGCGAGGCCGACGAGCACCGCCAGAAGGTGGCCAAGTGCTCGCGCACCTGCCTCAACATGTTCCACTGGAAGCGCAGCCTCCCCGAGAAGGTGGAGATGTTCTCGAAGTTCTTCTAAGCCCCCTCCATGCCCCACCCACCGCGCCGTAGCCGTCGCTGGCTCGTGTGGCTGCTGTACGCCGTCGCGGCGGTGGCCATCGGTCGCGCCGCCTGGCTGGTGCCCCGGCAGCTGTCCGAGCTGGAGAACGCCGGCTACTTCGACCAGTACGAGGCCCTGTCCAGCGAGGGTGCGGCCCTGCTGCGCGGCGAGGTGGTCGAGGCGTGGACCGGCGCCGCCGTGGGGGACGTGGACGTGGCCATCACCCGGTTGCCGTCGGGGGAGGACCTGGACCGGCCCGGTGTGGCCTGGGACCCGTCGAAGCCGCTGAAGGTTCGCGCGGGCGAAGACGGCGTGTTCGAGGCACGGGTGGCGCCGGGGCTGTACCAGGTCGAGGTGGACGCCGACGCCGTGGACTCCTCGCCGTGGACCCGCACCTTCGTGGGGAGGCAGGCGCAGATGCCGGCGTCGTTGAAGGTGGTGGCGCGCCGCCTGTGCGACGTCACCGTCGAGGTGGTGGACGCCGGGGGAGAGCCCGTCGCCGGCGCGGAGTTGTTCCTGCGCGGCGGCGACATGGGGCGCTCGTACTACGGCCGTCGCCCCCCCGGGATGGGCACCACCGACGACCATGGCCGTGCGTCGTTGCAGCTCTGGTGCGGGCAGGCCACGCTGCGGTACGTGGCCCTCGACGGCGGGCCGCAGCGGTTCCTCGAGCGGCCCCTGGTCCTCCGGCCGGCCGCCCCGGCCCTGACCGTGACCCTGGACGAGGTGATGGCGGCGCCCCTCGAGCCCACCGATCCCTCCACCCGCGTGGATCGTAGAGCCCGCGATCCGGAGACGCTGCAGCTGCCGCCCGCGCCGGTGTTACCCGATCCCGTGCTGTGGGGGAGCGTCACGGCGACGGCGGTGGACCCCGCCGGCGAGCCCGTGGACGCGGTGATGATGCTGCAGCCGCTGGACGATCCGGGTTTTGTCCTGCGCCGCAGCCACCGCTTCGTCCGGGGCACCGCGTTCTCCCAGGACGAGGGGCGGCTCACCCTGTACGAGGTGCCGCCGGGCCGCTTCCGCGTGGTGATGCTCCCCGTGGACCAGCCCATCCACACGCTGGACACGTTCGATCTCGGCCTGGGCGAACACCGGGACCTCGGGACCCTGGTGGTAGAGCCGGTCCGGTCGGCCACCGTCGAGGGGGTCGTGCACGGCCCCGACGGCCCCATGGGCGGCGCCGAGGTCTATGCCGTGGCCACCGGCGAGTTGGGACGCCTCTTCGTCACGCTGGCCCACGTGCAGTGGACACCCAAGACCCTGTCCGCGCCCGACGGCTCGTACACCCTCGAGCGCGTCCCCCCGGGCGACGTGGTCGTCGTCGCATACCACGCGGACGTGGGGGTCAGCCTGCCGTCGAGCGTGACCGCCGACGAAACCACCTCGCTGGACCTCCATCTCCTGCCCGGAACCGCGGACCGACGCACCGGCTGGGCCCAGGGCTGCCTGGCCGATCTCGACGAGCGCGGGCTCTTCGTCGCCTCGGTCATCCACGGCTCCGCCGCCGAGGCCGCGGGCGCGCTCCCGGGCGATCGCATCCTGTACGTGGACGACACGCCGGTGACCTGGGTGGAGCGGCGCCGTATCTACGCGCTGCTGTCCGGTGAGGAGCGGGGACTGCCCTCCACCGTGACGGTGCAGCGGTCCGGCGAGCAGGACGTACGCGTGATCGAGTGGCTGGCGGACGAGGCGCCCTGAGGCGGGCGCTCTCGGGGCTCAGTACACGTTGTTGCCGGTGAGCATGTCCGGCTTGACCGACGCGTCCGCGCGGTAGTGGCTGTTGGTCCCGTCGCCGTCGATGTCCCCGAGGGCGTGGGCCTGGAAGTTGTCGGCGTCCACGTCCCCGCCGGTGACGAGGTTGTCGACCACGTAAGACCCCCGCACGCGGCCGTCCGCCACCCAGCCGAGGTTCTGGAACTCGTCGAGGCCGGCGCTGGTGAACTCGCTGGGCTGCCGGCCCGGCGCGTTGGTCGGCGTGGCCGGGCACGCCGTGTAGACGTCCCACTCGGCGTGGTATGCCTTCTCCGCCGTGCGGATGGCGTCGAGGTTCGTGGGCAGCTCCGAGCGCTTGGCGCGCAGCTGCATGGCCAGGAAGCTCGGAATGGCGATGGCCGCCAGGATGCCGATGATCGCCACGACGATCATCAGCTCGATGAGTGTGAATCCCTTGCGCATCGTGTCCCCGTTCTGCGCCCTTGGCGCGATTTCCCTTGGTCCGCATTGTTGCTGCAGCATCCGTGCCAGAAATGGACGGCGGACACGTCGGCGCCTTCCGCATCGCTTCCTGGCAGAAAGTGACAGGATTGGTCAGTTTCCGGGCGTCTCGGCCGCCTGGCTGACAGAATTTGTCACATCGCGTCGATGCCCAGCACCCGGCGCACCCGGGCGTCGAGCCGCTCGGCCGCGGCGTGGCCCACCTCGAGGTGGAGGGGGGCGTGGGCGTGGTCGTTGATCCACGCGACGTTGTAGTGGGATCGGGTCACCGTCCACGCCTCGGGCCGCTCTCCGACGACCCGTACACCGGCGTGAGTGTTGTCTACTTCGAGCCAGATGGGCACGCGGCCGACCTCGATGCGGACGCGGGTGCGCACGTGGGACATGCGCTCGAGCGACCGGGGCAGGAAGACGTCCCCCTCCATACCCAGGACCCCCAGGAGGTTGACGTAGGCCATCTCGAACTCGTCGCAATCGCCGTAGGTGTGCGCGCGCCGCGTCCGCCCGCGGGAGTCGGCGAGGCGGTACACGGGCTCGTCGGCGAACAGATCGGCCAGGAAGAGCTCCGGCACGCGGGTGACGGCGTCGGCCGGGCCCGCGCCGCCGGCGAAGCGCTCTTCGAGCGCCTCGAGAGGGATGTGATCGTCCCCCACCCGCTTCTGAACCCGGGATCGACGAGACGAGCCGGCGTGGTTCTGGATGACGTAGATGTTGGACATGGTCGAGCCGTCGCGACGCGTGACCTTGATCAGCTCCCGCACGAGCAGGGCCTCGGCCACCCGGGCGCGGCCACGGGCCACCTCCGCCGGCTCCAGGGCGGACCAGTGGGTGGCCGTCACGTCGTCCAGGAACGACGCGGACGCCTGCTCGTACGCGTCGCCGTAGGTGTGGACCAGGTGGCGCACGAACTGGTCGTGGGGCTGCGATCGAGGCTTGAGCAGGGCGTCGCGGCGCAGCTGGATCTGGCGGTTCTCGGCGCGCCAGCGGCGGGCCTCGGCCTGCTCGAGGGCCTCGTTGTAGGTCAGCGGCGGAGGCTCGCTGCGCCCCTCCTGGACGGTGGCGTGGACCAGCAACACCCCCGCGGCGAGCAAGACGATAGGGGTGACGATGCGCACCCTGTGTTCGGCGACGCGTCCCATGAACCTCCCGACCGGGCGCCTCGATCCACAAACGGCCGGGGGGAGGGAAGGTTGCCGGATTCGACGCAAGGAGGTTGTCAAACCTCGGCAGTGGAGGCGACCATGGTGGGGGTGGGATCTTGCAGAGCCGTGGGGGTGGAGGGGTACCCGTGAACGGTATAGTCAACGTGATCATCGGCCTGCTGCTCGTGGTGGCAGGGCTGTCCGGCAAGTTCGTGCTGCTGGGCACCAACAGCAGCATCCTGCTGGCCATCCTCGGCGGAGGCATCGCCGGGATGGGCGTGTACAGGCTGGTCAAGAGCCGAGGTGATGGCGAGTAGACCCGTGGAGGCGGCCACGGTGGCCGATCTCCTCGACTGGATGGATCAGCACCTGCTGTGAAGGTGTCGGATTCGCGAAGGGACGGCTGATTGGCGCAACCGCGCACGATCTTCTGCACGCGTCACCCCGGTGAGCCGGCGGCGTTCCTGTGCACCAAGTGCCGCTACGCCCTGTGCCCCAAGTGCGCCATGGGCACCGTGATCCAGTTCACGTCGATGGTGCGCTGTACGTCGTGCGGCGGCGAGGCCAAGCTCCTGCTGGTGCCCGGCGCCCTGTCGCCCTACTGGAAGAAGGCGGGCTCGTTCTTCAAGGGGCTGGTGACCCTGCGCGGGCTGGCGCTGCTGCTCGGCATCTCCCTCGCCCTTGCCGGCCTGTCCTACATCCCGGTCGCCGGCCCGGTCGTGGCCTGGTGCGCCTTCGCCATGTACTACTACATGGTCGTCCGCGACTCGGCCCGGGGCCGGGTCAGCCTGCCCGCTCCGCGCGACGGCATGGACTTCCTCGACTTCCTCGCCGACCTGCTGTTCTCGGCGCTGCGGCTGTTGCTGAGCACCACCTTCCTCGTCGGCATCGGCGTGGCCTACCTCGTGGCGCGCGGCAAGATGCTCGACATCTGGCTGGACCCGGCCCTGCTATGGCGGGACCCGGTGATCATCGGCCTCGCCGTGATCCTGGCGCTGTACCTGCCCGGCGTGCTCGTCATCTCCACCATCAGCGAGTCCCTGATCGGCCCGTTCAACCCCGTGTACACCGTGCGGCGCATGATCCCGGTGTACCGCCAGTACCTGCTCACCGTGGCCGTCTGGGTCGCCCTGCTGGCGCTGGACTGCCTGCTGATGTTCGGCTTCGGCGCGGCCGTGGCCCGCGACTCCATCGTTCTGCTCACCCGCTTCTTGCACATCCTGCTCGGCCTGATCCTGCCCCTGGCCAGCGCCTTCGTGCTCGGTCGCTTCGTCTTCCAGAACGGTGAGACCTTCGGCGTGGTCCCGGCCGGCGAGTTCCTCGTGGAGGCGGCTCCAGGCGGGGAGCCGAAGGGGTCGCTGGACGACGGGTAGTCCGTCCCGCTAGTTCGTCTCCGGATCCGTCACCACCGTCGGCAGCCACTGGAAGTTGTCGATGAACACGGCCGAGTCGTAGATCCCGTCCCCCTCGTCCCAGATGGAGAACTTCAGGGTGATGATCTCGCCGGGGGTGACCGGCGCGGTGGTGGTGAGCCAGCCGGTGGCGCCGGCGTCGTTGGTGTTACCCGATGGGCCGGTGCAGGGGACCTGGCTGAAGCCGGGGACGTTGTCGAAGCCGGCGCCGGAGAAGCCGGTGACGTACCACATCGTGGAGCAGTCGTTGACCACGAAGAAGTTGGAGTTGACGGTGATGGGCTTGCCGTTGCCGTCGAATGCGACGTTGCCCTCGGGGATGGCGTCGCCGTCGTGGTCGGGGTAGGTGGCCGGATCGAGGGCCGAGCTCTCCAGGTACAGCTCGAAGGTGTCGTTGTACTCGGTGCAGACCCACTCGATGTACTCGGTGGAGACGAACAGGAAGTCCACGGAGAACGAGTGGGTGTTGGGCGGCACTTCGAGCTGCATCAGCGCCCACGCGAGGTTGTTCTTGACGTCGTTACCCGCCGGCGGGGGGTTGTTGCAGTCCACGCCCACGCCGGTGAAGTCCCACTCCACCGTGGTCGTGCCCGTGTCCGCGCCGTACTGGGCGGGGTTCTCGAACATGATGCCCGTGTGGATGCCCAGCATCTCGCAGCCGGCGCGGGGGTACACGGAGCTGCCGTAGTCGGTGACGGTGTTCATCTGCTGGCTCGGCCCGCCCGTGGTCAGGCTGAGCAGGCCGTAGCAGATGTCGGCGGCCTCGGCCTCGTCGGTGGTGCTGGGGCAGTCGCACTGGTCGGTCTCGTCCACCGCGCCGTCGCAGTCGTTGTCCATGCCGTCGCCCACCACCTCGAAGGCGCCGGGGTAGACGGCGGCGTCGAAGTCGAAGCAGTCGCCGTCGCAGGTGGTGTAGCCGTCGGCGTCTGCGTCGTCGAGGTTCAGCGAGGGATCCCCGTCGTCGCAGTCGTCGCCGCCGGACGCGGGATTGGCGTAGCCGTCCCCGTCCGCGTCCACCCCGTCGAGGCCGTCGCAGTTCTGGTCCACGCCGTCCCCCACCAGGTCCAGGCTGGCGGGGTTGAACGAGGCGTTGCCGTCGTCGCAGTCGCCGTCGCAGGTGGAGTACCCGTCGTAGTCCAGGTCCAGGCTGTCCAGCGAGGCGTCCGCGTCGTCGCAGTCCGAGCACGCCGGGTCGCCGTCGCCGTCGTTGTCCTGCTCGGTCCACGGCAGCACGCCGTCGCAGTCGTCGTCGGACCCGTTGCACACCTCCACGGCGCCGGGGTGGACGCCGGAGTCGCCGTCGTCGCAGTCTCCCTCGCACTCGGAGTAGCCGTCGCCGTCCTGGTCCGGAGGGAAACCCTCATCGACGATCCCCTCGCAGGTGTTGTCGATGCCGTCGCACAACTCGGCCGCGCCAGGGTAGGTGTCGGCGTCGGTGTCGTCGCAGTCGCCGTCGCACTCGGACACGCCGTCGCCGTCGCCGTCGGCCTGGTCGCCGGGGTCCGCGCCGTAGCAGTCGTTGTCCACGCCGTCGCAGATCACCACGGCGCCGGGGTAGGTGTCCGCGTCGGTGTCGTCGCAGTCGCCGGCGCAGGTGCTCACGCCGTCGCCGTCCCCGTCGCCGGGGCCCATGGCCGGATCGTTCTCGTCGCAGTCGCCGTCGCACAACGACCAGCCGTCCCCGTCCTGGTCCGTCTCCTCCGGGGGCAAGCTGCCGTCACAGTCGTTGTCCTCGCCGTCGCACACCTCGGCCGCGCCGGGGTACGTGTCCGCGTTGGTGTCGTCGCAGTCGCCGTCGCAGGGGGTCACGCCGTCGCCGTCGAGGTCGTCGTCCACCCCCTCCTCCACGGTGCCGTCGC
>CAZLEO010000213.1:0-17040 GCA_964558555.1 uncultured Rickettsiales bacterium | reverse complement strand
GGTGAAGCGGAGCTGGGCCTGCCCCTCGGAGCCGCCCACGGGGGTGGGATCGAACATGCGCCAGCCCAGGTCGGGGAAGTACACGTCGACCCAGGAGTGGGCGTGGCGCTGGCGCACGATGAAGTACTCGCCGGCCGGGTTGTAGTCCCCTCCGTGGAAGCCGTTGACCACCCGCGTGGGAATCCCCTGGGACCGCAGCAGCAGGGCCATGGCCGTGGCAAAGAACTCGCAGTGGCCCTCCTGGGACTCGAACAGGAAGTGGTCCAGCGGATCCGGCGTACCCGCCGAGGGCTGGTCCAGGGAGTACACGAAGTCCTCGCGCAGCCGCTTCTGCACCACGAGCACGCCGTCGTACGGGGTCTCGCCCATGCCCACCCACTGGCGTCCGAGGTCGCGCACGCGGTCGGTCAGGTCGGGGGTCTGCAGGTAGCGCGGCACCACGTCGTCGGGGTACTCGCCCACGGCAGCGCGGAACTCCTCGTCCGACGGGCGTATGGCGCGGGAGTGGACCACGTAGCTGGGGCGGCCGGTGTCCACGGGGAAGAAGTACCCCTCGGTGGACGCCGCCTCGAGCCGATGCAGGGGCACCAGCAGCTCGACGGGCTCGCGCACGTAGAACACCACGCGGCTGTTGATGGGCTCGAGGGTGTAGCGCTGGGTGATGTTGGCGGTCCCCGGGGGGGGGCGGTCGTCCCGCTCGGGGAAGCGGCGGTTGATCAACGGCGTGGGTACGGCGTTGCCCAGCTTCCAGCGCTGGCCGTCGAAACGGTCCAGGGCGAGCCCGTGGTAGTACATGGGCACGTTCAGCGGCTCGCCCAGCGCGTCGCGCACCTCCACGCGCATCACCGGCTCGCCGCGGCGCTGGATCAGCCCCACGTCCCCCAGCCGCACCTCCTCGGAGAAGCCCCCCACCTGCACGGTGGCCGAGTAGCGGTTGGCCAGGCCGATCTGCAGGCGCGGCATGAGCAGGAAGACGGCCACGGCGCCGGCGAGCAGCGCCACGGTCAGGGCGGTGGCGTAGCCCAGGAAGGGCGCGGTGACCAGCCGCCCGGGATCGAAGGGCGCGGCGCTGCCGGCGTCGGCCGCGGCCGCGTACGCCTGCTTGACCCGCGACAGCAACAGGGCCCACGCCACGGCCACGGCAAAGGCGGCGCACACCAGCAGGAAGGCGAAGTGGATGGTGAGGATGGAGGCCAGCGCCAGCTGGGCGAAGGCGATGAGATAACACACGTCCAGGCTCGAGTCGCCGCGGCGGGCGAGCAGCCGGTAGACCTGGAAGAACACCGTCAGGTGGGCCAGCACGGACACGGGGTGCGCGTGGCCGACCCGCCAGGCCACCACCGACACCGCCAGCGCGGCCAGCCCCAGCAGGTTCCACACCAGCGACGAGACGCGCAGCCGCCGCGGATCCACCAGCACCAGCAGGGTGGACGGCAGGGCCACGGCCGCGGCCAGGGGGTGGAGCTGGCCGGTGATCATCAGCGACGCCGCGCCCAGGGCGATCACCACGACGCCGGCGGCGCCCGAGAGCCAGTCCAGCCGCGTGCGCCGTGCCCTAACCGAGGCCGACATCGCGACCTCCGAGCTGGGCGCGCACGCGGACCAGATCCGGTCCGAGGGTGCCCTCGGGTACGGGGATGAGGGCGAGGTGCCGGAGGATGTGGCGCAGGTGCGCTTCGCCTTGCCCCTGGGGGACGCTGCCCACCGGCGTGATGAGCCCCACGTGGTGCCCCGCCTCGATGAGCGCGTGGGCCGCAGTGGCGGCGCGGCTGACCGCCACCTCGAAGCGGCGCACGAAGACCTCACCCTCGACCGGGCTGCCCCCGGGGAGCAGGTAGACGGTGCAGGTGGCGCCCTCGGCGCGACCTCGCTGCACGGCGACGAGGGAGCCCCGGCGCGCGGAGGTCTTCCAGTGGATCAGGCGCGCGTCCTCCCCATCGAGGAAGTCGCGCAGCCCCTGGAAGTCGCCGTCCAGGCCGGCGCGGCGCCCGTCCCGCTGTCCGCTGCCGGAGCCGGCGGAGCTCAGGACGTCGCCGGGATCGCCCATCTCGGGGAACACCAGCACGTCCCGTGGCCCCGGGATGCGGTAGCTCTTGCGGAACAGGCCGAAGGGGTAGGTCGTGCTGACCTCGAAGCCGGCGAGGCGGTGCAGGCCTCGGCGGCGGAAGAGGTACGTGGCGAGGTGCTGGGCGGTCTCCCCGGGCGGCACCAGCGGCGCGGCCGTGGGTTCGGAGCCGCCGTCACAGCGGTCATCGGGCACGTGGCGCAGGACCAGGGCCACGTTGGGCAGGAAGCGGCGGGGGTTGGTCGCCCGCAGGCGGCCCTGGGCCGGTCGGCCGGCGTACAGCGCCGTGGGCAGATCCGCCTCGACGCGCAACCGCCGCAGGGCGCTCTCGGACAGCACGCCGGAGACGGCGATCATGGCCAGCATGATCGAGCACAACATGTACAGCAGGTTGTTGCCCGTGTTCAGGGCGGCGCCGGCCACGGCGAACACCATCGCCAGGAAGATCCACCCCTGCACGGTGATGCGCAGGCGGCGGGGTGGCCGCAGCAGGGGGGCCAGCCGCGCCCAGGCGCGCTGCCAGGTCGTGGGCTCGACCGCGGGCGTGGGTAGGACCGGCCCCACGGCCGGGGCGCGACGCCGCAGTCGGGGCAGGGCGATCCTCACGCCGGCGGCTTCACCGAGGCCGCGATCTCGGCCACCACGCCCGCCGTGGGCAGCGCTGCCCCGGGCAGGGCCTCCGCGGCGAGCACCCGGTGGGCCAGCACGGGCACGGCGAACTGCTTGACGTCGTCGGGCACCACATAGTCCCGGCCGTCGAGCAGGGCGCGGGCGCGGGCCGCGCGGATCAGGGCCTGGGTGCCGCGGGGGCTCGCGCCGAGGCTCAGCCGCGGCGAGCGGCGGGTGGCCTCGACGATCTCGAGCACGTAGTCCTCGATGCCGGCCGCCACGTCGACGCCCGCGGCGCGCCCCTGCAGCTCGGCGAGCTGGTCGGGGTCCATGACCGCGCCGAGATCGCCGCCGCCTTCGCCGCTGCGGTACATGACGCGCCGCTCGGCCTCGCGGTCGGGGTAGCCCATGGTCAACCGCACCAGGAAGCGGTCCATCTGGGACTCGGGCAGGGGGAAGGCCCCGTGCTGTTCGAAGGGGTTCTGGGTGGCGATGACGTGGAACGGCCGCGGCAGGGGGTGGCCCACGCCGTCGAGGTGGACCTCGGCGTTGCTCATGGCCTCGAGCAGCGCGGACTGGGTCTTGGGGGTGGTGCGGTTGATCTCGTCGGCCAGCACCACGTGGGCGAAGATGGGCCCGCGCTTGAAGCGGAACTCGGTCGTGTTCGGGTCGTACACGTTCACGCCGAGGATGTCGCCGGGCAGCAGATCGGACGTGAACTGGATGCGCCGGAAGGTGCAGCCCATGGCCGAGGCCACGGCGCGGGCCAGGGTGGACTTGCCCACGCCGGGCACGTCCTCGAGCAGCACGTGGCCGCCGGCCAGCACGGCCACCAGCAGCTGGTCGATCACCTCGTCCTTGCCGTGGATCACGCCGGCGACGGCCGCGCGCAGGGCGTCCAGCCGGGGATGGATGTCGTCCGCCACGGATTCTCCTCTCGCGTCGATATCAGCGCCGCCGCACCAGGGCGAGGGCCGCCAGCGCGATCAGGGCCAGCGGCCCGGGCGCGGCCGCGGCCGGGTGGGCGGCACACTCGCAGCCGCCCTCCTCCGCATCCGCGGAGTCGTCGTCGTCGTCGCCCTCCACGGGCTGTGCGTCCGTGGAGAAGATGAGCACTCCGCCGGTGCCGTCCCAGTCGTTCTCGTTGGGGTCGAGGTTCCCGTCGCCCACGTTGGCCACCACGGCGATCATGTGCAGCGTGTCGGCGGGCACCACGGCAGAGACCGTCGCCTCGCCCGCGCCGATGGCGCCGATCTCGCGCTCGAGCACCGTGCCGTTGGCGTGCAGGCTGATCAGGGACAGGGCCCAGCGGTCCTCACCGCCGTCCGCCGTCAGCTCGACGGTGACCTCCGCGCCCACCTCGGGGTACTGGATCGGCACCGTGCCCGAGCTCAGCTCGGCCATGTCGTGGCGCAGCTCCCGTTCCAGCGGTCCGTCCAGCAGCAGCGAGAAGTTGGCCGTGGAGATGTTGGGCAGCTCCAGCCCCAGCCCGGTCGCTGCGTGGTAGCCGTGCTCGAAGTGCTCGCCGTCGTCGTTGTCGCCGAGGAAGTAGCGCCACTCGGCGAACTCCTGCCAGGCGAGCTCGACGTACTGCTCGTCACCCTGGGGGGTCGCGCCGTCCCAGTGCACCTCGAGCCAGCGCTCCAGCGCCTCGATCCAGGTATTGGAGTTGAGGCCATCGGACTGGATCGCGTCCTCCCACAGCTCCACGGCGATCCGGGGCGTGCCGTCCCCGAGGTGCTCGGTGAGGTACTGCAAGAAGATGAACGAGCCGTACTGGGCGGGCTCGAGGGTCTCGTAGTAGTCCAGGGAGCGGTAGTAGCCCTCCTGGTAGTACACGGTGTTGTACCAGCCCTGGGCGGTGGTCTCGTCGTACCACTCCTCGGTGAGCACGGCGCTGGCCTCGACGAACTGCACGTCCTCGGCGGCGTCGACCCAGCGGTGCAGCGCGTGGTTGAGCTCGTGGGCCGTGGTGGAGGGGATGGTGTCGTCGCCGAGCTCCTCGTCGATGACGATGTAGCCGGTGCAGCGGAAGTAGTCGCCGTCGGTGATCTGCGTCTCGCACTGGTAGTAGCCGGCCGCGTCACCGGCGGAGTGGACGTACAGATCCAGGGCCTCGCTGCCGCCCTGCCCCCCGTCGTCGCCCAGCTCGTCCCAGCCCCACTCCTCCACCTGCTGCTCCCACGCCAGGTTCGCGTGCAGCATCACGCTGTCGGCGATGTCCTCCTGGCCCTCGTCGTAGTGCACGCGGATGGGGTAGGTGGGGGAGTCCATGGACAGGGCGCACTCGGGCCGTGAGCGCGACGACGAGACGCACTCACCGGTGTACCCGGACGGCAGCTGGTGGTGGCAGAAGAACCGCTCGAGGGCCTGGGCAGGGGTGCCGCAGGCCACGGTGAGCAGGGCGACCAGGAGCAGGCGTGTGTTCATGACGACCCTCCGAGGTCGACGAGTCTACACGGTTCGACGGGGACGCTGGAGGGGGAGCAGGGGGGAGAGGGGGGCCGGATCAGCCGCCGTAGTTGATGGCGCGCAGGTCGAGCTCGGTGATGGCGACCTGGCTGTTGGAGCCCGGATACGTGTCCACCACCTGCAACCGGACCTCGCCGTAGCAGCTGCCGTTGTATCCGCCGGAGATGGGCAGCTCGAACCACTGCATCTCCTTCTTGTCCTCCAGGGTGACGGTGAACGTGTCCATGTTCACGCGCACCTCCACGGTCTTGGGGCGGGCGTAGGTGGACCAGCTGCCCGCGTGGCCGGGGAAGATGCCGACGCTGGAGATGGACCAGTCCACGGCCTCGATGGTGATCCACTCCTCGGCGCCGCCCTCGGCGACCCAGGCGGACCGCGAACTCTCGTCGACCAGCTTCCCCTGCTCGCCGGGATTGGACGAGATCTCGATGATCTGGGTCCTGGGGAGGTTGTCCTCCTCGAGCTCCTTGAACGTGGCGCGGATCTCCGAGATGGCCACGAGCGTGTCGAAGTCGGTGCCGGGGTAGATGCTGCGGATGGTGATCTTGGCCTTGCCGCCCCACAGCTCCCCGCCCACCTGCAGGTCGCCCGCCTCGATGGTCTGGGGGCCATACGTGTCCGGGAAGGTGTGTGTGATCTGCTTGACCTGCTGGGGGGTCTGCATGTCGTCCAGCGAGAAGATGTCGATGTCCACCTGCTGGGGGCGCGCGTAGCGCTGGAACTGGGCGTCGTCCGGCCCCATCCCGTGGTTGACGGTGAAGCTCACCAGGGTACCGCGCGGCAGGTCGAGCTCGATCCACTCGCCCACGCCGTCACCCTCGTTGCCCTCCACCCAGCCCGTACCCAGATCGCCGTCCACCGCAGCGTTGGCGCTCTGCTTGCCCGACTCACCCCAGGAGTCCTTGAGCTCCGAGGACGCCGTGGCGCCGGCCAGGGCCAACCCGGGCACGAGGAGCACTCCGAAGACGGCGACGAGGATGGATGGGATACGGCTCATGGAAACACTCCTGGCTTGTTGGGAGGCACATCGTACCCCAGCGGATGCAACGGGGAAAGCGACAGCGGCTCACGCGGCGCCCCCTGCGACCGCGCCCTCACCACAATTTGTCGCGGCTTGTGTATCCTATCTCGCCATGAACGACGGTCCCCGCCCCCTCCGCCTGCTGTTCGTCTGCACGGGCAACCTCTGCCGGTCCCCCATGGCCGCGGGCATCGCCCGCACCATCGCCGAGCAGAAGGGGATGTCGGTGGAGGTCCGCTCCTGCGGCACCATCGCCCGCCCCGGCAGCCCCGCGTCCGAGAACGGCGTCATCGCCTGCGCCGAGAAGGGCGTGGACATCAGCGAGCACGAGAGCCATCCCCTCGACCGCGATCTCGTCGAGTGGGCCGATCAGATCCTCTGCATGGAGGAGCGCCACCTCCTCGCCGTCAACGCCCAGGACTGGCGCGCCCCGTTCAAGACCTGGTCCCTCGCCTCGTTCATCAACAAGAAGTCCATCGACGACCCCTACCGCAAGTCCCTGCGCAAGTACCGCAAGGCCCGCGACCTGATCTGGAAGGCCGTGGACGCGGCGCTGGACAAGCTGGTGGTGTAGTCCCCCTCTGCGCCCTTCACTCCCCGAACTCGTACCAGATCCACGTGATCTCGATCACCCCCTCGAACGCCACGGCGCCCGCTCCCACTCTCCCACCGAACTGGACGATGGGCCTGAAGTAGACGCCGAACTCGACCTAGAACCCGAAGAAGTTCTTGAGCCAGTCCCAGAAGCCGAAGGCCTTGCCCGACGGGGGCTTGCCGGCCTCCTCGACGGAGATGGTGGGGGGTGGGGACCACTGGGGGAGCTGGCCGGTGGAGAGCATGCGCGAGGTGTCGGCGAGGTCGAGGGAGTGGGGCTCGGCCTTGGCCACGGCGGTGAGGGACTGCTCGGCCTCCAGCGCGGTGGCGCAGCGCTTGTTCACGGGGCGCTCGAGGAGCCGGGCGAGCACCGCGGCGAGGGCCGGTGAGACCTCGTGGGCCCGGGCGAACTGCTCGGAGAGGTCCCCCTCGAGGACCATGGTGACGAGCTTGACGCCGGCGTCCTTGAACAGCACCTCGCCGGTGAGGAGCTCGTAGAGGACGCAGCCCAGCGAGAACAGGTCGCTGCGGCCGTCGAGATCCTCGCCGCGGAGCTGCTCGGGGGACATGTAGCAGGGTGTGCCGCGGGTGAGGTTGAGGGTGGTGGTGAGGAACAGGTTGGCCGTGGACCGGGCGATGCCGAAGTCCAGGACCTTGACCAGGCCGCCGGGGGCGAGGATGAGGTTCTCGGGCTTGATGTCGCGGTGCACGAGCTTGAGGGGGCGGCCGTCGGTGCCCTTGCGGTCGATGGCGTGTTGCAGGGCGCGGCAGACCTGGGCGCCCACCTCGGCGACGAGGCCGGCGGGGAGCTGGGTGCGGTTGGCGGCGAAGTGGTCGAGGATGCCGCGGAGGGTGGGCCCTTCCACGTACTCCATGACCAGCACGTGCCGGCCGTCGATCTCGACGAAGTCGAGGATCTGCACCACGTTGGGGTGGGACAGCAGGCCGCCGATGCGGGCCTCGTTGACCAGGGACCGCATCATCTGGGGCTGGGACTCGGCGAGGGCCTCGTGGAGGATCTTCAGGGCCACGTCCTTGGAGAAGCCCATGGCGCCCTCGGTGCGGGCGGCGAACACCCGGGCGGCGGCCCCCTGGCCGATCTCCTGGACCAGGGTGTACTCCCCGATCTGGGTGCCCGGCTGCAGTGGATCGTCGCCCATCGGCCCTCCCTCGGACGTTCCCATCATAGCCGCACGGCGGTGAGCGCGTCGCCCCCCTGGCTGCGCGTGGCGCTGCGCTGCTCGCGCACGTACGGGGACTGGCGCAGGTGGGCGCGCACGGCCTTGCGCAGGGCGCCGGTACCGAACCCGTGCAGGATGAACACCACGGCCCGGCCGGCCATGGACGCGTCGTCGAGGAACTGGTCCACCCTGTCCAGGGCCTCGTCCACGCGCACGCCGCGCAGGTCGAGGGTGTTGTCCTCGGTGCGCACGGCGCCCTCGATATCCACATCGAGCTCGGGGCCCTTGTCCGCCTTCCAGCCGGGCGCCGGCACCTTTCGCTTCGGGCGGAAGGCCGGCCCTGCCTGGGCGAGCCCCTTCGGGGGGCCCAGGTCCTTGAGCTTGCACACGACCCGGGCGCCGCCGATCTGCACCTCGACCCGGCCCTTGCGGTCGGGCAGGGACGCCAGCGTACCCTCGCGGCCGCCGGCGAGCACGGTGATGGGATCGCCCACCGCGGCTGCGTCCCAGTCGAAGCCGGCGGAGGGATCGGCCTTGGGCCGGCCCGCGGACTTCTCCAGCCCCACCCGCACCCGCTTGCCGCCCGTGGCGATGCGACGCCGCGCCCGGTCGGCGGCGGTGAGGCTGGGCGCCTTCTGTAGCTCGCGGATGATGCCGCGGACCACCTCGCGGTAGCCCTCGACCTCGCCGTCGAAGGTCTCGATGACCTCCTCGCGCAGGGAGCGCAGCCGCTGCTTCAGCTCCTCCCCCTGCCGCTCGAGGCTCCGACGCTCCCGCTCCGCGTCGGCTCGCGCCTGCTCGGCCTCCTCGGCCGTCTTCCGGACCGCGGCCCGCTCCTCCTCCAGGCTCGCCAGCAGCGCCTCCACCTCCCGATGCGTGGGCTCGACGCGCGCCTCGGCGTCGGCGAGTACGTCCTCGGACAGGCCCAGGTGGCGCGCGATGTCGAAGGCATAGCTGCGGCCCGGGTTGCCCGTGCTGAGGCGGTAGGTGGGTCGCAAGGCGTCCGGGTCGAACTCCAGGCGGCCGTTGACGAAGCGGTCGTCCACCTCGGCCAGCGCCTTGAGGGGGGCGAAGTGGGTGGTGGCCACGGCCAGGGCCCCGCGGTCGAGTACGGCGCGCAGCACGGCCGCGGCCAGGGCGGCCCCCTGCTGCGGGTCGGTGCCCACGGCGATCTCGTCCACCAGCACCAGGGCGTCGCCGTCGGATTCCTGCAGCATCTGCAGCACCTGGTTCAGGGCCAGCAGGTGGCCGCTGAAGGTGGACAGATCCTCCTGCACGGACTGCTGGTCACCGATGTCGGTGAGCACCAGGTCGAACAGGCCGATCCGCGAGCCGGGCTCCACCGGCAGGTGCATGCCCGCGCGCACCATGAGCGAGCAAACGCCCAGCGTCTTGAGCGTGATGGTCTTGCCGCCGGCGTTGGGGCCGCTGAGGATCAGCGCGCAGTGGTCCTCGTCCAGGCGCAGGTCGTTGGGCACCACCTCCGTGCCCTTGAGGGCCAGCAGCGGGTGGCGGGCCGATCGCAGGTAGATGGACGGTCCGTCGTCGACCGCGGGTTCGGTCGCGCCCAGATCCACCGCCAGCCTCGCCCTCGCGTGGATGGCGTCCAGCCGGGCCGTCAGGTCCAGGCCCGTCCGGATGTCGGGAGCCCAGGCGGCCACCGACTCGCACAGGGAGCCGATGATCGCCATCTCCTCGCGCTTGAGCTCTGCGTCGGCCATCTTGAGGCGGTTGTTCAGGCCCACCACCTCGCGCGGCTCCACGTAGAGGGTCTGGCCGCTGCCCGACGTGTCGTGGACGATGCCCAGGTCCATCGACTTCGCCGCCACCTTGACCGGCACCACGTACCGGTCGTTGCGCTGGGTCAGGTAGTCCTCCTGCAGCGCCCCCTCCCACTCCCCTGTCGAGGTCAGATCCTCCAGCTGGCCGCGGATCGTCTCGTGCAGGCGCGCCTTGCGCGACCGCAGCTCGATGAGGTGGGGGTAGGTGACCGTGGACAGCTCACCGGATCGGTCGAAGGAGGCGGACAGGCGCGACTGCAGCTCCGGCAGCGCCACGATGCCGCCGGCCAGGTGCTGCAGGTCGGGGCACTGGTCGACGCGGCCCTTGATGAACGTCCGCAGCCGCGACAGCCCCTCCAGCGTGTCCGCCACCTCCAGCAGCAGCCGCCCCTCCAGCAGCTCACCCTTGGTGCAGCGGGTCACCTGCGACCGCACGTCTCGCACGCCCCCCAGCGGCACCCGCTCCTCCTCGACCACGGCCCGCATCTGGGTCACCTGTCCGAGCAGCAGCCGGACGTCGTCGGCGTCGTCGAGCAGCGGTGGGGCAGCGCACCTCTCCCGTCCCACGGCCGTGGCCGCGCGCTGGGCGAGGGCGTCCACCACCCCCGGCCAGTCCAGGGAGTCCATCGAGAGGCGAATCAACGAGGCGTGGTCGTGCATGGCGGCCGCATCATCGTCCTCGACGGCCCGCAGGGCAAGGGGGTTGCGCGCCTACAGCACGTCCCACGCGAGCACGACCGCGACCTCCAGGGAGTGCAGCGGTCCCATTTCATCGTCGAACGCCACCAGGTACCGCGGCTCCACGGCCAGCCGGAACTCCGAGTCGAGGCCCTTCATCGGCGCGAAGAATCCGGCGCTCAGGCCGGCTGCCAGGGTGGGACACGGGACAGGGAAGGACCACCAGAAATCGATACCCAGCACATCCGAGCTGACGTGGGTGAGGCCCACGCCCGTGGTGACGGCGAAGAACGGCTGGACGGTCCCCTCGTTCGCGGCAGGCCCGAAGAGGAGGTTGATGTCCACCGAGTGGTGCTTCGTCCCCACCACGCCGGCCTTGAAGACGCCCGCGACGACCGCGCCGCGGCTCCTCTGCCCGAAACCCATGTCGAACCGGGTCAGCGCTCCCTCGCCGAGGCCAAAGCTCGGTCCGCAAGCGAAGCCGAACCAGAGGTCCTTCTCCACCGAGGGCTGGAGGGGGAGCGGATAGCGTGGGCCGCTGGCGGCGGTCGCGGGCAGGGGGGCGAGCAGCCCCACGGCGAGCAGGCCGAGCAGGGCCAGGGTCGGGGACGAGAATCGAAAACGTCGCGATCGTGAAAACATGGATACGTCCTTTCTTCGGCGTTCGCTCCGGCAGCGGCGCCGGGCCCACGCCTCAGGGAATGTGCAAGGGTGATGCCAGGGTCCGCGTCGTGCGATCGCGCGATTCCGGACGTCCTGGGTGTTGTGCGCCCGACAATCCGAGTTGTCCGCGCCGCAGGGGCGAAGGGCTTGCGCCGGGATCAGGCCCCCCCTAGGTTCTGGCCCATGGCCGAGGCCGACCGACTGCTCAAGGACCTGCTGCGCAAGGCGGGCGAGGCGATCACCCGCTACACCATGATCGCGGACGGCGATCGGGTGCTGGTGGGCCTGTCCGGGGGCAAGGACAGCGCCGCGTTGCTGTACGTGCTGCGGCACCTGCAGTCGCGGGCGCCGGTGCGATACGAGCTGGCCGCGGTCACCGTGGATGGAGGATGGGGCGGGCACCCGACCGAGCCGCTGCAGCAGTACTGTGACGCGCTGGGTGTGGCGCTCATGGTAAAAAGCGCCAGTATTGTCGAGACCGTGTCGGAGAAGCTGGACGAGGACGACACGCCCTGTCCGCTGTGTGCGCGGCTGCGGCGGGGGGCGATCTACCGGGTGGCGCGGCAAGAGGGGTACGGCACGGTGGCGCTGGGCCACCACGCGGACGATCTCATCGAGACGCTGCTGCTGAACCTGCTGTCCAACGGCCAGCTCAAGGCCATGCCGCCGATCCTGGAGGCGGACGACGGCCAGACCACGGTGATCCGCCCGCTGCTGCTGGCCGACGAGGCGCTGACGAGGGCGTTCTCGAAGGCCACGAACCTGCCGTCGTTCCCCTGCCAGTGCCTCGGATCAGGGCGCAAGGACCTGTGGCGGCCGAAGGTCAAGGGGCTGGTCGCAGAGCTCGAGGAGCGCTTCCCCGGAGCGCGGTCGTCCATGCGCACGGCCGTGGGTCAGGTGCGACAGACCACGTTGCTGGATCGGCGCTGGCTGCCGTTGCGGGACGGCGCGGGCGAGGGCGTCGCCGGCACACGACCTCCTGCCCCCCCCTCCCCTGCCGAGGTCGCCGGGCTACGGCTCGACCGGCAGCGTACCCCTACTCGAACAGCTCCCTGACGATCGCCACCTCGAGCCGCTCCTCACCGCGCGTCAGCGTCAGGGTGACGGGCCGGCCCGCCGGCCCCCGGCAACGCATGAGCAGCTCGTCGAAGGGCATCCACAGGGTGGGCAGGCCGTCCACCTCGACGATGCGGTCGCCCACGATCAGGCCGGCGCGGGCCGCGGGGCCGCCCTCGCGGACGCTGGCGACGAGGGGGCTCAGCGCGTCCCGGCTGACGCTGATGCCCACGCCGCCGAACTCTCGCTCCTCGAGGGAGAACAGCCGCGCGGACTCGTCGCGCAGGACCAGGACCAGCCCCTCGGCCTCGTCCGCAGGCACGGGGGTCGCGAACCCCACATCGTCGTGCCACGCCCCGATCCAGCACCGCCCCTCGGGCAGGTTGTACAGCCGAAACGTACCGTCCTTGCGCACTCGCCGCGCGGACAGCTCCTGGTTCCACAGGGCGTTGCCCCCGGCGCCGTCCTCCATGCCGGCGAGGAAGGCCCGGGCGCTGATCGCGGGGGTGCCGTCCGGAAGCAACACCGACCCGGTGACCGTGCGGCCGAGGTGTGCGGTGAGCACTGCGTGGACCGCGCCGTCGTGGGGTACCACGAACGTCGCGTCGGGATCGTCCACGGGGAGCACGGTTCCGAGCCGGTACAGCCCGTGCCCCAACCCCGCGAACGCGAACCGGCCCTGCGCGTCCGTGGTCGCGAGCTCGACCGGCTTGGCGCGCCTCGATCCGTCCATGGGCGTCCAGGGGTACGGGTACTCACGGGTGGACTCGGGGGGAATCCAGTACAGGCTCACGTACTCCCCGGAGATCCCCTCCCCCGTGGCATCGTCCACCAGCGTGCCCTGCACCACGCCGTCGCCGGCGGGCACCGAGCCGCGATCGGCCGCAGCAGGGGCGGCCGCGAGCAGGGTGAGCAGGAACGTGCCGCTGAGCGCGAGGGCGGCGCGTCGGCCCCCGCAGGAGGACATCAGAACCGCCCGGCCAGGGCGAACCCGCCCCCTTCGGGGCCGAAGTAGGGCACCACCATCACCGCGGTGGCGGCGTGGGCGTCGCGCACGGCCTGGGAGCGCTCGAGGCCGTGGCGTTGCAGGGATAGCCCGGCGATGAGCATGCCGGTGCTGACGCCGATGGTGCTGATGGGCATCAGGAGGATGCGGGGGTGGACAGTGTCGCCGGTCTCCTCCTCGACCATGTCGCCGCGCTCGACGACCCAGATGGTGCCGACCAGCAGCAGCGTGCCGACCATGAGCTGGATACCCCCGGTGAGGGCCAGGGTCGTACCGAAGGCCACCTGTGTGCGGCCCTGCCAGTAGCGCGGATCGTTGGCCACGGACCGGCGGAGCTTCTCGTCGCCCTTGGTGTCGCGGGTGAGCTGACGGTGCATCTCCGACCCCACCGACCACAGGGGCGCGCCGAACTCCAGCGCGACGATGGTCAGGATGCTCCCGGGGATGGCCCACGCGGGCATGGCGGCGGTGAATGCCTCGTTGCCGCTGCGCAGGGCGGCCAGGGTGAGGTTGAAGCTGGCCACGAAGGCCACCGCGCCGGTGATGGACAGGGTGGCGCCGACGGTGCGGTAGGTGCGGGCCCGCTGCATCAGGACGGGGTCGGGGAACACGGGCGCCGGCGGTGCGGCCTCGTCGATCTGCGGCGCCCCCACGGCCGGCGGGGCCTCGGTGGGCTGCTCGCTGGCGATCGCGGGCAGGGCCAGGGCCCACACGGCGAGCAACGACAGGACTGCGGATCGGGTGTTCACGGCCTGCAAGGATAGCAGCGTCAAGCGCCGCCGGCGACCTGCCTGACCACCTCGAGAACCCGGGCGTGATCCTCGGGCGGATCGCGGTCGAAGGCGATGTACTCGCCCGATCGGGGGTGGCCGAAGCCGATGTGGCGCGCGTGCAGCAGCTGCCGATGGACCGGCTCGATCACCTCACGCAGGCGCGGATCTGCGGGCATGCGCCGCGCGGCGCGGCCGCCGTAGACGGGATCGCCCACCACGGGGTGTCCCCGCTCGGACATGTGCACGCGGATCTGGTGGGTCCGCCCGGTCTCCAGCGCCAGCTCGATGCGGGCCACAAAGCCGAAGTCGTCGAGCACGCGGTAGCGGGTCACGGCCCGCTTGCCGCGCGCGGCGCGGCTGCTCATGCGCTTGCGATCCGAGGGGTGGCGGCCGATCTCGCTGACGACGCGGTCCTCCGACGGGAAGGGCACGCCCCAGACCAGGGCCTCGTAGCGGCGGGTGATGGTGTGGTCGCGGAACTGCTCGGCCAGACCCGCGTGGGCGTGATCGTTCTTGGCCACCACCAGCAGGCCGGAGGTGAGCTTGTCGAGGCGGTGGACGATGCCGGGCCGCTCCTCGCCGGAGATCCCGGACAGGTCGTCCACGTGGTACATCAGCGCGTTGACCAGGGTCCCGGAGTGGTCGTGCTGGGTGGGGTGGACCACCATGCCGGGGGGCTTGTAGACCACCAGCAGGTCCGCGTCCTGGTAGTGGATCTCCAGGGGGATGTCCTCGGCGAGGATGTCCGTGGGCTGCATGTCCGGGATGTCCAGCACCACCTCCTCGCCCCCGTCGAGGCGGTGGGAGCGGCGCTGCCACTGGCCGTCCACGAGCACGCGGCCTTCGTCGATGAGGCGCTGGATGCGGCTGCGGCTCAGATCGGCGACGCGGGCGGAGAGGAACTGATCGAGGCGCTTGCCCCGCTCGCGGTGCGCGACGACCAGAACCCGCTGCTCAGCCACAGACCCGCTTGTAGTGGCTCATGTACTGGTCCACCACCTCGCCCGGGAGGTCGAGGACGCGGGCGTACTGGTCCACGAAGCCCTTGAGGTAGATGGGCGCCGGGAGGTTCTCGTAGCAGTCCTGCTCGATGAAGCGCAGGTACATGATGGAGATCTTGGTGAGCTCGGAGATCAGCGGCAGCTCCACGCCGCGCTGCTCACGGATGCGCTTGAGGGCCCGGCCGCTGATGCCCTTCTTGGGCGCCTTGCGCAGGTGGGTGAGCGCCTCCTCGGTCAGCGGCATGAGCTTGAGGGAGTCGGTGTGGATGCGGCGCCGATCCGCGTACTTGCGCGTCCAGGCGCGCAGCCGCGGGCTCGAGGCCGCGGACGACTCCTCGGAGGTGTTTGGCGCCGTGTAGGAGGCGGATTCGGCAGAGGACCGGGCCTGGAACGGCAGCCCCAGGGTGTCCTCGGAAGGATCGGGCCCGTCCACCACGGCCTCGAGGGTGGCCTCGGCGGACTCGATGGGCTCCTCCACCATGGCCGCGACCTCCACCTCCACCGACGGCGGGGCCTCCTCGTAGCGCAGGCCCGGCTTCGGGGAGGGGGGCTCGAACAGCTCGATGCCCTCGGCCGTGTCGATGTCCACCGCGTCGTCTTCCACCTCCACCTGAACCTCGGCGCTGACCACGGCGTAGCCGTCCGACGCGGGCGCCCCCGTGTGGATCGAGTCCTCGACGAACTCCTCGAGGGGGACGAGCTCGCCGATGTCGTGGACCTGGTCGAAGAAGGTGCCCGGGTCCGTGGCCGGGCGGGCGGAGTGCTCGCCGGTTCGCAAGAACTTGTCGTAGGTCCGCCGCCGATCACGATTGGTCAGGATGCCGAATGCCTCGTCGATCTTGGCACCGATGGCCTCGGTCTCCTCGGGGGAGTACAGCGAGTAGATGGCCATCGAGTCCGGTTCGAAGGACCGCCGGACCATGCGATACGATCGCTTGACCTGCTCCTCCGAGGCGGACGGGTCGACATCGAGGATCTCGTAGTAACTCTGGCTGACGAATTTCACGGCTTTGCTGCTCTCGCGTACTGCTGCTGCGGTTGTCTGCTCGCTATCCGCTCTCCATCACGGCGCTCCACGCGGGCCACGCCTCGCGCCTTGTATCCGAGGGGAATGCCCAGCTCCATCAGGAGCGCGTCCACGAGCTCCCTGAGGTCGTCGCCGAGCTTGGAGACCTGGCTCCACGCGCAGAGATCGCGGTTCTTGCGCATGGCGATCCAGACTCTCTCGTCGTACTGCACCGCGCCCACGGTGCGAAGGCGGCACCCGAAGGAATGCAGGGCCACCCGCTCCAGACCCGCCGCCACCTCGAGATCGCCGAGGCGGCGGACCTTGTTGAGCACCAGGAAGATGGGCCGGCTGCCCAGCACGTCGGCGGTGCGCTCGGTCAGCTGCGGCAGGCCCAGCCGCCGCGCCTCGCGCCGCACGTCGTCGAGGTCGTGTACCGGGCCGAGATCCGCCCTGTCACCGCCCTCGCGCAGATCCAGGAACACGTCCAGGGCCACCTGTCGGACCAGGCCGCCGAGGAATCGGTAGGCGTTCTCCAGGCCCACCGGGTCGGGCAGGGAGACCAGCAGGGGGATGTCCGCGGCCAGGAACGGCTGCGTCACGTCTCCGTCGTATCCCGACCCGAGGTCGAGCACCATGTGGTGGCACGGCAGCTTGCGCAGCAGGTCCAGCAGGCCCTGGCGCACCTTGGGGGTGGGGGCGTCGGCGAAACCGTCCACGCCCGGGATCAGCCGCAGTCCGGTGCAGACCATGGGCAGGGCGGACGGGGTGTCGGGTCCCTTGCCCTCGGCGAAGTCCGCCGCGTTGAGGTCGGTGGGCTCCCCGCCCAGGATGGTCTGGAGGCTGCCGCCGGCCCAGTCGAGATCCGCCAGCAGGGTCTGCCAGCCGCGCGACGCCAGGTCGGTTCCGAGGTGTGCAGCGATGAGGCTCTTACCGGTGCCTCCACGGGCGCCGGCGACGGCCCATGTGAGGCTCCTGGCCCGGATCAAAGGAGCGGTACGGCTAGAATGGTAACCACCCCCCACCCCCAACCAAACCCCCTTTCTTGCCCACCTCTCTCCTTAAATCACGCCGTTCGGCCGCCGCCAGCTTGACCAGATGCTGGCCTTGGACGACAAGGAAGATCCCAATTTT
>CAZLEO010000212.1:15214-17169 GCA_964558555.1 uncultured Rickettsiales bacterium | reverse complement strand
GCCGGAGGTGGGACTTGAACCCACACGACCCGAAGGCCACCGGATTTTGAGTCCGGCACGTCTACCCATTCCATCACTCCGGCACCGGTGGAATCGATGGAACCAACGCCCGCATATTGCCCACACCCGCGGGACAAGTAAAGGCACGTCGTCGAGAGGGGATCAGAAGCCGTTGTGTGCGCCGTTTTGATGGCCGTTCATCGGCGTGTGCTGCACCTTGCGCACCACGAACCGCGCCATCCAGTTGCTGGGCTGGTCCATCTGGAACTGCACGAACGAGTCGCGGCACAGATCCCGCCCGAACTCGTTCATCTCCAGGAAGCGTACGCCCAGCGACCGCCCGAAGCGGTCCTGCTGGCTGGCGATCCGCGGCAGGATGGACCGCGCCAGGCTCACCCCCACCACCACCCCTTCGGGCCGCAGCCCCTCGGTGGCCTCGTTGATGAACTTCACCGGCCGGCTCGTCCCGTGCAGCACACCGAACAGCACCATCCGGTTCATGCACGATCGCCGCACCGGCGGGTGGGCGAGGTCGCCGTGGATCAGCACGGCGTTGTCCACACCCTCCTCGATGCACTTCTGCTGCACCTGCTGCAGCTGCTGGATATCCGACTCCACCGCGATCAGCGGTCCCGGATAGATCGCGTGCGCCAGCGGCGGCACCAGCAGGCCGCCGGCGCAACCCAGCAGCATCACCGACTGGGATGGGTTCGGGTCGAGCCACGACAGCATGGCGTACAGCTCGTCCTCGAACGTGCGGTCGCTGTTGCGTGCCATGCGCAGCGTCGCCGTGAGCAGCCCCACGAACGAGTGCTCGTCCGCGCCGAGCTTGAACCGCCGCAGGATCTCCCCGTTGGACGTGTCGTCCATCATGTCGAGGATGCCCTCGCGCCACGGGTACACCCGCTTGCAGCCCAGGCAAGCCAGGTCCTTGAGCAGGCGGAACGACGTGTCGTGGAACAGCGCCTTGGCCGGCGCGAGCCAGTCCCCACACGACGGGCACGTCAACCGCGCAATCGCTTGCTCTTCGCTGGGGTTCACCGTCGTCTGCCTCCCGTCCTCGGGACTCTCCGGGGGACCACCATTCTACCACGGCCGCCGTTGACACGCTTCTGGGCCGTGTTTATCTTCTCGCTCCGCCGCACAGCGGCCCGGGAGGGACCATGTCCGAGCACGACGAACAAGGCCGCGGACCCGAGCAGTTCCGCGAGATGACCCAGAACATCTTCGACTCCCTGCGCGATCTCGTCCGCAAGTCCGCCGACGAGGTCGTCGCCGGCGCCAAGGTGACGCGCTCCCGCATCGACATCTTCCAGCTCCGCCGCGACCGCGACCACTTCCTCATGCGCCTCGGCCAGAGCGCCTACACGCTGCTCTCCGAGGGCGCCGTCACCCACGCCGACCTCGAGCAGGCCTACCAGCGCGTGCGGACCATCGAGGAGAAGATCGCCGAGTACGAGCGCGAGATCACCGACACCGGCATGGAGGCCGAGGCCGAGCCCGTCGAGCCCGCCCCCGTCGTCGAGGAGGAGCCGGTCGTCGAGGAGAAGCCCAAGAAGAAGGCGGCCAAGAAGAAGACCGAGAAGAAGGCCAAGAAGGCCGCCAAGAAGGCCGCCAAGAAGACCTCGACGAAGACCTCGACGAAGACCTCGACGACGCCCTCGACGAAGCCCGCGCCGAAAAACACCGCCAAAAAACCCGACAAGAAGGCTGACAAGAAGCCCGAAAAGAAGGTAAAGAAGGCCGCCAAGAAGACGTCGGCCAAGAAACCGACCAAGAAGAAGACGGACAAGAAGACCGGAGGCAAGTCCAAGAAGACCCTCTGATAAGGCTCTCGGGGCGGTAGCTCAGCTGGGAGAGCACATGACTGGCAGTCATGAGGTCCGGGGTTCGATCCCCCGTCGCTCCACCATAACGATTCCGGGCACTTAGCCGATTCTGGCTGGGTGCCCGGT
>CAZLEO010000212.1:0-15204 GCA_964558555.1 uncultured Rickettsiales bacterium | reverse complement strand
CCCCCCCCGCCCCCCCCCCCCCCCGCGCCCCGCCCGCGCGCCCCCCCCCCCCCCCCCGGGGGGACCTAACTGGGCCGGCACACAGGCGAGAGAGCGGCGGCTGTCAGGCCGGAAGAGATCGGGAAATGGGGGTGGCTGGTAGCCGCCTCCCGCCTGGAGTCGCCGGTAGGGATTCCGGGAAGGGCGCCAACTGAATACCCATTCATTTCGGCGCCGAAATGAATGGGTATTCAGTTGACACCACCCGAACCCCTGCGGTTCCTCTGGCTCCTTGTCGGTCTCCAATCTCTCACCAACGCTCGTCCGTCATCCATCTTGGTGACGGCTGGATCCCCTTGCTATCCTCGGGATGACAGGAGGATTGGTGGAGGGATGGGGCCGAGGCGCACCTCGAACAGGCGCGATGGCTGCGGCACGAGCGAGTCTGCCATGTCGTCCATGATCTCACTGTGCGACCCGATCACGCGCCGGCACATGGGGTTGATCGCAACCCTCCTGTTCGTTTGGATCGGGTGTCCTGCCGACGATCTGTCCGACGACGACACTGCCACCCAGGACGACGACACGGTTGCGGACGACGACTCCGCCCCGATGGACGCAGACGGCGATGGCTGGAATTCGGACGAGGATTGCGACGACGGCGATCCGGCCATGAACCTGGACGATGTGGATTCGGACGGCGTGGACACGTGTTCCGGGGATTGCCAGGACGACGCCGCAGACGTGCATCCGGGAGCCACGGAGGTGTGCAATCAGGTGGACGACGACTGCGACGGTGTGGTGCCCGGGGAGGAGGCCGACGAGGACGGCGACGGCTGGATGCCGTGCACCGGGGATTGTGATGATGGAGATCCGCTGGTTCATCCCGACGCAGAGGAGGTCTGCGGGGACGATGTGGACAACGACTGTGATGGCATCAACCCCCGATGTGGCCCGGAAGGCCTCTCCAGCCTCGCGACCGCAGACATCGAGTTCTTCGGAGAGAACCTGCAAGACGAGGCCGGCAATGCCGTGGCATCCGCCGGTGACGTGAACGGTGACGGCTTCGACGACATCCTGATCGGGGCCAACCAGGTGAGTGTAAACGCCTCCACAGCGGGCGCTGTCTACGTACTCCTCGGTCCGTCGCCCACGGCAGGCGATCTGGCCGATGCCGACATCAAGATCTACGGCGAAACCCATGCCGCCTGGGTCGGCTATTCCGTTGCCGGGGCAGGTGACCTGGACGGCGACGGATACGACGAGATCCTCATCGGAGCCCCCCAGACCGAGTATTTCGCCTACAGGGACGGAGCCGCCTACCTGCTCTACGGCCCAATCGAGCTGGGCTCCTTGGTCATATCCGATGCCGACAGCCACCTGGTGGGCGAGGACACCGAGGATGAAGCCGGATGTTCGGTGGCCTCTGCCGGAGACGTGGACGGCGACGGCTACGGGGACATCCTGATCGGTGCGTTGCGGGAGGACAGCGGTGGAGCAGACGCGGGTGCCGCCTACGTACTCAATGGACCGATTGGACATGGAACGACGATGCTGGAATGGGCGGACGCGAAGTTCGTCGGAGAGGATTCTTCGGACCAGGCTGGGGTTGCGGTGGCCCCCGCGGGCAATGCCGACGGCGACGGATACGACGACGTGTTGGTGGGCGCATGGCAGGAATCGTCCCTGGCCACCCAGGGTGGCGCCGTCTACCTGCTCCACGGTCCCATGACGGGCACCATGGATCTTTCCCTGGCGTCGACCAAGTTTGTTGGCGAAACCGAGTACGACCGAGCAGGCGTCAGTGTCTCCTCGGCCGGCGACGTGAACGGCGACGGCCTGGATGACATCCTCATCGGCGCCGACCAGTACAATGCTGGCCCCGGCGCCGTTCACCTCTTCCTCGCCCCTGTCGAGGGACTGCGCGGTTTGACATCGGCGGAATCCGTCTTCGCGGGAAACGCCGACCTCGACATGGCGGGCTACAGCGTCGCGTCTGCCGGTGACGTGGATGGCGACGGTCGTAGCGATCTACTCGTCGCCTGTCCTCGCGAAGACGTGTACAACCACGACGAGGGCGTCGTGTCCCTGCTATACGCCCCACCAAGCGGGGGCTCGTTGGCCTCGATCTCGGACGCTCGCTTCCAGGGAGTGAACACCAACGACTACGCGGGGAACGCCGTGTCTTCTGCCGGCGATGTGAACGGCGACGGATACGCCGACGTCTTGATCGGAGCCTCCCAGATCGCGGTGAACGGCCTCGGCCGCGTCTACCTGGTGTTCGGCGGCCCCGAGTAGTCGGCCTCAACCCAAACAGTGCGCTCCAGATCTGGCCTGCGGGAAAACGGGACGTCTTGCATGCCGGCGGACTCAGTCCCCCGGCTCGACGATCTCCAGCACGTAGCGCTTCTTCAACTTGCCCCCCGCAGCCGAGATGAGGGTCCGGATGGCCTGGGCGTGCGCACCGCGCTTGCCGATGATCATTCCGACGTCGCTGCGAGCCACGACCACTTCGATGATGCAGGCATGCTGCCCGACCACCTCGGAGACCTCGACCTGCTCAGGGTGGTCCACCATCGCCTTGACGATGGCCTCGACGAGCTCTTTCATCGCTGTGCCCCTCTCCCCGATCGGAAGCCGCTACCCGGACCTCGGAACCTGACGCCCTGCAAGTATACCGTAGCCGATCCGAGCCGGACCACAACCATGGCGAGTGGAGAGAGTTGGGCTTTGTTGCCTGAGAAGTCCCCTGAGAAGTCCCTTGCACCTCGTCGGGGCCCTGCATGTACGACCCGTCGGATCAGACGTACAAGGAGTGCGCCCACCCCTCGATGGGCAAGTGTCACCACTACACGACGACGTGCGAACCCTGATCGCGGGCGTCACCAGTCGATCGACACCATCTCGACTCGCACATCCTGCAGCAGATACGTCTCCACCGGACACCCCCCTTCCCGCGTGCACCTACCCTCGACCAGCTCCAGGTCCAGCCGGACCAAGGTCAGGGTGAACAGGCCGCCGCCAGACTCTCCGTCCAGGTCGAGGGCATACAGCATGACGTCCTCTTCGCCCGCGTACAGCCCCTCCAGAGCCCACGTTCCATCGGCCCCGGTCGTCGTGGCCTCCTCGAGAACCTGGACCCTGATCCCCTCGATCGGCCCGGACGAGCCCACCTGGACAACGATCCCGTCCACCTCGAACGTCCCCACCGGGTGGGTGTCGTCTCCGAATTCGTCGTGCTCGCAGCTGGCCCACAGGCAAGCGCCCCAAATCGTGCAGGCCAGCGCGAGCCACCGGCCAGCGTCTCTACACACGGGCGTTCACCGCCTTCTACGTACACCATAGCCGTACGACCGAGAGATCCCGTCCTCCCCCCTGAGAAGTCCTGAGAAATCCCTGGCACCTCGTCGGCACCTCGTCGGGCGAACGCGCCCCTCGCCGAGCAGCCGCCCCCCACTGCCCTCTCGACCTACCACCCTGTGCTCCGCGGGGTCAACCTCGATGTCCCCCCGCTGCTCGCCCCGGATCCGGCCCCCTCCATCGACGCCGTGGCAGAGACGTCCATGCCGCCCGCAGGTTTCTCCGCCACTGGCACGGCCCTTGCCTCACCTCACCGATGTCGTGAGGAGGTGTGATGAAAAGCGCGCGCAATTCGAAACAAGGTCGGATCTCCGTCTGGCTGGAGAACCAGCTCGGCGCCCTGGCGGTGCTCTCGTACCGACATCCGATCGCCGTGGTCGCGGTCGTGCTGATCAGCGTGGGGGGCGCCGTGTACGCGGCGCGGGACCTGCGCCTCGGCGCCGACTTGACCGATCTCGTCCCGTCGGACTTCAAGAGCATGCAGGACATCCGGGTGCTGCAGGACCGCTTCGGTGGCATCGGGTACGTCGCGGTGGTGGGGAAGGGGGAGGACGCCGAGGCGCTGCGGCGCTTCGCGGATGAAACGGCTCCCCGCCTGGAGGCGCTGGATTCGGTGGCCTACGTCGAGTACACGCGGCCGGTGGGGTTCTTCGAGGAGCGGGCGCTGTACTACCTGGATCTGGCGGACCTGGAGACCATCCGCGACCGGTTGAAGGACCGGTACAAGTGGGAGAAGCGTCGGGCCAATCCGCTGTACCTCGACTTCGAAGACGCCGATCCGCCCCCCGTGGACTTCGCGGACATCCAGGAGAAGTACACGGGCCAGGGGGGCGGCTCCTGGGTCCAGTCGCAGCTCGGCGAGGAGTACTACATCGACCCGGAAGAGGGGCTGGTCGTCCTGCTGGTCAAGCCCCGGGCACACGTCTCCGACCTGGACGCCTGCCGGCGCGTGGTGGCGGAGGTCCAGGCGGCGATGGCCGGCGTGGACCTGGCTGCGTATGGGGACGGGATGGAGCTCGGCTACGCAGGCGGCTTCGTCACCCGGGTGGACCAGCAGGCGGTGATCGAGGACGACCTGGACAAGGCCATGCTCGCGGCCGTGGTGCTGATGACGCTGTACCTGGGCGTGCACTTCCGGCGCGTCACCGCCGTCGGGCTGCTGATGGCGCCGGTGGCGGTGGGGGTCTGCTGGACCTTCGGCTTTGCCGCGGCAGCGTTCGGCGTGCTCAACCTGCTCACCGGCTTCGTGGCGGTGATCCTGCTCGGGCTGGGCATCGACCACGGCATCCATCTGCTGGGGCGGTACGAACTGGAGGTCTCCCGCGGCCGCGGTCCGGTGGACGCCATCCGCCAGACCTACACCCACACCGGCCGCGCGGTCCTCATCGCCGCGCTGACCACCTGTGTCGGCTTCGCCGGTCTCGGGCTGTCCAGGTTCGTGGTCATCCGTGAGCTGGGAATCCTGGCGGCCGTGGGGATGCTCGCGGTGGTGGTGGCGTTCACGGTGCTGCTGCCGGCGCTGCTGGCCATCGCCACCCGATTGGGGTGGGCGCCGGCCCCGCCCCCCGGCGACAAGGGCGCGCCGCTGGTCGCCTGGCTGCGTCGCAAACCCTTCCACGTGGCCGCGGCCTGCACGCTGTTGGTGGCGCTGACGCTGCCGGCGATCCGCAACGCCGAATTCGACTCCGACTTCGCTGCGCTGAGCAACGCCGACCTGGAGTCCATCGTGCTGGACAGGGAGGTCAACCGGATCATCGGTCACATCCAGAACCCGGTGGCGGTGATGGTCGATGGTGAGGTCGAGGAGCGCTTCGTGGCCCGGGAGCTGAGGGAGCAGAAGGGGGACCTGGGGAGCCGCTCGCTCGTGCAGTCGGTCGTCTCCATGGGGGATCTGGTCCCCCCGCAGCAGGAGGAGAAGCAGCAGGTCCTGGCGAGCATCGGCCGCACCCTGCGCAGGGTGGATCCCGGGTGGCTGGAGCCCCGGGCTGCCGAGCGACTCGAGGACGTGCGGGCGATGACCACCGCCGAACCCTTCGCCCGCGAGGACCTCCCGCCCGCGGTGGTACGGCAGCTGGTGGGCCGCAACGGCAGCGTCGACGACGGTGTGGTGCTGGTGTTCCCCAGCTTCGACATGCTCGAGGGGGCCAAGGACATCCGGTTCGCGGCCCAGCTGCGGGCCATCCAGACGCCCGACGGCGGCAGCATCGCCGCGGCCGGGGAGGCGATGGTCTGGGCCGACCTGCTGACGATGGTCATCGACGAGGCCCCCATCGTGCTCGGCATCGCCCTGCTGCTGGTTTTCGTCTGCCTGTGGTTGTTGCTGGGCGACCTGCGCACGGCGCTGCTCTGCGTCGTCCCGGCGGTGGCCACGCTGGCGGTCGCGCTGGGCCTGCTGGACGCCGTGGGGATGAAGCTCAACTACCTCAACATGGTGATGATCCCCGTGTTCTTCGGCGTGGGCGTCGACGGTGCCGTGCACATCGTCACGGGGCGTGACAGCGGGCAGCCGCTCGGTCTCGTCCTGCGCCAGACCGGCCGCGCCATCGCCGCCTCGACCCTGACCAGCGGACTGGGCTTCGGCGTCCTGCTGCTGGCCCACCACCCGGGGCTGAACTCGCTGGGCTGTCTGGCGCTGCTGGGCCTCGGTGTGAACCTGCTGATCTGCCTCGTGGCCATGCCGGCGTACCTGGTCCTGCGGGAGCGCTGGGCGAACCGCTCGCGGGCGGAGCGCGGTTCGTACGCGGACGATGACGATCTCGAGATCGGTGTGCATGCCGGCGGGATCGCGCGCCGGGTCTTGCGTGCACTGGCCGCGACCCTGCAACGGCTGGCGCGCGGGGAGGTGTCGAGTGGTGCTACATGGACCGCGGAGATGCGGGGATTCACGATCTTGTAGGCATTCCCCACGGTGTATGCTCCCTGCGAAGGGGTTGAACATGCCGAGGGTCGGATTCACCACCATCCTGCTCGCCCTATCCATACTCGCGTTCGGATGCCCTGACGGGGACGACGACGACACCACCGGCGACGACGACACCACCGCGTCCGACGACGACGACACCACGGGTGACGACGACGACACCACCGGGGACGACGACGACACCACTGGCGACGACGACGATTCCGCCGGGGACGACGACGACTCCGCCAGCCCGGACAACGAATGCGCCGGCGCGGTGGACGCCCTGTGGGTACCCACCGATCACCCCTCGATCCAGGACGCGATCGCAGCGGCCGCTCACGGCGACCTCGTGTGCGTGTCCGCGGGCACGTACTTCGAGAACCTGGACTTCCTGGGCAAGGCGATCCACGTGCTGGGGGTGGAGGGTCCGGAGGCGACCACAGTGGACGGCGGCGGCGTGGGCGCCGTGGCGAACTTCGACGAGGTCGAGGGCCTCGATTCCGTCCTGGAGGGATTCACTCTGACCCACGGTCAGGCGGAGCAAGGGGGCGGCGTCCAGGTGCACACGGCGAGCCCCAGCCTGCGCAGCCTGGTGATCACCGGCAACCAGGCCGTGGAATCGGGAGGCGGCCTCTACCTGTACAGCTCGGAAGCATCATTGAGCGGCGTCACGGTCTCGGACAACGAGGTCCAGGAGTACGGCGGAGGCCTGCGGCTCGACGGCTCCTCGGCGACCCTCGATGACGTGGTGATCTCCGGCAACCAGGCCCGGTACGGCGGGGGTGTCTATGCGGAGGGTGGGGACCTGACGATCGCGGACTCGGTCATCTCCGGCAACACCGCGTCGGAGGGGTGCTCCGCACTTCGAGTGGACGACTCCACGCTGACCCTGGAAGGAGTCGAGGTCACGGGGAACTCTACCGAGGACCGGTACACCGTGTACATCCGTTCCTCCACGGTTGGTGCCAGCGAAGTCTCGATCACCCACAACACGGCCCGGGAGTACGCCGCGATTCACGTCACGGGAACCACGGCTGCCGCCGAGTTCACCGACCTGGTCGTCTCGGACAACGAGGCGACCGAGGACGGCGCCGGGATATCCCTGGACTGCTCCTCCCTGACGGTGACCCGGGGCACCCTCGAGCGGAACCGGGCAGGCCAGGACGGCGGCGGCATCGCTGCCGACGGGTTCTACAACAACTACGCCTACCTGACGCTGGTGGACTCGGTCGTCCGTGACAACGAGGCGGGCAGGAGCGGTGGGGGGATCATCACCGGCGCTTGGGGTACCGGCCTCGTCCTCGACGACGTGGTCTTCGCCGGGAACTCGGCCGGCGAGGACGGGGGCGGGCTCTATCTCAACGACTCCACGGGCGTGGATGCGACCAACCTGGTGATCGTGGGCAACACCGCCGTGAATCAGGGAGGGGGGATCTGGTCGGACGCATCGTCGATCGTCGAGATCAACGGCGCCGTCGTCGCGGGCAACCAGGCGGGAACCGAAGGTGGTGGGCTCTACCTGCGCAACCAGGGGATCAGCGTGTACAACGCCGTCGTGGCACGGAACGAGGCCGTCGGCGAGGGCGGCGGGATCCGCACCCAGAACGCCAACCCCACCCTCGACAACGTGGTGTTGTTCGAGAACACGTCCGGCGGCTTCGGCGGTGGGCTGTCCGCCACCTACCCCATATCGTCACCCGTCTACAGCGACGCCTGGGGCAACTCCCCCGCCAACTACCACAGCGACGCCGAACTCCACTGGACCCGTACCGGAGAAGGCGGCAACGTCTCCCTCGATCCAGAATTTCTCGATACATCGTCCGTTGACCCCCTCGACTGGGACCTCCACCTCGGCTCGGCCTCCCCCCTGATCGACGCCGGTGACCCCGCCATCCTCGATCCGGATGGCTCGCCGTCGGACATCGGGATCTACGGCGGACCCGGCGCCGAGCTGTGGGATCTCGACGACGACGGGTTCTACGAGTGGTGGCTGCCCGACCCCTACGATCCAGTGACCTCGCCGGACATGGACTGTGACGACGGCGACGAGACCGTGTATCCCGGGAGCGGATGCTGACGGCTGGTAGACGCCTTGCCGCCTGCCGCCGGGTTACTCTCCCAGCCCGTCCAGCACCGACCGTATCGCCCGGTAGTCCCCCTGGGGATCTTGCGTGAAGAACAGCACGGTGAGATTCGCGTCGAGCACGAAGACCGCCGGCAGGTCCTCGACGAACACCTCCTGCCTCGCCAGCGGCCCTACCCAGCCGGCGACGAACTCCGGCCTGCGGTGCTCCTCGAAGTGCTCGTGGAGGCGGTTGCGGAGGTCCGTGGACAGCGCGACGACGTTCAGTGGCAGGGCGGCGTAGTGGAACTGCAGGAATTCGAGGTGAGCCCACGACTCACGGCACGGTCGTCACCACGTCGCCCACAGCTCGACGAGGTGCGGGCCCTCGAGCTGGGACAGTCGGGCCTCGTCGCCGTCGACGTCGAAGACGAGATCCGGGAAGGTGTGGCCGATGAGGGGATGGTCCGCGCCCGGTCCGGTCGAGCCGTCTCCTGACGTGGTGTCGTCGTCATCCGCGGCGTCCATCGCCGCCGCGCGGTCCTCGAAGTACCCCTGGGCGCCGGCGGGGTGCCAGTAGGGGCGCGCGTCCCAGGCCTCGTGCATCGACGCCGTCGCCCAGGTGTGTTCGGGTTCGTAGCCCATTGCCCTGTGGTCGTACGCGAGGTCGGGTTCACCGAGTTGCTCGTACAACCGTCCGAGAAGGGTATGGGTCAGGGCGTCGTCGTTCAGCGCGAGGGACAGGCGACATGCGGCGGCAGCCCGCTCGATCTGGCCGGTGTCTCGCAGGAGACTCGCCTGGAGATGGTAGAGGGTGGCGAGGTGGCTGTTGTGCCGTTCCCTCCAGCGATCGTACCCGCCGTCGCGGCGGCGGGAAGCCGTGCCGAAGTCCTGAGCGTGCGCGAGCTCGATCGCGTGATCGAGCAGCTCGACGCCCTCGAGTCCTCCCCTGCCCAGCATCCCCGCCAGCGCGACGTACTGGAGGATGATCTGCGGCTCCTCCGGTCGGTATTCGTGGGCGCGCATCCACGCGTGTAGCGCGACCTCGTTCCTTCCCATGGAGCGGAGCACCTCTGCGCGCGCGGACCAGACCGCCGCGAAATCACGCGGGCTCGACACGCCCTCCTCGATGGCGTCGATCCGTTCGAGGGTGGCCTCGGGGTCCTCGCGGTCCATGGCGGCGGCCAGGCGCCGACCTGTGGGATTCCACAGCTCCTCCCACACGGGATCCAGTTCGATCAGGCGCCTGTCGGCGCGTTCCTCCAGCGTCTCCTCGCCCGCGTGGTGGAACGTCACCGAGGCAGCCATCACCTCGTACGGGGCGGCGCTTTCGATGGCTGCCGTGGCCCGTCGGAGCACACGCTCACGGACCCGGTCCAGGGCGGCTCCCTCGGCGTCCAGAGACCACAGGGCCGCGGAGATGTCGGAGAGCATCCAGGGGCAGACCTTCGCGGCCCGCTCGAGGCTGCGCGCCAGCTCGCCCTCCACGGGCTCGCGCTGGGCGCGCAGGACCGATACGAGCGCCGACCGGTCCTCGTGACCGCGGGCCAGCGGCGCCATCCGCTCGACGATGACGTCGACGTCCCCCGGGGGATTGGCCGTGGACCGTGAGAGCCACAAGGTTCTCAGCGCCCAGAATTGCGCTCGCTCATCGTTGAAACGGCCACCGAGCAGCTGCTCCATCTCCTCGCGGTTCCCGACCCGGTCCTCCCAGAGGAGGGCCCTGGCCAGGCTCACGCGGGCGGTCTCGTCTTCGGGCTCTGCCTCGTACCAGGTCCGGTACTGACGCACGATGACCGGCTGTTCGCCGAGCCAGTGCCAGGCGGTCTGGTAGGCGATGTGCGCGGCCGGATCGGCGGGGTCCGCCTCGATCGCCTCCGCGGCCAGCGCCGCCGCTTCCAGGTGTCTTTGCGAGCGGGAGAAGTAGAGGGATTGCACCCAGACGTCCGGCTCGGCACCCAGCGCGCTGGAGACTGTGAGCATCGACAGGATCATGATCGCCAGCTGCGCCGCCAGGACCGCCGCCGGCGGGCTGCCGGATGTCGCATTCAACGTCATGGAACCCCCTCCCCGAAATGTTCACGGAAGCACCAGTGTACCTCGCGATGACCGCTTCTCCCATGGGCCATCCTCCCATCCGATCGAACCCACCCGCGGAGCCTGCTGGTGCCCGCCGACCCGCAGCCTTGGTCAACACCTGGCGGACTCACGAAGACACTCGCGTGGATGGAGCTCGTGGTGGTGGCCACACCGGCGATGGAGGCAGCCGCCGCTCGAATCCCCTGGAGCGGTCGCAACGCGGTCATCCAGCTGTCGGCGTCTCAGGAGCAGGCCCTCGGCCAGGTCCTGTCCTCGGAGCTGCTCGCGGAGCTGACCGTGCTCGACGACGAGCGTTCCGAGGTCCTGGCACGAGTGACGAGGCGCCTGGCCGCGCAGCTGCCCGGCAAGACGGCGAACCTCTCCTGGCGGGCGGTGCTGGTGGACGGGGACGAGGTGTTCTCGTTCGCCCTCCCCAACGGGACGGTGGTGGTCTACCGCGGGATGGTCGAGTCTCTGGCCACCGAGGCCGAGCTGACGGCCGTCGTTGCACACGACATGGCGCACGTGATCGGCCGGCACGGTGCCGAACGCATCACGAGCGAGCTCCTGCTCACCTGGCTGTCGTCGAACCCGTCCAGCAGCAAGCGCCACCACACTCTCGCGGAGGAGGTCGCTGGAGCCGCCAAGTTCTACGCGCGGGCGCCCGACCAGTTCGGTTTCGGGAAACGGTTGGATTGATAGACGGTCCTCCCGCCCAGGTGGATTGTCACTGTGCCGCGTCCCCTTTCCGCTATCCTGGGGAAGGTGCCCGCGGAAGCCCAACTGCGCGGACACGGAAACAACAGGAGCCTCCCGGGATGCGCTGGAAACAACTCTGCCTCGTCGCTTCGCTCGCCACCCTCTTCGTGCTGGCCGGGTGCCCCTCCGGGGGCGATGACGACGCCGCCGGCGACGACGACGTCACCGCGGGGGACGACGACTCCGGTGACGACGACGCAGGCGATGACGACTCCGGTGACGACGACACGGGGGACGACGACTCCGGCGACGACGACTCCGGTGACGACGACTCCGGTGACGACGACTCCGGGGACGACGACAGCGCGGCGGATCAGGATCGGTGGACGTTCGCGGTGTTCATGAACGGGGACAACGACTGCGAGTCCGGCGTCAGCATGGACCTCAACGAGCTGGAGATCGTCGGGTCTGGTGACGGCGTCAACGTGGTGGTGCAGGCGGACCGCATCGACGGCTACGCCACCGACGACGGCGACTGGACCGGGACGCGGCGCTACTTCATCACCGCGGACGGCGATACGCACACCGTGTCGTCCACGGTCGTCGAGGACCTCGGCGAGCTCGACATGGGCGATCCGCAGGTGCTCTCGGACTTCCTCGTCTGGGCGGACACGAACTACCCCGCCGAGCACATGGCGCTGGTCATCTGGAACCACGGGGACAGCTGGACGATGAACCTCGACGGCGCGCAGGACTCCCCGAGCGGACGCGTGTCGCAGCTCGTGTCCTCCGACGAAACGAGCGGCAACTCGATCAGCATCGCCGAGGGCGAGCTGCGCGACGCCCTGGACGCCGTCGTCCAGGGCCGAGGTCCCCTGGACGTGGTCTCCTTCGACGCGTGCCTGATGGCGAGCTGGGAGGTGGCCCACTCCATGAAGGACCAGGTGCTGTACATGACCGGCGCCGAGACCACGATCTACATGGACGAGGGGTACATGTACGACAGCGCGCTGGAGTTGCTACGCGACACCGTGGCAGCCCCGGACGGCGCCGATCTGGCCCTCGAGCTGGCGGAGTCGGCGGTGCACGGCGGTGGGGAGTGGTGCCACTCGGCGCTCGATCTGTCCCGGCTCGAGGACGTGTCCGCGGCCGTGGACGCGCTCGCAGGGCTCGCGCTGGCCGACGAGGCCCTGGTGGAGGGCCTGCTCCTGGCCCGGGCCGACGCCCGCGGCGCCGACTTCGCGTGGGGGAACTGGTACCTCGATCTGTACGACCTCGCCAACGTGCTCGCGGGTTCGGCCGACCCCCAGCTGAGCGCGGCAGGCGCCGACATCGTCGCCGCCATGGACAGCGCGGTGCTGGGTGTCTGGGGCATCGGATCCTACAACTGGGTGGGGGGCATGACGATCCTGTTCGACGTCTCCTGGCCGAGCTACCTCGACCTCTACGCCTACGGGGACGGCGCCACCTGGTCCCAGGACACCCGCTGGGACGACCTGCTGTTCAGCCTCGCGATGAACTGACCGGCCCCTCCCGGCTCCGCACGACGCGTCAATCCTCGGGCTTCCTCCGTCGGTGAGCTACTCGACGCGGAGCTCCACGTCATCGATGTACCAGCCCTCGTCCGTCTCCCCCCGGTCGGTGCCGAACAGGAAGGAGAAGCGGAAGTCCTCGGTCCGGAAGGTGTCGTCCACGGCCACGGTGACCTCGGTCCAGGTGTCCCCCGGGATGATGCCGGCCCAGGCGTCGCGGTGGTCGATCTCGGCCGTGCCGGCGCACTCGGAGTAGTTCCCCTCGATGAGGCCGGTGTAGCCGGGCGACGGAGAGACGTCCGTCCACGTGGTGCCGCCGTCTCCGGAGAGCTGGACCAGGGCCCCGTCGTAGAAGGTCCCGTCGTAGTCCGGTTCCAGCCGGTAGATGTGCCAGAACCGCAGCTCGATGGTCTGCTCCGAGCCGGCGCACGCCGACAGGTCGATGGTCGGCGAGTACACGCCGCCGGCCTCGCAGTTGCCGTAGTCGTCCCACAGGTTCGTCACCCAGCAGTTCTCGCCCGAGTGACAGTCCTGGTAGTACGGGGTCCCCAGCTCCCACGGATCGTCGAACCCGGTGTCCGTGGCGGTGTGGATGAAACCCTGCTCTCCGGACTCGAAGTCGAACACCTCGGTGAGGGCCCCGCAGGCCTCGGTGTCCCCACCCTGTTCATCATCACACCCGGCCGCGAGCGCGAGGGCCAGTCCCATCAAGGCGATCCACTCGATCCGGTCCATGCCTTCACTCCTCCTCGGCGGCCATCGACGGCAGGTCGTACGTGACGAGATCGAGCGTGATCTCGGAGCCGTCGGTCTGCTGGATCACGCTGCGGACCATGCCGTACCCGGGCGCGTAGTACTCGGTGAAGACCTGGTGATCAATCTGTGGACCATCCAGGACCCCCACCGTATCCTCCCGGTGGTTTCACCACCGCCTGCGGAGAGGACGCCCCCATGCCCGAAATCCGATTCGTGTTCGGCGACGAGACCGTGGCCCGCGAGACGTGGCCCGCCATCCCGAGGGTCGGAGACATCGTCCGCTTCGACGGTGCGCGGCCGGACCACGCCGGCGACTTCAGGGTCGATCAGGTGCGCTGGCACGCCCTCGGCGGCGGGGAGCTCCAGGAGATCGTCGTCATGCTCGTGCCGGGCTGGTAGCACAAAGGCGCCCCGAAATGACCTCCGGTGCGTAGATCCAGTGCTACAACCCCACCGGACTCGTGGCGCCTGGAGGGCCGATGATCGAATCCCGCACGACCGCCCTGTACGCGATCCTGTTCAGCGTCCTCCTCGGATGCCCGGGCTGCACGGGCCCCGAGGTGGTGGACGTCCTGGTCTCCGACAACCCCTCGCTGGTGCTGGAGAAGGTGTTCACCGTCACGCTGTCCGGGCCGGCGGCGAACTATGCGAGGTGCTGTACGAGGCCGAGTCCTGGTTACCCACCGAGGACTGTGTCGAGTGTATCGAGGCCTGGACCGTCACCCGCGGGTGGGAGTTCGTGGAGGTCGATGTCGACGGGGCGTGCGGGGACGAGGGGTGGACGGGCCTGGAGGGCAGCAGCCTGAGCGTGGGCCACGACGGAGACGAGGCCTGGGCCGACCTGGGCGGGGGGTGGCAGGTCATGGAGGACGCCCTCGTCGAGAACGAGGGAGAGTGGCTCTGGTTCGAGATCTGGTTCCGGGACTGAGGGCTGGGATCCCTCGGGAGGTGATCATGATGACGGCGAACGGCACATGGTTGCTCCTCCTCGGGCTGGCGCTGGTCGCCTGCGACGGCAGCCCGCCCGCCGACGATGACGACGACATCCAGCTCGACGACGACGATGACGTCGTGGGCGACGACGACAGCGCCGGGCCGGACGAGGGGCTCCTCGGCCGCGAGGGAACGGCGACCGTCCTGAACGACAGCTACGAGGGCACCGAGGACCTGTTCTTCGCCACCGAATACGGGCTGGGCGAGGATCTCTGCCGGATCCGCTACAGCCTGAGCACCGTCGCCGTCCGCGACGACTGCGAGGACTGTGTGTGGGCCTTCGATCTGCAGGTCGGCGCGCCGGAGCTGATCGCCGAGGCCGGGCCCGGTTGCCTGGCCACGGTGGGCGTGGACGGTGCCACCCTGGCCGGGCTGGAGGGGACCGTGGTCGCCTACGGGTACAACCCCGACTACTTCGGTCACATCCAGGTGCTCTACGTGGAGCAGGAGGGGGCCTGGGGCTCGGTGGGTCACGCCTCCTGGGACTCGGGCAGCGGCGAGTTCTCCTACGACTGGGAGGACGGCTACCACCCCTACTGATCCCACGCATTCGGGCAGCTTCGTTCCCGGGCACGGCCGTTCCCGTGCACCCCGCCGCCCTTTACCCACCCTCCGAAATCCCTTCTCCTGAGAACACACGGTGGACCGGCGTGGTCCCGAACAGATCCCACAGGAGGAGAACACAAAAATGGCCCTCAACAGACTGCTCACCCTGCTCGGCATGGCCCTCCTGGGGCTGTCGCTCACCCTCTTCCTCGGCGGCTGTCCAGAGCCCGAGGCGGACGACGACGACGACACCACGGATCCCGGTGACGACGACGACGACGACGCCGACCAGCACG
>CAZLEO010000211.1:12539-17202 GCA_964558555.1 uncultured Rickettsiales bacterium | reverse complement strand
TGCCGCCGAAGCCGCCGCCGATGCGGGCCACGTCCACCTCGATCTTGTGGATCGGGATGCCCAGCACCCGCGTGAGGCCCTTTTGCACGTACCAGGGGGCCTGGGTGGAGGAGAACACCTTGAGGCAGTCGTCCTCGGTGGGCCACACGTACGCGCCGTGGGTCTCGAGGTAGATGTGCTCCTGGCCGCCGGTCTCGGCCGTGCCGGACACCACGGCGGCGCAGTCGTCCCAGGCCGAGTCCACGTCGCCCTGGCTGAAGGTGCGCGGCGGGGTGATGTACTGCTCGCGGGCCTGGGCCTCGCGGGCGTCCAGCACCGGGTCCAGCCGTTCCACCTCCAGCACGATGTGCGCGAGCGCGGCGCGGGCGATGGCGTCGGTCTCGGCCACCACCAGGGCCACGGGCATGCCCACGTACTCCACCACGTCGTCGGCCATCAGGACCTCGTCCTGGATGATGGAGCCGATCTGGTTCTCGCCGGGGATGTCCGCGGCGGTGAGCACCGCCACCACCCCCTCGACGGCCTCGGCGGCCGAGGTGTCGAGCTTCGTGATGCGCCCGTGGGCGTGGGGGGAGTCGAAGACCGCGGCGAACAGGGTGCCCTCGCGCAGGGGCAGGTCATCCACGTAGTGGGTCTCGCCGCGGACGTGGAGCTTGGATTCGATGTGCTTCATCGCAGCACCTCCAGGTCCAGCGCGTTCGGGGCGAAGCGCCTCAGGTGCAGGAACAGCTGCTGGCGCACCAGCAGCCGCTTGTACTCGGGGCGACTGCGGGGCGTGATCTCCGACTGCGCCACCTCGTTGCCGCCGCGGAAGGTCGCCGCGTCGATGGGCTTGCCCACCAGGTAGTCCTCGGTGGCCCTCATGATCCGGATGGTCGCGCCGAGCCCGCCGACGGCGTAGCTGGCCTCGCGGATCAGCCCGTCGCGCACGGACACGCGCAGGCCGGAGTTGACCACGGCCATGTCCAGGTGCCGGCGCTTGGACGTCTTCTCGAAGCTGTAGAGGGTGTGCTCGTCAGGTACGTCGAACACCACCTCCTCGAGCAGCTCGCCCTCCTCGATGGCCGTGGTCTTGTACCCCACGAAGAAGTCGCGGATGGGCATCTCACGGCGCTCCGCGCCGCGGCTGAACACCAGCGTGGCGGCCTGGGCCGTGAAGAAGATGGACACGTCGCCGATGGGCGAGCCGTTGACGATGTTGCCGCCCACGGTGGCCATGTTCCGCACCAGGTCCGAGCCGCTGAGGCCCAGGTCAACGGCCAGCTGCGGGTACAGACCGGCGAGCACCTCGGAGTCGCGCAGCTCGTTGAACGTCACGGCCGATCCCACGTGGCAGCGGCCGTCCTCGACCCGGATCTCCTTGAGCCGGGGCACGTCGTGGACCAGCCGCACGGGCTTGCCGACGACGTCGTCGGGGCGCTGGACCAGCAGGTCGCTGCCGCCGGACAGGACGATCCCCTCGCCGGAGTCCTCGCCGCCGGTCTCCATGCCGGCCAGGCGGGCCTCGATGCCCTCGAAGTACGGCGGCAGGAAGCGGTTGCGCACCAGCCAGGTGATCCGCTCGGGGCCGGGCGCCGGGGCGCCGTCGAGCTGCTCGAGGATGGCCTCGGCGGCGCGCTCGACGGACTTGTAGCCGGTGCAACGGCAGATGTTGCCGGCCAGGGCGTCGACGGCGGCCTCGCGGGTGTACTCGGGCGCACCGACCAGGAAGGTGGTCGCGGAGACCACATACCCCGGCGTGCAGAAGCCACACTGGATGGCGCGCATGTCCACGAAGGCCTGCTGGATCGGGGTCAGCTCGTCGAGGTTGAGCCCCTCGACGGTGACGATGTGCTTGCCTCGTGCGTTGCCGATGGGCAGCAGGCACGACGCCAGCACCCGGTAGCGCAGGCGGCCCTCGTGCAGGTCGCCCACCATCACCGCGCAGGCGCCGCAGTCTCCTTCACGGCAGCCCACACGGACGCCGTGCATCCTCTCCTGACCGCGCAGGAGGTCCACCACGGGACTCCCGAGGGGCAGCGGCGTGCTCACCTCGCGATCGTTGACGATGAGTCGTGTCATGGGATCTCTCCGTATGCACCGGTGCCCCTGTGGGCCCGGCCCGATCTTACAGCATAGGGCTCAAGTCCCCGAGGTGCACCGGTAGACGCCGCTGCGGCGTGGGTCACCTGCTCCGTCGAAGGAGCCGTCGGGGTGCAGGCGGACCACGTGGAGGCCGCCGAAGTACATGTGCAGGTCGGAGTAGCGCGTCACCGGGCCCAGGTGCCGCTCGAGGTGGTCGTCCAGGCCCGGGGCGAGCCCGGGCAGCTCCACGCGGCACACGCCGTGCTCGTGGTGGATGCGGGCGTGGTCCACGGCCTCGGCCGGGGGGCAGCCGCGGTCCACCAGGTGGACGATGCCCTGCATCACCGCCGAGCGGATGCGGTTGGCGCCGCCGCTGCCCAGGGCGGCCACGGTGCCGTCCTCCTCGACGAGGATGGTGGGGGTCATCATCGTGCGGATGCGCTCGCCCGGGGCGCGGGCCGTGCCCGCGGGGCCCTGGAGGTCCTCCTCACCGAGGAAGTTGTTCAGCAACACCCCGGTGCCGGGCAACATCCAGCCGCAGCTCTCGCCGTTGGACGACGTCATGGAGACCACCCAGCCCTGCTCGTCCGCGGCGCTGATCTGGGTGGTGGAGCCGGCGCTGGGGTCACGCGGCGTATCCGGCTGGGTGGCGGCCAGGGTCGCGGCGATGCGGTCCAGCCGGGCGCCCGAGAGCAGCTCGGCGACGAACGCCGGGTCGTCCAGGCCGTCGAAGAACGCCGCGTCCCGGGCGCCGTCGGCCGCGGCCATGATCCGTGTCAGCAGCAGCGCCGTGGACGCGTCGAGCCGCTCGATCGCGGGCCTCGCGCGCTGCAGCAGTCCCAGCGCGAAGGCCAGCAACACCCCCCCCGCGCCAGGCGGCGGGTTGAGGTGGGCGGTGGCGCCGCGGTACCCGCAGCGCACGGGATCGCGCTCGAACACCTCGTAGGCGGCGAGGTCCGCCGCGGTCAGCCTGCCCCGCCCCTCGCCGGCGAAGTCCAGCAGGGCGCGAGCCACATCGCCGGTGTAGAAGGGCCGCGCGCCTTCGCGCGCGAACAGCTCGAGGGTGTCGCCGAGCTCGGGCATGCGCAAGAACGCGCCCTCGGCGATGATCTCACCGCCGGGCAGGAACAGGGCCGCCACCACCGGGTCCTGCGCGAGCAGCTCGGCGATCAGCGACGTGGTCACCGGCAGGTTGCCCGCCACGACGAATCCCTGCCGGGCGTGGTGCAGGGCGGGCTCGGCCAGAACGGACGACGGCAGGACCCCGTACCGCCGGTGCAGGTGCTCCAGGCCCGCGGGCATGCCGGGCACGCCCACCGACGCCGGACCCACGTGGAAGATCTGCACCTCGGCCCCGTAGTCCACGGGCAGCGGCACCATGGGGGGCACGTCGCCGGTGGGGCGCGCGAGGCCCGGCACGGTGGCAAAAAAATCGTGGGCGCGCACGCGGCCGTCGTCGCCGCTGCGCACCAGCGCGACGCCGCCACCGGCGGGGCTGGTCAGGCCCGGCTCCACCACGAACGCGGTCAGCGCCGCTGCCACGGCCGCGTCCACGGCGTTGCCGCCGCTGCGCAGGGCGTACAGGCCCGCCTCCGCCGTCCGCTCGTCGCCGGCGGCCACCGCACCTCGCGTGGGGTTCGAAACGGTCATCGCGGCACCAGGGTAATGGGGTCCGTGTCGGGTTTCCAGTGGGGTCCCCTGTCAAGGGAGCCGACGTCGATCTATCATGGGGAACGTGCCCTCCTCTCGGGAGGCGGCCAGCGAAGAGGTGACCCGACCATGAGCGACAAATTCGAGGAAACCAACTCCCCCCGTTCCGATCACCCCGAGTTCGTACGCACCAAACCAACGCGCGTCCGCATCGTTCTCGCGGACGGAAGCCGCTGCATCGGCAACGTCCACGTGCAGTGGCCCGACGGCCGCGTCTCGGACATCATCAACGACCAGCGCAGCTTCCTGCCGATGACCGACGTGGTGGTGGAGGGGGACTCCACCCAGTACACCTTCCTGACCATCAGCAAGGCCCAGATCTCGCTGATCTACGAGATCAAGCGCGCCTGAGTCCTCAGCGTCGGCAGCGGTGGTCCGACGGCGGCGCCGCGACCACGGACCGCCCCTCCTCCCACTCCATCGGCATCTCGTCCCACACCTCGCCCAGCAGCGCGCAGTAGTCCCGCGACAGGATCTCCAGGTCGACCACCTCCACGTCGCCGAGCTCCGTGGCGGCCACGACCCGGTCTTCGTATCGCTGCAGCAGCTGGACCGCGCCGTGGAGCTCCCGCGCCAGCAGCCGCGTGCCGGTGGTCGCGTCCCAGATCCCCAGGAAACCGTCCTCGAAGCCGACGACCACCGTGTCCTCGGGGCCGCCGAGTATCCGGGTGGGCGCGCGCGCCGGGACGTCCGCGAACCGACCGCCGTCCACTCCGCCGGGGCCGCCGCCCAGCGACTCCACGACCCCCTCCCGGAAGCCCACCACGACGGACGTCCCGACCCGCGATAGCGCGGTCACGTCGCCACCCACCGGCCACGAATGGACCCACGTCCCATCGAGGTCGAGCTTCCGGATCTCGCCGTCCATGGCCACGAGCAAGCCGTCCCC
>CAZLEO010000211.1:0-12439 GCA_964558555.1 uncultured Rickettsiales bacterium | reverse complement strand
CCGTCCCCCACGGCGCGCAGCTCGCCGGTGGCGCTGAGGACGGCACACTCCTGCCCGACGGCGATCACGGCGGCGGCCGGGTGGCCTGTCAGCTCGCCGATCCGCTGGTCGGTCGCCAGGTCCCAGGCCTGTACGTCACCGTCGAGGGTCGTGAGGCACAGCGTGTCCCCGACCGCGTCCGCGTTCGCACCCCGGGACGTCAGGGTCCTCCACCAGGCCGCGTCCGGTGCCGAAGCCCCGTCCAGGCCATGCCAGCCGCGATGGGTGAGCGCCCCGGCCGGCGCGGGCGTCAGGGCCACGGACCTCCAGCGAGGGCGCCCGGTGGCCACGTCCCACATCCGCACCGTGCCGTCCTCGCTGGACGCGACCACCCAGCGGCCGTCGGCGCTGAACGCCACGGCCGGGCACTCGTCACGCGCCCCGCGCAGCTCACGCACCGTGTTCGCGTCCAGGTCCAGCAGCCGAACCACGCCGTCCGATCCGCCGAATGCCAGCATGCGGGAGTCGGGATGGATACGCGGACTGAGAGGGTCGATCGAGTCCTCGTGCCATACGACCCGTGTGTCCCCCGTGGACAGGTCCATGACCCAGAGCTCACCTGCGCCGGTGGCCGAGACGGCCAGTCCCTGGCCCGCGTCCGAGTCGAACCCGTACACCGCCTCCATGGCGGTGCCGATCCAGCGCCGACGGGCGCCGGTGGCGCGGTCCCAGACCCCGATCCGCAGATCGGCCAGCAGCACCAGCAACTCGCCGCCGTCCCCGTGGAACTCGACCACGGAGACCTCTCCAGGGAATCCAATGGTCTGCTCGACCCGAGCCGCGACAAAGTCGTACAGCACCACCGAGTCGCTTCGACCCAGGGCGACCACGCGGCTGCCAGGGCCGACGGAGGATGACTGGATGTGGCCCCCGTCGGAGGGCAGTTCTCGCCACACCTCTGAGGTGGCCGCGTCGAGGATTCGCACGCCGCCGCCCGGGGTCAGCTGGACCAGGAAGCGGCCGTCGGGCGAGAAGTCGTGGGAGATCACCCCCCGGATCGGGGCGCTCCACAGGGGGGTGGCCGTGGCCGTGTCCCAGACCATCGTCCGTCCGAAGCTCGACGACGCGACGCGCCCGCCGTCCGCCGACACGCCCACCGTCCAGACCGTGTCGCCGTGCCGGCGCGGCACCGGATCCGGCGTGGATCGGCTCACGTCGAACAGCCGCACGGTGCGGTCGTAGCTGGCCGAAGCGAGCAGCGGCTCGCTCGGGTGGAAGTCCAGCGCCATCACCCGATCCGAGTGCTCGTCGATGGTGGTCAGGGGGGCTCCGTCAGCCGCCGACCACAGACGGATCTCGGAGTCACGATCCCCGGACGCGAGGATCGTCCCGTCCGCGCTGAACGCCACGGACCAGACATAGAAGTGGTGCCCCTCCAGCACGTCCGTCCCCTCGCCACTGGCCACGTCCCACAGGCGAACGGTGTTGTCGTACCCACCCGAGGCGATCCGCGCGCCGTCGGGGCTGAAGGCCACACCGACCACCGGCCCCTCGTGGCCGCTGAACGCGCGCAGCTGCACGCCGGTGCTCACGTCCCACAGCCTCACCGTCCCGTCAGCGGCGGCGGCGACCGCGTGGTGCCCGTCCGGGGAGAACCGGACCTGGTAGGCGCGCTCGAGGTCGTCGGCCAGGACCGTCGCCTCCGCCCCCGGATCCGCCGGCCAGAGGCGGACGGTGCCGTCGGAGCTACCCGAGACGAGGGTCCCGTCCGGAGCGAAGTCGAGCCCCACCACGGGGGCCTGGTGCCCGTCCAGCGTCCGGGCGAGGGCGCCATCGACCGCGGCGAGGACATGCAGGGACCTCGAGTGGAACCCCACGGCGAGCTGCTGCCCATCGGGCGAGAACGCGATGCTGCGGACGATCCCCGCGGTGGGGAGGGCGCGGACCAGCTCGCGGGTGCGCGCGTCGTACAGCCGCACCATCCGGTCCTCGCCGCCCACGGCCAGCAGCCGCCCGTCGGGCGAGAACCGCGTCGCGTGCAGGTGGTCGCCCAGCTCCACGCTCCACACCCGCGCGTCGTCGGACAGCGCGTCCCACAGCAGCCTCGCGTCCGCGCCGTCGACCAGCTGCAGGGAGCCCCGCGCCATGGACCGCGCGTCGAAGAGGCGCCCCCTGGCCAGGGCCGCGGCCGCCCCCTCCCTCAGGGCGTCCGCCCGCTTGCGGTCCGCCTCCTGGCGCTGGATCTGGGCCTCCTGGCGTTCGGTGTCCGCCACGATCGCCAGCCACGCCATGGAGGCCGAGACCACCAGCAGGACGCCGATGATCGCGGCCACCAGGATTCGCCGGCGCGACGTGCGGCGGCGCTCGCGGCGCTCGCCGGCGCCGAGGAACCTCCGGATCCGCTCCGGCACGCGCGGGAGCCGCCGGGCGCGGCGCAGGCCGTCGTGCAGGGCCTCGTCCTGCCAGACCTCGGACTCGCGGCAGCCCCGCCTCTCCCACAGCCGGGCGGCCTCGCCCACCTCGGCGAGGAAGACCAGCTCGTCCCGGCCCTCGTCGCGCCAGCGCCGCAGTCGATCCCACGAGCCGATGAGGGACTCGTGGACCAGCTCGAGCTCGCCCGCTGCGGGGCCACCGTCCTGCGCCTTGCGGGCGATCACCAGGCGACCCTCGACGAGACGATCGAGCACCTCCTCGGCCGCGGCGGGGAGATCGGCCAGCAGCTCCACCCGGGGGACCACCTTGCGCGTCCCCTCCACCGTGACCAGCCGCAGCATCAGCGGCCTGGCCGCGTCCAGCTGCCCCTCCGACAACCCCTCCAGCACCCCCTCCGCGTGGTGGACGAGGGAACCGGCCACGCCCCCCATCTCCTCGTAGTCCCGGCGCCTCAGCTGGCGATTGCGCTCGTCGCGGCGCTGCCACAGCATCTGGCCGGTGACCTGCACCAGCGGCAACGCCGAGGGTTCGCCGGCCACGGCGTCGACCATCTCGTCGACCAACGCGTCGTCCTCGAAGCGGTAGCCGGCGGCCTCCACCGGCTTGACCACGATGTCCCGCAGGGCCTGCGCCCCCGGAGCCCGCAGCACGGTCAGGCGCCCCAGCGCCCGACGCGCGGCGTCGGTCTCGGCCAGCCTGCCCAGGAAGTCGTCCCGCAGGGTGAACACGACGCGGACCGGACCGTCGGGGTCATCCGCGCCGCGGCAGAGGGCCTCCATGAACACGCGCCGCTCGCCCACCAGCTCGGACAGGGTGTACAGCTCCTCGAGCTGATCCACCACGAGCAGCACGCGGGTCCCCCGCCGATCGGCGAACTCGGTCAGCAGCAGGGCCAGCCGCGCCGGGGACTCCGCCAGCGAGCCGGCGAGCTCGTCGGTCGCCCGATCCAGGTCGTCGACGCCCCGCCCCTCCCGGGACTGCGAGTCCCCCCGCGAGTTCGTCATCGACGACGCCCCCCCGTGATCGAGGAGCAGACGGGACGCCAGCGCCCGCAGCGGCTCGCGCCCGGGGCGCAGGGTGATCACGGTCCACGGGCCCTGCTCGCGCAGGCGCGGCGTCACCCCGGCGAGCACGAACGATGTCTTGCCCGCGCCCGACGGCCCGACGATGGGCAGCACCGGCTGTTGTCGCAGGCGCTCGAGGAACGCGTCGATCTCGGCGTCCCGGCCGAAGAACTGGCCGGCGTCCCGCTCGTCGCAGGGCAGCAGCCCGCGGAAGGGGGGCCGCGCCTCCGGGCGCACCTCGCCGCGCCGCGCCAGCACGCCCCGCAGCCGGTCCACCACCTCGTCGGCCTCGGGGCGAGCCTGGGGCCGCTTGTCCAGGCACTGGGCCACCAGGGCCGCCAGGTCGCGGGGGACGGTGTCGGGCAGCGGCGGCACCGGCTCCGCGCTGGTGATCCTCGCGCACAGCCGCGGGATCAGGCGGTCGAGGTAGGGGTGGACGCCCGCCAACAGCTCGTACATCACCAGGCCCAGCGCCCAGACGTCGGCGGCGCCGGACACGAAGCCGTCGAGCCACAGCTCCGGGGCCATGTACATGGGGGTGCCGCGGAGGCCGCCGGCGGCGGTGCGCACCGGCTCGAACTCGCCCGTGTCCGCCGCAGCGCCAGCGGTGTCCGCCCCCGCGATGACGATGCTGGCGACGGTCTCGTCGGTGAGCTGCTTGGCCAGCCCGAAGTCCACCACCCGCAGGCGGCCGTCGGCGGGGATCATCACGTTGGCCGGCTTGAGATCCCGGTGCAGGACCTGGTGGCGATGGGCCTCGGCCAGGGCCTGAGCGATGGCCTCGCCGATGCGAACGCTCTCCCAGATCCCGGGACGGCGCGCGTCGATCCGCTGCTGCAGGGACTCCCCCTCCAGGTACTCCAGGGCCAGGTAGGGGTTGCCGGCGTACTCGCCCACGGAGTGGATGGCGACGATGTGTGGGTGGCTGAAGCGGGCCGTGGTCCGCGCCTCCTGGAAGAAGCGCTCGACCACCTCGCGCGACCCCATGCGGTTGCGCCGCAGGACCTTCAGGGCGACGCGACGGCCGAGCTTCACGTCGCGGGCGAGGAACACCTCCCCCATGCCTCCCCGGCCCAGCTCGCGCAGCACGTGGAAGTGGTCCACGCGCATGTCGACCTGGATCGCGGCCGTCGCCTCGGCCGAGAACGAGCCGGGATCCGCGTCCCCTCCGGGTGCCGGCCACACCTGGGTGCGGGCGTCCTCCTCCAGGGTCGCGGGGGTCTCTTCCCAGTCCCTCGTGGGTGCGTCGTCGTCGTGGACCAAGGAGGTCAGATCCCCAGCAGCGCCTCGATCTCCTCGAAGCCCAGCTCGATGTCGTCGACCACCTCCACGGTGGGTCCGGGCGAGAACAGCGTCAGCGACGGGATGGCGTCGTCGAGGCTGAAGCGGCTCTGCACGAACCAGCCCTGGTCGGCGAGCACCGGGTAGGTCAGGCCGTGTTCGTCGGCGTGGGCGGCGATGGCCTCGACCGAGGGGTCATTGCCCGCCTCGTCCGCCGACATGACGTAGACCACCAGGAAGTCGTGGTCGCGGTAGGCGTTCCAGTAGGACTGCGCAATCTCCGATTGCGTCTCGCACGCAGGTCACGAGAAGGCGCCGCCGATGAAGAAGATGGTCTGGTTGCAGAAGTCGTGGAACCGCACGTACTCGCCGTACTGGTCGTACAGGGAGAAGTCCTCGGCCACGTCGCCGACGTCGTTGCCCGTGGGGATGACGCTCATGCGGCATTCGTCGATGGGCCAGCCGCCCAGGTAGGGGTGGTCCGCCTCGGTGAGGGGGTCGGTGTTGCCGTCCACCTCGTCGCCGTCCGAGTAGCCGTCCCCGTCGCTGTCCTCCTCGTTGGGATCCGTGCCGTAGACGTTGACCTCGTCGCCGTCGGACAGGCCGTCGCCGTCGGTGTCGGCGATCTCCGGGTCGGTGCCCAGGTCCTCCTCCTCGCCGTTGGTCAGCCCGTCGCCGTCCTCGTCGCCGCCCGGGGGCAGGCTGCACCCGGCCACCGCGAGCCCGGCAGCGGTGAGCAGCGCGATCCACGTGGGAGTTCGCAGCAGGTCCATGGTTACCCTCCTTCGCTCTTGGTACCCGAGCGTACTATAGTCGGACCTCCCCGACACGCGCGGGGAGCGCGCGCCCGCGGAGGGCGCGTCTGGAGACGAGGGAGTACCCATGGTCCACAAGCTGTTGATGCTGCTGATGACGCTGGCCCTGATCCCGGGCTGCCCCACCGAGGCCGACGACGACACCGTCGGCGACGACGACGACGCGGACGGCGGCACCATCACCGTGCGCGGCACCGTCCACATGCTGGGCGACTTCGACACCACCGTGGCCGACGTTTCCGTGGTGGTGGCCAACCCGGCGCCCATGCTGATGGACGGCGGCGAGCCCTCGGCGCTGGGTGTGGGCACGGCCGCGGCCGACGGCACCTTCGAGGTCACCGGCATCGACCCCAGCAGCGCGAGCATGGGGATGATCATGATCGTGGACGACAACGGCGATCAGTACCTCAGCGTGGCCACGGGGATCCACGCCGACGAGTACGCCGGGTGGACCGACGGATTCGTGGTGGAGGACCAGGTCGCCTTTGCCGCCTCCGCGGGCCACGTGGCCGACCTGGAGACCGACCTGGCCGAGGCCGGCTTCGGGGGCGATCTGTTCGCCGGCGGCGCCCTGCTGGGGTTCGTCCAGGAGGCCAGCGAGGACCCCATCGGCGGCGCCACCGTGTCGTCCACCGGCGGCGACACCGTGTACTACGCCGACGCCGATCCCGCCGGGTCGGGCACCTTCGTGGACGACGGGGGCGCGCCGAACACCGAGACGTCGGTCGACGCGGACGCCCTGTGGGTCGCGCCGGGCGGCGGCGTGGACCAGTGGACTGCCGCGGCGGACGGCTACACGTTCGAGGAGATCCTGGTGGGCAGCTCCGCCGAGATCCTCGTGCTCATCGCCTTCAGGCCGGCGGCGTAGTCACCGGGTCGGACGCGGACGCGTCACCTTTCCAGCCGCGCAGGTGGGTCACGGCGGGTCGTGCCGCCAGCCCCAGCGCGATCACGGCGCTGACCACCAGCGGCAGGGTCAGCCCGCCCCCCAGCGAGATCACCGACACGCCGACCAGCACCGCGCCGAGCCCGGCCAGCATTGCGGCCAGCCGCCGCGGCAGTCGCCGGTGGACGCCCAGCAGCGCGCCGAGCCAGATCACCGCCGTGCCGCCCAGCCCCATCAGCCGGGCCAGCCGCACGCCGCCCACCGACGTGTAGGGCAGCGCAAAGGACGCCTCCTCGTCGGATCGGTTGGCGTAGAGCTTGTCGAAGGAGTAGCGCACCCCAGAGGTGGGCACCTCGATGCGAAGCGTGTCCCCGGACGAGGCCACCGCGGCCGGGGCCATCTCCTCGGCGGTGACCGGCTCGCCCAGGGCCGAGACCTCCATGTTGGTCCGCGGCGCGCCAAAGGCCACGTCCGCGGGCAGGTACACGTCCCAGTGGGTCCTGGTCACCACCATGTCCGGCCGCGGCAGGGTGCCGCGCACCTTGCCCACCGCGCCGATGCGGGCCACGTCCGTGGCGTAGATCAGCTCCACCGGGAAGCCCTTGGCCGAGTTGATGATCTTGACCAGGATCTGCTGCTCGTCGCCCCCCTCCTCGGCATCCACCAGCGCCGGCTTCTCGGACCGGCCGTCCACGAACGCCGACCACACCTCCGACCCCTTCGGCAGCGAGACCTTGAGGAACTGCTGGGAGCTGTTGCGCACGGTGAAGGTGGCCGTGGTCACGGCCAGGCCGTCGCGGGTGACCAGGGTGCGGTAGTCCGCCTGGTCGATGGTCGCCCGCTGCACGTCGATCTCCTGGTGCCGCGCGATGCTCAGGCCCAGCCGGGCCGGCGGGTTGGCCTGGACGTACTTGTACGACAGCAGGATCGGGTTGGTGGTACGCAGGATCAGCTGCTGTGGCAGCTCGGCCGTGTCCAGGGTGGACAGGTGCTCCATGGACGAGGGCTGCACCTCCACGGCGCTGAGCGCCTCCACACCGATCCGCCCCTGCTCCACCTCGGCGCCGGCCACCGCCACCAGGGGTACGATCACCTCGGTGGCCCCCTCTTCGAGGATCTGCTCGTACACCACCTCGAGGCGGAACTGGCCATCCATCTCCTGGGTGAACTGCACGTCCACCACCTGGGCCCCGTCCGCCGCCTCCTCGGTGGTGTAGGCGCGCAGCGAGGGCGCGCTCAGGCCCAGCAGGTTGATCCCCGCGGGCAGGGCCAGCTCCAGCTCCATGATGCCGCCGGACTTCACGTCCACGGCCACGCTGGCCGCCCCCTTGAGGGTCACGTCCCCCAGCGACACCAGCGTGTCCACCTGGGCGTCGAACTTGCCCTCGCGCCGCTCCGGTACGGCCGGCTGCACCTTCAGCGCCGGGGGCTGCTCCACGTACTTGAAGGTGTGCGCGATGGTCATGTCCACCGCCTCGCGCACGAACGCGGGCAGCTGGTTCTCCCCCACGCGCGTCGCCGCCTCGTCCTCGGACGGCTTGAGGGTGAACTCCTTGGACGCCAGCAGCGCCACCATGCCCCGCTGACGGTTCACGTCCGAAGCGCTGACCAGGGGCACCTGCACCGGATCGGTGGCGCGCTCGCCCGTGCCCAGCTTGCGCTCGTACAGCACGTCGAAGGCCACCTGGTCGTTCACCTGCCGGTTCAGGAAGACCGAAACGGGGTAGGGCTTGCCCGGCGCACCAGGGCGCGGGCTCCACTCGGCCACGGCGCCGCCGCTGGAGCGGATGTCGTTGACCACCGCGTCGGGCGGCATCTGGATCTCCAGCTGGTTGGTCTCGCCGCGCGTGACCTCGTAGACCATCATCGCGTGCACGTACAGCACCCCCTCCTCCGCGTGCACCGCGTGGTAGACGTCGGCGTTGGTGCGCAGCTCCGCGCGCACCTCCTCGGGCACGGCCTCGGACCACGACAGGATCACCTGGTCGCTCAGGGGCACGTTGACCGCGGCCACGGTGCCCTTGCCCGGGTGGGTGTGGGTGACGCTGGACGCCGGCTGCACCGACACCTCCTTGCGGCCCGGCAGGGTCAGCTCGAAGCGCGACACCGGGATCTCGGGCACGGACAGGGTCACCCGTGGCGGCCCCTCCTCCCGGCTGACCGGGGTCTCGAAGCCCAGGGTCACCTGGTGGGCGCCCGCGCCCCGCACCACCGCGGCGAACCGCTCGGCGCCGGCGGTGATGGTCGCGTCCCGGCCGTCCACCTTCACGTCGCTCAGGGTCATGGTCCGCGGCAGCAGCTGCAGCTCCACCCCGGCGTCGCCGAACAGCTCCACGTCCAGCTCCGCCGACCAGATCACCGCGTCGCCGGCCAGCCGGCCCGAGTAGGTGGCCCGGCTCACGGCGTGGCCCTGCTCGATGGGCTGGCGCCACGACAGGTGGACCGCAGAGGTGGAGGGGATGGTGGCGTTGACCGTGGTGAAGCTGGCGTCGCCCGACGTGGTGGCGCCCGCCGACGGGATCACCGCAACATCCAGGCCGCTGCCCGGCAGCACCGCGGTGAGGTTGGTCACGGCGGCGCGAGGCACGGGCAGGCCCAGGGATTCGCCCTGAGCCGACGCCATCGCGTCCACCGAGTACACCAGCTGGACGTCGTACACGCCCGCCTTGTGCACGCTCCACCCCACGCCGTCGGGGGAGCTGATCAGCTGCACTGGCGAGCCGGACACCGTGGCCGAGCTCACCGCCGTCCCCGCGGACAGCAGCGGCACCAGCACCCACTCGTCGGTGAACACCTCCGCCCGCAGCTGCACCGTCACCGACGCCGACGTCCGCGCGCCGCCCCCGCCCGGGGTCACCTGCAGCGACACGTCGGCGCGGCCCAGCGCAAAGTCCGCGGGCGCGGCCACCGGGGCCGTCTGCGGCGCGGCCGCCTTGTCGACCAGATCGTTGTACTGATCGAGGGGGAGCCGGACGTCCCCCGGTTCGTCCTCGGCCCAGGCCGGGATCGTGGCGAAGAGTGCAACGGCGAACGTGATGACGAAGATTCTCATGACCCCTCCAGGTCCCATCGCGGGCGCGGCAGGACCTTGAGGCGGCCTGCCAGCCGCATGGATGCGATCAGATGTGAGTTGCCCGGCGTCGGCTGGGCCGGCCCCGGCGGTAGCGCGCGCAGGTACTCGTCGAGCATGGCGATGTCCGTGAGCAGATCGGGATCGCCGAGGAAGCCCGGCACCTCGTCGTGGAACGCCGCGAGCAGGCCCAGGTGCCCCTGCAGCAGGGCCACGGCGCCGGCCATGTCCCCCGCCTCCAGCGACACGCTGGACCGACGCAGCACACCCGACAGCTCGAACGACAGCACGTTGCGCGTGACGTTGCGCTCCAGCGGCCCCGCCGCCACCCGCTCCCGGCCGATGTCCAGGGTGTCCCGCGTCACGCCGTTGCGCAGGTGCACCAGGTCCTTGTAGCGCACCGTCACGTCCGCCACCGGCCCCGGCCCCGGCACCACCACGTCCAGCAGGATCACGTGCGCGTCGCCGCTGTAGAACGTCGGGATCACGATCTGGATCCCGTCCTCGTCCTCGCCGCGGTCCGCCACGATCCCCAGGTCCCGCGCCACCCGCTGGTCCAGGCTCTGCTCCGCGTCCCGCACCTGCTGGGCGGCCAGCTCGCTCAGGGGCATCGACCCCAGCACGTCCACCAGCTCCACCCCCGGCGCCAGCCGGATGCGCAGCCGCACCGCCCGCGCCACCGCCTGACCCACCGCGGTCAGCTCCCGCTGCACCAGGTCCGCCGCCTCGTCGGGCCGCTGCATCAGCCGCCGGTTGCCCTGCCCCGCCAGCACCAGCCGGTCCAGCTCCGACTCCCGCACGCCGCCGCCCACACCCACCACCGACGTGGGCGTACCGCCCACCGCCGACGTGTGCACCGCGGTCACCAGCGTGTCGAGGTCCACGGCCAGCGACCGCGCGGTCACCAGCACCACGGCGCTGCTCCCCAGCGGCGAGGCCTCCTCGTCCGCCACCAGCGCCACCGCCTCCGCCAGCGCGGCGGGCAGGTCCAGGGTCGGCCCCTCGGCGGCCGGCTCGTCGCCGAACAGCTGCTGCCCCGCCACCGTCAGCGGCCCGTACCGGAACTCCTCCGGCGCCACGATCACTCCGCCCGGCGCGCCCGCCACCACCACCGCGAACCGATCCGCGATGTCCCGCTCCTGCGCCAGCGCCTCCAGCAGCGCCCGCATGCACGCGCCGTCGTCCTCCGACAGCCCCTCGTGCACGTCCAGCACCACCGCCACGTTCATGGCCGGCCGCCGGCCCGCGTGCCGCTGCGTCCCCTGCAGCCCCACCTGCACCACCATCCGCGTGCGCTCCTCCACCCCCGGCTCGCTCGCGTGCAGGAACACCGCCATCGCCGCGTTCTGGGGCGGATCGAACGGCTGGCGGCCCTGCTGCGCCAAGTCGTCCAGGTGGGGGTCGCCTGCAGTCAGGTCGTGCAGGTCGTCTCGGTCGAACTCGGTCAGCCGGCTGCGTAGCAGCCGCAGCGTCGGATCACCCGGCACGTATGTGTTCGCCCAGTACCCGCTGGGGTCCTTGAACGTCAGCTCGTCGAGGGTAGAGTAGCGATCCAGGAAGGCCTGGACGGGCTGCGAGCGCGGCGCAGGCTCGTCCACCACGAACGCCCGCGCGTTCGTCGATGCCGGCGGGAACGCGTACCGATCGGGCCGGCGCTCGTGATCGGTCCCTGCCGCGGTCCCATCATCCAGGTCGAAGGGGTACTCGACGATCACGATCCCGCCGCCCTTGGGGGCGGGGAAGCTCATCTGCTCCATCCGTCTCGCCAGGCAGTCCTCCACCACCGCGTGGGCCACGCTCGTGGCGTGGGTTCTCGCCGTGGTCACGTTCCCGTCCGTCCCGATGACGAACTTCGTCACCACCCGGCCCCGCAACCCCGGCTGCTTGTTCAGCTCCTTCTGGTAGCAGTACTGGAACTGGTGCTGGTGCCGCTGGATCACCCCCTCGATCACCGACCTGTCCAGCGCCCCGAGGATGATCGGATCCCCGATGGAGAGGGCGGCGCCGGCCTTTCGGCCGAGGTGAGTCCGCACACCGGCGCCGCCCCTCCGTCTCGTTCCCAGAGCCTCGAGCCCGCCGCCGAAGCCGGCGTGCCCGAGGTCCAGGTCGTCCAGGTTCATCTCTCCGTAGCCGCCGCCCTCCCCCGTCAGCAGGTCCGCGGGCCGCGCCACCACACCCGAACCGCGTGAACCCAGCCCACCCGCTCCGTACTGGTTGCCGAAATGGGAGCCGATGAGGCCACCAGACGTCGGCGCCGTCGCCTGCAGCATGGCCGCCAATCCCGACTGCTCCAGATCGGCCAGGACACCCGCGTTCTCGGCGATCTGCTTGTCCATCTGGGCCCGCGCCATGTCCTGCGGCCCCCCGTCGTCCTTGCGCTTGCGAGCCAGGGCGGTACCCCGCGCCATCCGCTGCCCCGCCTTCCCCTCCTCCCCCTTGGCCCTCGCACCCTCTCCCGCGTCCACGTATCCGGCCGTTCCCACGCTCTCCGGCTCCGGCTCCATGAACAGGACCTCCGCGAACCGATCCGGGATGTACCGCACCTCCTTCTCGACCGGCAGCGGCGCACTGAACGCCACCGCCAGCACCACCACCGCCACCACCGTCCCCACCCCCACCAGCACGTGGAATCCCCGGTCGCCATCCTTCGGATCCGGTCCGCTCATCTCCCACCGCCTCCTTGTTCATACTTGATTGTATGATCTTGACACGAGAATACATACCTGTTTGTAGGTTTCTTGTGAAGAAAGGGGCAAAGCGCGGGCCCGGACCGACCGGCACACGACGGAGATCACCGCCTCAAAGGTGCAAAATCCCCAACTCAAACACCTGACATGGCGGATTTGTCGCTCAGACGAACAGATCGGCCAACTCAAACACCTGACATGGCGGATGAGAAGATCACACGAAG
>CAZLEO010000210.1:0-17209 GCA_964558555.1 uncultured Rickettsiales bacterium | reverse complement strand
CGAAGACCTGCTGCAGCAGGTCCAGATCGAGGACGTAGCTCGGCGTCTTGTTGATCCAGTGTGGCTTGCCGTCGCGTTCGGCGTGGCGGCCGAACAGCTGCTCGACGAAGTCGCGGAAGGGGGCCGCACCTCCCTCCCCACGGCCGAGCCGGTCGAGCAGCACCCGGGTCGCGTCCATCCCCTCGCCCCTGTCGAACAGCACGTGGTGCGGGCCGTGCACGTAACGCTCGTACGACCGTTTGCTGTGGGGCCGGTGGGGTAAATCCCGGCACCACGCCTCCATGTAGCCCAGGATCTCCTCGCGCGGCTGCCCCTCGCAGATCGCACAGGCCACCGCGAGCACGAAGTCGGTCTCATAGATGGGGCTGAGCGCGGGATGCAGTCCCAGGACATCCACCACCCAGGTCGTGCCGCTCCGGCCGCAGCCGCCGATGAACGTGGATCGAAACGCTGCCATGCTCCCCTCCCTCGGACAGATGTTCCTGCTTCGAGGCCGGGAGGTCCAGGGAACCGAGGGGGCGGTTATCGGGCCCGATAATGGTCGATCAGGGATAGTACCGCCGGAGTTCGTCTGCGGTGCTGAACTCCGGATCGGTGCCCACCACTCTCGCGAGCTCACCGAAGCACGGGCGCACCCAGATCAGCTGATGGAAGGTCTGGGTGTGCTGCCCCGCGGCCAGGGCCAGGGTCTGGACCACCTGGACGCGCACGCGCAGCACGTCGGAGACCTCGACGCCGCCGGGGAGGCGCACCGTGCCGTGGGCGTCCACGTCGAAGCGGTAGTGTTCGGAGCCCTGGTTGGGGATGCCGTAGGCCAGGGCGTCGCGGTAGGTGACGGTCTGCTCCCAGGCGTCACCCACGCCGAAGGGGTAGCGATACAGCACGAGCGGCTCGTCGTAGACCACGACGGTCCGGCTGGCCGGATCGACCTCGTCGCGGGTGGCCATGCCCAGCATGGACAGGGTGGGCTCGTCGCCGTCGTCGAGGCGGAACCAGCCCAGCAGATCGGGGGACTCCACCAGCATGGGGGCGGCGTAGGTGGCGTCGGGGAACAGACCTGCGCCCGACAGCTCGGCCGGGTCCTGTAGCACCAGCGTGGCGCCCACGTCGGCCGGGCCGTCGGAGAAGTCCCACAGGCGGCCGCCGTCGGTGGCGAGCTCGCCGTCCACGTCCACCTCCACCGGCTCGCCGGGGGTGTTGCGGGCGTAGCGGACCTCGAGGCCGGTGACGACGGGCATCTCGTCCAGCGTCATCACGCCGTCGAGATCCGCGGTGCACTCGGGCAGGGGGGGCTCGCCGGGATCGTCGGCCGGGACGGAGGTGCCGCACCCGGAGACGAGGAGAGCGAGGAGAAGAGGGCGCAGAGCGCCCAAGAAGACGTTCCGACGGGGGACCGTCGGAACGAGGAGCATGGGGGGCATCTCTCCTCCTCCTAGAACGGGAATGCGACCATCAGGTGCGATCCGACGGCCGGCTTCGCGTCCAGCTTGGCCGCAGAATTGTCCAGGCCGCCGCCCGGGAAGAAGACACCCAGATCCCCCCACACCTCGAACCCGGGCACGGGCCGCCACCGCGCGTGCAGGTCCACCTCGAAGCCGTAGAAGCGGTGCCCCGACGGGGTGGAGGAGGCCTGCACGGCCATGGACGGGATGCCCGCCAGGCCCAACGTGAAGGTGGGCGAGGGGTGCAGCTTCAGCTCGGCGCGGGTGTACAGGGCGTCGGTGACGGTGCCGACGATCTGGCGGAAGAACACCACATCCACCACGTGGTTGGGGTGGAAGCGGAAGTTGTCGATGGACAGGTCGTCGTCCAGGGAGAACTGGGGGCCGTCGAGGTCGCCGGGCTGGCTCGACACCTGATCCAGCGGCGGGGCCACGCCCAGACCGGGGGCGGGATCACCCGACGCCAGGCCGACCTCGATCTGCACGTCCACCTTGCGCGGCACGGCCTCGATCTCGACCTGCGCGGCGCCGCCGAACTGCGACGAGCTGATGGGGGGCAGCTCCACACCCGCGTCCATGGAGGCGTTGCCCACGCGGCCGCGGAGGTAGACCAGCTCCAGCTCGGCCCTCACCCGCCGGCTCTGCACCTTGAGCCACAGGTCCACGGCCAGGGCCTTGACGCCCCGCTCCACCGCGTCCTCGGTGGTCCACTCGCCGTTCTCGCCCTCGATCCCCTGCATGTAGAACGCCGGGAACTCGGCCTGCTGCCAGCGATACGTCACGTACACGCCGTAGTCGAAGGTGGTGCGGCCCCAGGTCTTGCGGCGGGCCAGCGCCTCGGGGCTGTGCTGCCGGCCCAGCGCCGCGCTGACGGTGTAGACGTTGTCCTTGAACTCCAGGTCGATGGCGCGGCCGCGGGTCTCGCCGCCCCAGCCGCTGGCGGACGTGGGGCCCACCGCGTCCAGGTCGAAGCTCACGCCGACGAAGTGCTCGCGGAACGAGGTGACGAAGCCGACGCGGTCCACGTCGTCGTCGAAGTCGTGGTCCAGGCCGTCGCTGCCCGCGGCCACGACGCCGAGACCCCACTGGGGCAGCCCCATGCGGCCCACGACGAGGATCCCGATCGGCGTGAACACCTCGCCCCAGGCCCGCTTGAGCCGGATCGAGTCGGTGAACGCGTTGGTTCCGGCTGCCGGCGCCTGCTGGCCGGTGCTCGCCCAGGCCATGGGGGTCCAGCGGGTCCGGGGGAATCCCTCCGGTGTGGAGCCAGCCACCACGTTGTCCAGGGCGTCGGCCCGGGCGTGCACGGTGACCACGTCGCCGATGTGGATGCCCAGGTCCAGGCGCAGCCGCATGTCCACGGACCCGACCACCTGTCCGCCCGACGGAGGGATGGGGAAGAACGGCTCGCCCGTGGTGGGGGTGGAGCCCCGGTCCAGGTCGTGGTTGACGAACAGGCCCGCGCGACCGCGCAGGTAGCCGTCCAGGGTGACCCACTCGGGGGTCTCGACGCGGCGCGGGCGTTCCTCGGCGGCGACGGTCCACGGGACCGCGAACAGCGCCGCGATCAGCAGCGTCCACCTCATGGCGCCTCCCCGGCCAGGAAGCGGCGCACGGTGCGGGTGTAGTACGGCGCCACCTCCAGCATGGGGAAGTGACCGCAGCGCGCCACCACGTCCAGCTCGGCGTGGGGCAGCTGGGCGGCCAGCTGCTCACCATACGCGGGCAGCGCCACCTGGTCGTCGCGGCCATAGATCAGCAGCGCGGGGGACTCGATCTCGCCGTAGCGGGTCTCCCACCGCGGCATGTCCAGCGCCCGGATGGTCGCCAGCGCCGCGGCCCGGGCGCCGGGCTGTTTCAACGTCTGCTGGGCGCGCAGCAGCATGTCCTCGGTGATCCAGCGGTCCGGATCGTGGAAGCTCAGGCCGAAGCGCCACTCGAGGTTCTCGGCGTACCACAGCCCGAAGATGGTCTCGCCCATCCCCGGCGTGCGCGACGACCGCAGCGACCACGGCAACTGCTCGTCGTAGACCCACGCGCCCGTGAGCACGAGGCGATCGACCCGCTGCGGGGCCTCCAGGGTCACCACCAGCGCCACCAGCGTTCCCATGGAGTGGGCCACCAGGTGGGCCTGCTCGATCCCCAGGTGGTCCATCAACGCCAGCACCACCTCGGCCTGGGCGGCGGGGGAGTAGTCTCCCTCGTACTTGCTGGATCGGCCGAAGCCCTTGAGGTCGAGCCGCACCACGAGGTGGCGGTCGGTCAGCGCCGGCGCCAGCAGGTCCCAGGTATGCAGGGAAGACCCGAAGCCGTGGATCAACACCACCGGCTCGCCGTCGGCAGGCCCCTCCACCAGGTAGTGGATCTCGGCGTCGCCCACCTGCAACACCGAGCCCGGCTCGGCAGAGTAGTCCAGGGTCGACTCCTGGTAGCGCAGCGCGCACCCGGACAGGGCCAGGATCAACAGGATCGGGGCGGCAGCGGCGGCTCTCACGGCATCAGCTCCTCGTCGAACCCCAGGCGCAGCACCTCGGTCGCCTCGGAGAAGTCGGGATCGACCTCGTCGGGCAGGCTGCGCAGCCGGGCCACGGTCCCCAGGCACTCGGCCACGAACAGGGTGGCGCGGCTGCTGTCGGCGGCCACGAGCCCGGCGACGCTGTTGTGGGCCTCCTGGCGATGCTCCACCCGCACGCGCAGTGCGTCGATAGCGCCGATGGGCAGGTCCACGGTGCCCTCACCGTCCACCTCCATGGCGTAGGTGTGCACCAGCGTCACCACCCCGTCGATGCCGAGGTCCTGCGGGTAGGTCTCGCCGCCGACGCTGCCCTCGGCCGTCGCGTCGTCCGCGGACCAGGCGTCGCCGTCGGCGAGGGGGAAGCGCAGCATGGGCACCGGCGGGTCGTACACCAGGTAGTCGCCCACCTCCTGCGCGGCGATGCCCAGCAGCATCAGGGCGGACTCTCCCTCGTCGAGGCGGTACACGCCCATCATCCCGCTGGGCGCGTCCAGGAGCGCGTCGAACGCGTCGGCCGGGAAGTGATCGGCGTACCAGCGGCCCGCCAGGGACGCCGGACCGACGGACACCACCTCGTCCTGCTCCACATCGACGCCGGACAGGTCCCACGCCTCCCCGGCGACGACCACCGAGGTGTCGGGTCGATTGACCACGTACGCGGCGAGGATGGCGGCGGTCGGGTCCACCATCACCTCGTCGAACGCCACGACGCCGTCGCCGTCGCCCACACACGGCGCCGCGGGCAGGTCCTGCCCGCCCCACTCCCGCCGTCCGTCGTCCACGGGGTCCTCGTAGAAGTTGGCGTCGCAGCCCAGCAGGGCCGCGGCGGCGATCAGGGCCCAGCCGCGGCTCACTCGCCCTCCCCGCCGCCGAGGAAGTCGCTCATGGTGGTCCAGTGGGTGCGGCTGCGCGGGTCGATCATGATCCCCACGTGGGAGCCCTCGATGGGCACGAAGCGGTTGTCCTCGCTGCCCACCAGCTCGCCGAGGATCTCCGCCGACGGTCTGGGCACGATCCAGTCGTTCGTCGCAGCCAGGTTCATCAGAGGGCACGTGATCTTCTTCAGGTCCACCTTGCGGCCGTTGATCCGGGTCTCACCGCGACTGAAGCGGTCCTCGTGGAACACCTCGGCAATGAACTTGCGGAACACGTCGCCGGGGATGTCCACGTTCTCGTTGGCCCAGCGGTCCACCGGGTAGAACAGGTCCATCACCGCGTCGTTGCCCAGGTTCTCGAGGAACATCTTGAACTTCATGACCTCGTAGTACGGCTTGATGGCCATGAAGGTGTACCGGATCAGCTTGGCGGGCATGTGGCCGTACGCGTCGACGATGGCGTCCACCGGGAACACGTCGGGGTCCGTCCACAGGGCCACCACGCCGCCCTCGGCGCGGGTGATCGGCGTGGTCAGGATGACGATCCGCGCCACGTCCTGGGGGTACAGCGCGGCGTACATCAGCGCCAGGTTGCCGCCGATGCAGTGCCCGAACAGGGACACCCTCTCGGCGCCGGTGCGCGCGCGGATGGCGTCCACGCAGCCGCGGATGCCGGGGTCCACGTAGCTGTCCAGGGTGGTCTCGCGGTCGCCCGGCGTGGTCTCTCCCCAGTCGATGAGGTAGACGTCCAGGCCCTGACCCAGCAGGTGCTCGACGAAGCTGTAGCCGGGCACCAGGTCGAGGATGTACGGCTTGTTGATCACCGAGTAGACCAGCAGCACCGGCTCGGCGTCGGCGGCCGGCTCCACGGCGTCGGGCGCATGGTAGCGATACAGCTTGATGGAACCGCGCTCGTACACGCACTCGCGCGGGGTCTGTCCCACCTCGGTGGCGTCGGGATCGGCGTAGTACTCGCTGCCCCAGCGCGCCTTGACCGCGGCGGAGTCCACGAACCGCTCGACCAGGCGCCGCGCGTCCGGGTCGGGGTCGCCGGCCATCACCTTGCCCCAGGCCTGGGCCAGGGGCTGCAGGTTCACCTGGAACGCGTCGCCGGGCATGGCCTCGAGATCCCGCAGGACCTCCCCCCACATGCCCTCCCACAGCCGGCCCACGCGCTCCGTGTCGGGCTGCTGGCCGAGACCGGCGAGCTCGGCGGGGGCCTCGGACGCGCGCTGCATCTCCTCCTCCCAGCGGGCGGAGGCCATGCGCTGCAGCTGGCCGAAGGTGGCCGCGTCGAGGCGATCGGTGAGGGTGTCGGGGGCGTCGGCGAGCAACCCCTCGACGAACCGCAGCTGCAGCGACGTCAGGGTCGTCAGCCCGCGCTGCCACTGCTCGGTCATCTGGTCCACCGCCGCGACGGGATCGCCGTCGGCGGCCGGGCGGGGGGTCGCCGCGTCCCAGAAGGCCTGGAACGCGTCCGCGTACCCCCTGGCCGCGTCGGCCCAGAAGTCGGTCATCTCGCGAACGGGATCGCGCTTGTCGTCTTGGCCCAACGGTCCGCTCCTCATCGCTCCATCCCCCCCAGCTCGGCCAGCGCCCGATCCTGCAGCTCGCGCTTGAGGATCTTGCCCGACGAGCCCTTGGGCAGCTCGTCCAGCACGGTCAGCGCCTTGGGCACCTTGTACCGCGCCAGGTTCCGCCCGCACGCGGCCAGGATCTCGCCAGCGTCCACGGACCCCTCGTCCGCGGCCAGCGCCACGAACGCGTGGCCCACCTCGCCCCAGCGGTCGTCGGGCCGCGGCACCACCGCCGCCTCGATCACCGCGGGGAAGTCGTATAGCACCCTTTCCACCTCGGCGGGGTAGATGTTCTCGCCGCCGCTGATGAACATCTCCTTGAGCCGGCCCACCACGTAGTGGTAGCCCTCGGCGTCCCGGCGGAACAGGTCGCCGGTGGCGAACCAACCGTCCGGGCCGATGGCCTCGGCCGTGGCGTCGGGGTTGCCCCAGTAACCGGCACACACGGTGGGTCCGCGCAGCTGCAGCTCGCCCACCTCGCCCACGCCCGCCTCGCGGCCTTCCGCATCCACCAGCCGCGTGTCCAGGTGCAGCGTGGGGAAGCCCACGGACCCGGCCTTGCGCACCGCGTCGCGCTCGTGCAGCACGAAGCAATTCGGGCCCACCTCGGTGAGCCCGTAGCCTTGCTTGAACACCACGCCGCGCGCCTGGAAGGCCTCGATCAGCGGCACCGGGCAGGCGGCGCCGCCGCTGATGAAGAACCGTACGGTGCCCAGGTCCGCCGCGGCCAGGCGGTCGCTGTCGAGCATCATCTGGAACATGGTGGGCACGGCGAACAGCACCGTGACGCCGTGACGCCCCACCGCGTCGAGGGTGGCGCCGGCGTCGAAGGCGCGGGTCAGCACCACGGTGCCGCCGCGGTGCAGCAGCGGCAGGGTCAGCACGTTCCAGCCGCCCGTGTGGAACAGCGGCGTGTGGCTGATGGTCACGTCGTCGTGGTGCAGGTCCCAGCCCGCTGCCGTGTTGATGGCATTCCAGGTGACGGTGCCATGGGTGAGCACCGCGCCTTTGGGACGGCCCGTGGTGCCGCTCGTGTACAGCAGCATCACCGGGGTGTCCTCGACGATGTCCTCGGTGGCGACCGGCTCTCCGGGCGCCGCGGCGAGGGCCGCTTCGTACACCTGTTCGCCGTCGGCCGGGTCGAACGCCAGGGTCTCGCCCTGCCACAGCCCCCTGCCGAGCTCGGCCACGGTGGCCGCCACGTCCTCGCCGAACACCAGCAGCGCCGGTGTGCTGTTCCCCAGCACGTAGGCCACCTCGCTCGCGGTCAGGCGCCAGTTCACCGGCACCAGCACGGCGCCGAGTTTTGCAACTGCGAAATAGAGCTCGATCTGCTCGACGCGGTTGGCCCCCAGCACGGCCACGCGGTCCCCGCGACGGACGCCGTATCGATCCCGCAGCATCGCCGCCGCCCGGTCGGCGCGAGCGTCGAGCTGCGCATAGCTCACCGAACGCCCCGTCTCCAGCTCGACGACGGCAGCCTTGTCCGGCGAGTACGCCGCCCACCTTTGCAGCCAGTTGCCGTGGATCATCTCGCTCTCCTCCCGGACACGCGTCGGCCCGTACCCGAGGCACTCTATGTGCGTTCGCACAATCGGTCAAGATCAAATGTTGCAGCGCAACACAGGTTCCCCGTCCACCCTGTCCGCAGCGCCAGACATCCGGGCCGAGAGGGGTGTCCGCGATTCCGGACACTCCCGGAAACAGCGATCTCTCAACCCCCTGTTTTCATTGAGTTCATCGAAGTTGGCCCGCCCCGTGCAAAGTCCCCAAGACGAGCCCGGCAAACCGCCACGGCGGTAGATACGACGGAAAGGGGAACAAGATGGCCACTCGGATTTCACAGCTCCTGGGCAGGCGAGGCCGCAAGCCCCGGGGTCCCGCGAACAAGGTCCTGCGCATCGGCATCATCCGGGGACCGCGAATCGTCGACGAGCGCCTGATCCGCGTCGGCCGGGACGTGACCGTGGGAGAGTCCGAACGCAACACGTTCGTGCTACCCCCGTCCCACCTGCCGGCGAGTCACAAGCTCTTCGTGGCCCGACCGGACGGTTACTACCTCGCCATCGACGAGCGCATGCGCGGCAAGGTGTTCACCGACGGGGCCGTGCGCCCCCTCGAGCAGCTGGCCGCCAGCGCCCGGCGACACCGCGGCCAGCGTCTGGTCAGGCTCTCGCCGTCCAACCGCGGCAAGATCCAGGTGGGGGACGTCACCGTCCTGTTCCAGTTCGTCCAGGCGCCCCCCGAGCCGCGCCGGGTCGTGGTGAACTTCAGCCCCCTGAGCTTCGGCCAGGTGGACTGGGTGTTCACCTGCTTCGTGGTGTTCTCGTTCGTCGTCAACATCGCGGGCTACCTGTACCTCGAGTCCCAGCCGCCCCCGGGCAAGGTCAACATCGACCAGATCCCGGAGCGCATCGCCGACGTGTGGTTCCCCAACGAGACCATGGAGGACCCCGAGGATCTCGAGATCGAGGACGGCCCCGAGATCGACGAGATCCTGCCGACCCGGGACGAGCCCGACGACGGCGGCGACGCGCTGGCCGACGATAGCGAGGCTGGCTCGCCCGGTGGCGAGGGCTCCGACGAGCCTGTGGACACCCGGACGGCCGAGGAGATCCGCGCAGAGCGCGAGGCCCAGCTGCGGGGCGAGGGGCTCGCCGCCCTGCTGCTGACGACCAACTCCCACAACAACAACGGCACCACCGCCCTGGACGGGCTGGTGGAGCTCGACGGCCTGGCCGGCGACCTCGACGAGGCCTTCGGTGCCGAGCGCGAGATCCGCCACGCCAGCCTCTCGGACATGCCCGGCGGCACCCGCCACAACGGCGGCGGCGAGGGCGAGGCGCGCACCCAGACGTTCACCGACGGTTTCTCCAGCGGCGACACCGGCGCGGGGCAGCGCGACCAGCACGAGGTCACGCCCATCTTCGAGCCCGAGACCCCCTTCGTGGACCCGGGCGTCGAGGTGGGCTCGGTCACGGCCGTGGTCGAGAAGCACAAGGGCCGCATTCAGAGCACCTACGAGCGCTACCTCAAGGCCGATCCCGAGCTGCAGGGCACCATCGAGGTGCTGATCGTGGTCAATCCGGACGGCAGCGTGGACCAGGTCCTGGTGGAGCGGAACACCACCGGAAGCCGTGAGCTCGGCACCTCCATCGCCACCAAGATCCGCCGCTGGACCTTCCCCGCCACCGGCGATACCTACGAGATCGCCTACCCCTTCAACCTGTTCCCCGGGTAACTCCCATCCGATCCTCCACCCCTCCCGGGCGGCGGCCGACAGTCGACAGTCGACAGTCGACACTCAGCCCCTCCCCCCGATCAGCCACAACCGTCGACCCCCAAACCGTCGACCAAAACCGTCGACCGTCGACCGTCAACCGTCGACCCTTTCCCCCGCGTTGACCCCCCTCCTCCCGCGCCCGTACCATAGGACCCGTGGGCATCAAGCGCCTCCTCGTCACAACGGCACTGCTCGTCGCCCTCGGCCCCACGCCGGGTCTCGCCCAGAAGTCTGCCGGCCTCCCCGACGATCCCCTGTTCGCCGCGCTGCTGCTGCTGCCGTCGTGCGCGGAGGCGGACGCCGTCGAGGACAGCACCTGGGGTCCCCGCATCACCGAGCTGCTGGTGGACGTGTCGCGGGACTGCCGCGAGCGCGTCCCCGCCACGGACCGCGAGGCCTGCGAGGTGGATCGCGAGGAGCTCGCGGACCTGCTGACCGACCGCACGACCGAGTGTCGGCCGCACGACGAAGCGGTGATGGCCACCGCCTACTTCGTCATCGGCGACCGCCTGCTCGCCGGCGGCAACTACCGCCAGGGCGAGCTGTACCTGTTCCGCGCTCAGCAAGTACTGGTGGACGACGCCTCCGTGGTCCGCCGCTGGACCGACGCCATCGGACGCCAGCTGCGCGCCCTGTCCCTGCAGCGCCCCCTGACCGACCGCTACGCCCGCGACGTGCTGCTGCTGACCACCGCGGCGCTGCGCTTCTACCCCGACGACTGGGATCTGCGCAGTCGCCGCGCATGGGCCCGCCTCGCGGCCGGGCAGCCGCGGCTGGAAGGCGAGTTCGACCGCTGCCAGTTCGCCGTCGGCGAGCACGACTGGGACGCGGCCGAGGCGGCCTGCGGGGTTGTCCTGGCCCTGGAGCCTGGCCACGAGCAGGCCGAACAGCTGCTGGAGTTCGTCGCCGGCAAGCGCGCCCAGGGCCGGTCCTTCCAGCGATTCCTGCGCGGACTCGGCCTGGCCGCGGTCATGGCCCTGGCCCTGGTGCTGATCGTGCTGGTGCAGGGCGACTTCTTCCTGGCCGTGGGCAAGCCCCGCCTCGCCCTCGCCGCCTACACCTACCTGGCCACGGTGCTGCCGCGGTGGAAGAAGTCCTACCTGCGCATCGCCGACATCCACCACCGGGAGGGCAACCTGCGCGAGGAACAGGAGATCCTGCGGCGCGCCCAGGCCCAGTGGCCCCGCGATCCCCAGGTGCTCCAGCACATATTCGAGTCCGCCACGCGCGTCGGCGACGTCCAGGCCGTGCGCGACACCCTCCTGGAGCTCGACGAGGCGACGGCCCTGTCCCCCGGGCAGGTGGTGAGCCTGCTGGAAGCCCAGCGGTCCCTGGGGCTGGTGGAGGAGGACCTGTACGAGCGGCTGGAAGGCCTCCTCACCGACCGCCCCGAGACGCCGCTGCGCCCCCTGCTCGCCCTGGCCTACGCCCAGCGCGGGCGCCGCGACGACACGGCCTGGGAACTCTACCGTTCCACCCTGGACGCGCCCGATCCGCGCCTGCGCTTCCTCGTCACCCTGGCGCGCACGGAGATGGCCGCCGGCAACGCCGGGATGGCCATCGAGTACGCCGAGCAGGCCGTGGCCGACAACCCCACCCCCGAAGCGGTGGACTGCCTCACCGACGCCCTGCTGGAGACCGATCTCGAGGAGCACATCATCTGGGCCACGCCACCCCAGGGGGGCGTGCTGTACCTGTACCCGGCCCTGCTCAAGGTGGCCGAGCGGCGGCCCGACCTCGCGCCGATGATCGCCGAGCGCATGCACGAGTTCTACGAGGCCACCACCGTCCCCTCGGTGGCCGTGGTCACCTCGGCCATCGCCGAGATGCTCGAGGACAAGGATTGCCGCGAGCAGCTGCTGGCCGCGGCGGACGCCGTGGACGAGTCCGTGCCGTACCTCAAGGCCGTGGAGGCGGCCTTCGAGGAGTACGCGCGCCGCAACCCCACCGACGGCTTCCTCTGGCTGGCCCTGACCGGGATCCACGGCAAGCTCGGCCGGCACGCCCTGGCGCTGTTGTCCCTGCAGCGCGCCTTCGAGATCCCCGAGACGCGCTCGTTCGCCGCCCGCTACGCCGTGACGCTGGTACAGGACCTGGAGACCTACCAGGTCGTCGAGCTGCTAGCCGCGTCCCTGGGGCTGGATGCGCGGCCGGTCCAGCAGACCCGGGACGGGTTCGTGGAGCTGATCTTCGCCCACCCCCGCGAGGAGCTGGAGGGCTGGTGGCAGGAGCTGGACCACGCCCGCGTGCGCATCTACCTCCAGCGTGCCCCCACCCCCGAGGACGTCCTGGACTTTCGCCGGAATCTGGGCCGCCACAGCCGCGGCGGCCTGGCCATCCTCGTCAGCGCCGGCCGCCCCAGCGCCGGCACGACCGAGCTGATCATGACCTCCATGATCGAGCGGCCGGACCTGCACATGCTGCCCCTGGAGGAGCGCACCCTGCGCGACGCCGTGGCCGAGTTCCGCACCCGGTCCATGCTCACCCAGCTGCGGTCCCAGTGGCTGCTGGGCGAGGACCTGTTCGACAAGAAGGACCCCGTCCTCGACCCGGCCGAGTTCTTCGGACGCGGCCAGGTGCTGCGCACCCTGGTGCGCAAGGTGCACCGCGGCGAGGTCTTCGGCCTGTTCGGTATCCGCAAGATGGGCAAGACCTCCCTGGCCCACCGCCTGCGCACCCACCTCTCCGACTCGGTGGTGGCCATGGTGGACCTGCAGGAGGTGGCCGCGGCGTCCTGCGTCTCCCTGGCCCAGCTCCTGTGCGAGCGCGCCCTCGAGGACTGGCGGGCCAAGTTCCCGCACATCGCCGCGCCCGAACTGCCGCCCATCGATCCCGCCGACGACGCCATGACCGGGCTGGAGCAGAACCTGCGCACCCTGCGCCGGGCCATCCTCGAGACCACGTCCATCACCACGCTGTTCTTCCTCGTCGACGAGATCGAGCACCTGATCCCCCACGAACTGGACCGCGGCGACTTCCACCCCGGCTTCGACCACTACGACACGTTCTTCCGCCTGCTGCGCGGCCTGCACCAGACCGACTTCCGCGACGTGTTCGGCTTCGCCGTCGTCGGCGCGGACGCCCGTCTGTGCCTGCAGGGCCACTGGGGCGGCCGCGACAACCCGATCTTCCAGTACCTGTCCGAGCTGTACGTGGGTCCGCTGAGCTCGTCGGAGACCCTGGAGATGGTCTCGACGCTGGGCGCCGGGATGGGCCTGAGCTTCACCGACTCGGCCCTGGCCACCCTGTACGACCTCAGCGGCGGCCACCCCATGGTCTGCCGCCAGCTGTGCTCCGAGACCGCCAAGGTCGCCGGCGACGCCCGCCCCGCCACCATCCACTCCCAGACGGTGCGCACCGCCACGGAGAGCTACCTGACGCTGAAGAAGGGCTACTTCAGCGAGATCCTCAGCTTCTATCTCAACGCAGGGCAGCGGGCTATCCTGGACACCGTCGCCGCAGACGAGGAGGGCGCCATCACCCGCTCGGAGATCCAGCAACGCACCGCCCGCCAGTTCCCCGACGCGGACGCGTTCGACCGGGAGCTGCAGAACCTCGAGCAGTACACGATCCTGCACCGCCGCGGAGACCAGTACCGCTTCACCATGCGCCTCTTCCGCACCTACATCCGCGTGCGCCGCCTGGACATCGAGGCATGACCCGCACAGGCCCTCCGCCCTATCGGTACGACCAGCCCGAGGACCGGCCCGAGCTGTTCGTGGGCCGCTGGGACATGGTGCGCGACATCGCCAACCGCGCCCGCCGCGGCGAGTCCTTCGCCGTGCTGGGCGGCACGCGCATCGGCAAGACGTCCCTTTTCGCCCAGGTCCGCCGCGCCCTGGCCGACCAGCCCGAGACCGCGGCCGGGCGGCGGGTGGTGCCGGTGTTCCTCAGCGCCCAGCAGTTCGGCTGCCTCAGCCGCAGCGCCATCTTCGCGGCCGTGCTCGACGAGCTGGAGCAGCGGCTGCGCGGCGAGGTGGCCGAGGAGCTGCGCGCGGCCGTGGCCGAGCTGCGCCGCGGTGACGTGGCCGAGGACTTCGCCTTCGACCACTTCGTGTCCGCCCTCAAGCGCGCCATGGCCGGCGACGCGAGCTTCCAGCTGTTCATCCTCCTCGACGAGGTGGACGAGCTGCGTCAGCACGACTGGTCCAAGCACTTCTTCACCAACCACCGTTTCCTGATCAGCCAGAGCGACCTGCGCCAGCGGATCAACGTGATGATCGCCGGCACCCTGTCCAGCGTGGACCTGTGGAACACCGCCGGATCGCCGTTTTACAACGTCGTGACCCTCATCGAGATGGGCCTGGTGGAGGACGACGACCTCCGCGATCTGATCCGTGTGGGCTTCCCCGACGGCCTGCCCCACGGCGTCGAGGAGCGGCTCCTCGCGGCGGTGGGAGGCCACCCGTACCTCACCCAGTACGCCCTGTGCCGCCTCTGGGAGCTCGACGGCGATCCCGACGCGGACGCCCTGGACCGCATCGGCCAGCAGTTCTTGCGCGAGCGACGCGGTGACTTCCAGCGCTGGTGGAACGCCTGCAACGGCGACGCGCGGCGCCTGTACGGCGAGGTCATGGCGTCCCGCGACCGCTTCAAGAAACACACCGCCATCGAGGTGTTCGGCGGCGACGTGGATCGGGTGGAGCGCGCCCTCGACCAGCTGCTGGTCAACGGCCTGGTGCGCGAGCCAGCGCCCAACCGCTTCGAGGCCGGCGCCCGGTGGTTCGCCCGCTGGGCCCTGGAGCGGCTCACCGCCCCCTCGCTACCCACCGCCGAGGCCTCTGGCGCAGCTGTTGGCGAGGCCGTTGGCGCGGTCTCCCCCGGCGCCGTGACCGAGGAGATCGAGCTGCAGCTGCCCACCCGACTGGCCGACCTGCTGGCCATCTGGGACGGGCGGCGCGCCAACCAGGGGCAGCTGACGCCGGTGTTCTACCGCCGGATCGGGGCCTCCCTCGAGGGCGCCGGCGAACCCCTCATCGCCTCGGACGTGTACAGCGAGGCCCTCGACCGCTGGCCCCAGGCCGGCGTGCGCTTCGCCGGGCGCCTCACCCGCGCGCTGATCCGCGGCGGCGCCCCCAGGCGCGCAGCCCGCTTCGCCGCCCGACGGCGCGACGCCGGCTACGAGGACGAGGCCCTCGAGGACGAGGTCCTCCCCGTCCGCGATCCTGCGCAGGTGGCCGTGTTCGCCGGCCCGTATCAGCCCCACTCCGATCCCGCGACCTCCCCGCTGGCCAGCCAGCTCGCCCACCTGCTCGACGACCACGACGTGCGCTACGGCTACACCTCGGCCGCGGCCGGCCCTGAGCTGCTGTTCGCCGAGGCCGTGGTCGCCCGCCGCGGCGACCTCCACCTGGTCCTCCCCTGTCCGGTGGATGAGTTCCGCGCCGAGCGCGTGGCGCTGGACGGCGGCTGGTCGGCCCGCTTCGACCACGTCCTCGACGCCGCCGCCACCGTGGAGGTCATGGGCCGCCGCAACGCCCTGCACAACCGCGCCGCGGTGGACTACGCCCGCCGCGTCGCGCTGGGGATGGCGTCCTTCCGCGCCCGCCACCTCGGTACCCGCCCCATCCCCATGGCCGCCTGGGCCGGTGGCGACGACGAGGACGGCGTGGGCGGCACGGTCGGCTTCTGGCGCGACCGCGGCCTCGACACCCGCATCCTCGCCCTGCCCTCGACCCAGCCGCCTCCCACCGACGTGGTCGCCGCCCCCCCCGAACGCCAGCACCGCATCGTCTCGCTGCTGTTCGCCGACACGGCGCGGTTCAGCCAGCTCGACGACGTCCAGCTGCGCCGTTTCGGCGACCACTACCTCGGCAAGATCGCCGAGCTCGTGGACCGGTCACCCCACGCCCCGCTGGTCAAGAACACCTGGGGCGACGGCCTGTACATGGTCTTCCTGACCGTGCGCGACGCCGGCCTCTTCGCCCTCCAGCTCAGCGATCTGTTCCACACCACCGACTGGCAGGCCGCCGGCATGCCGCCGGATCTGCGCACCCGGGTCGGCCTCCACGTGGGTCCCTCCCACTCGCTCACCGATCCCCTCACCGGCCAGTTCACCTACATGGGCCACCACGTCAGCCGCGCCGCGCGCATCGAGCAGATCACCCCCCCCGGCCGCGTCCACGCCAGCCGCGCCTTCGCCGCCCTCGCCACGGCCGAGGGCATCGCCGAGTTCGAATGCGAGTACGCGGGCCGCAAACCCCTACCCAAGGGGTACGGCACGTTCCCGGTCTATCATCTGGTCAGGGGTTGAGGATCAGTCCCAGTCGTAGCCGGAGATCACGTCGTCGTCGTTGCCGTAGATACCGTCGGGGCCGGCGGAGACCAGCGAGAAGCCGCTCCCTCCCCGTTCGAGGATGATGAAGTTGCCCCAGTGGTCACGGGCGGGATCCCGATTCGCCCCCGGCACGGTGGTGGAGTTCCGGCGCAGGAAGCTCGCCAGCTCGCTGCTCCGCGGCAGCTCGCCGCAGGCCACGTAGTCCATGTAGACCATCTTGGCCATGCCATCCACCTCGGCCTGCACGACCGCGGACTGGGCCCAGTCGACCAGATCCGTCACAGGTTCTTGCACGACGTCCGTCTGCAGGGCGATTCCACCGATGACCAGGGATGCGATACCGAGCTTGGTAACGTGACCGAACATGATGAAGCTCCAAATGCCAAAAAAAATTTATGCTCTTATTTCACCTTTGCCGGTTATCAGCCAAACGCCAAATTTTATTTCGCGGCTAGGGGAAAGGGAACTCAGCTGCGCTGCAGGCCGTGGGCCTTGATCAGGTCGTAGAGGTAGGAGCGGGCGAGGTCGAGGCGGCGGGCGGCCTCGGAGACGTTCCAGCCGGTGGCTTCGAGGGTCTGGGCGAGGAGCTGGCGCTGGAACTGGCGGGTGGCCTCCTGGAAGGTGGCCGAGGAGTCCTCGGTGCCGGCAGGGGCGGGCACCCGGCCGGGGAACAGGTGGCGCGGTTCGATGACGTCGGCGCCGTCGCCCGAGGCCATGACCGCGGCGCGCTGGACCACGTTGACGAGCTCGCGGACGTTGCCAGGCCACTCGGCCGACGCCAGGGCGACCAGGGCGCCGGGGGAGAGGCGCAGCCGGGGCAGACGGTGCCGGGCCAGGGCGCGCTCGAGCAGGATCTCGGCGAGCAGGGGGATGTCCTCGGGGCGCTCCTTGAGGGACGGCATGCGCAGCGGGACCACGTTGAGGCGGAAGTACAGGTCCTCGCGGAAGCGCTTCTCGCGGACCTCGTCCTCGAGGTCGCGGTTGGAGGCGGCGACGATGCGGATGTCCGCCACCTCGCGCTTCGAGCTGCCCAGCCGGAAGTACTCGCGGGACTGCAGCAGCTGGAGGATCTTGGACTGGGAGCCCAGCGGAAGCTCGGCGATCTCGTCGAGGAACAGGGTGCCTCCATCCGCGGCGGCGACCTTGCCCTCCATCTTCCGGGTGATGCCGGAGGCCGCGCCGGGGACCGCGCCGAACAGCTCGCTCTCCACCAGCGTCTCGGGGATGGCCGCGCAGTTGA
>CAZLEO010000209.1:1450-17274 GCA_964558555.1 uncultured Rickettsiales bacterium | reverse complement strand
GAGCCGGACGGGGACCGTGGGAACGAGGAGCCGGACGGGGACCGTGGGAACGAGGAGCCGGACGGGGACCGTGGGAACGAGGAGCCGGACGGGGACCGTGGGAACGAGGAGCCGGACGGGGACCGTGGGAACGAGGGGAGGGGGAGGGGGAGGGGCAGCGGGAGCGGAACCGGGAGGGGGAGCGGGATCTACGGACAGGAGAACGAACCGGTGATGACCACGTCCCCCTGCGCCGGGCCGAGTTCGCCGTTCTCGTCGACGTCGCTGTAGGTGACGCCCCAGTCGCAGTCGAAGGTGCCGGTGTTCTCGAACTCGGTGTCCTCCACGTGGACGGCGCAGGAGCCGGGGCCGAGGGTGCCCCAGTCGTCGGCGAACCAGACGAGATCGGCGGGCTGGCCGTCGAGGGCCTCGATGTCGGCGACGCCGTAGGCGCCGACGGCGAGGGTGTTCCACATGTCGGAGTCGTGGAGGCCCTCGTCGCAGCCGGCGCTCTCGCAGGCCTGGATGCCGAAGTAGTCGTCGGCGGCGAAGTAGGAGCACTCGACCTCGGCGGTGTAGGTGTAGTCGCCCTCGGCGGGGTGGTCGAAGACGGAGAACTCGACGAAGTAGCTGCTGGAGCCGCCGCCACCGCCGTCCTCGAGGAAGAACTCGCAGCCGGCGAGGGCGGGGCCGAGGAGGACGACGAGCAGGGGCGAGAGGGCGGTGAGGCGAGGGGTCATCGGATCTCCAGATCGCGGGCATTGTAGCGCCGGCTGCCCGACGTGCGGGCGTGGTATTTTCGGCGACGTACGTCAGGAGGAACGATGAGCGAGTTCGCCGTGGACCTCGCGGCGGTGCGAGCCGCCCACGATCGCATCCGGCGGTTCGTCCACCGCACCCCCGTGTTGACGTCGACCACCTTGGACGGTCTCGGGGGCCGATCCCTTTGGTTCAAGTGCGAGAATCTGCAGCGGGTGGGGGCGTTCAAGATGCGCGGCGCCGCGAGCGCGGTGACGAACCTGGCCGAGGACGCGGCGGCGCGGGGGGTGGTCACACACAGCTCGGGCAACTTCGCCCAGGCGCTGGCCCTGGCGGCGCGGCTGCGTGGGATCCCCGCCCACATCGTCATGCCGTCCAACGCCCCGGCCGTGAAGCGCGCCGCCGTGGAGGGGTATGGCGCGAGCGTGTACACCAGCGAGCCGAACGTGGCAGCGCGTGAGGCCCTCGCCGAGCGGGTCGTGGCGGATACGGGCGGCACGTTCCTGCACCCCTACGACCACCCGGATGTGATCGCCGGGCAGGGGACGTGCGCGCTGGAGCTCCTCGAGGAGGTCCCCGACCTCGATGCGGTCGTCGCCCCGGTGGGCGGGGGTGGGCTGATGAGCGGCGTCTGCGTGGCCTCGCGTGGCGTTCGGGCCGGCATCCGCCTGATCGGCGCCGAGCCCGCCGGCGCGGACGACGCGGCCCGCTCCCTCGCCGCGGGTGAGCGCATCCTTCAGACGGATCCGCGCACCATCGCCGACGGCCTGCGCACCAGCCTCGGCCGGCTCACCTGGCCGATCCTGAACCACCACCTCGAGGCCATCGTCACCGTCCCCGAGGAGGCGATCGTCGAGGCCATGCGCCTGGTCTGGCAGCGCATGAAGATCGTGATCGAGCCCAGCGCCGCCGTGGCCGTCGCCGCCGTGCTGTCGGATCGTTTCAGGGCGCTCGACGGCCTCGAACGGGTGGGTGTGGTGCTGTCGGGAGGAAACGCAGACCTGGATCAGCTCCCCTGGCTCTGACCTTCAACCTTCAACCTTCAACCTTCAACCTCTCCCCCTCAGACGCCGACGCGCTTCCTGGCGCTCTCCAGCAGGTGGTAGATCACCGGACACGCCACGAGGATCAGCAGCGAGCTGGTCCCCACACCGCCGATGGACACCAGGGCCATGCCCTGTCTGAGCTCGGCCCCCGGTCCCAGGGCGAGGGCCAGCGGGATCATGCCGGCGATGGTGGAGAGGCTGGTCATCAGGATGGGCCGCAGCCGCAGCATCGCGCCCTTCTCGAGGGCCTCCTCGATGCTGGCGCCCTCTGCACGTTGTCTTTTGGTCTCCTCGAGCATGAGGATGGCGTTGTTCACGACGATGCCCACGAGCATCACCAGGGCCATCATGCCGAAGATATCCAGCATCACGCCCGAGGCGGCGAGGGCCACGAACACGCCGATCAGCGCCAGGGGGATGGTCGAGAGGATGGAGATGGGGTGGAACACCGACTCCAGCAGACCCGACAGCAGCATGAAGGTCAGGATGACGGCGAGGATCAGCGCCTTGCGGATCTCGCCCACCGCCTCTGCCCGCTGCTCCTCCTCACCGCCCAGACGGATCGTGTAGGGGTGGGGGAGGTTCTCCAGATCCAGCGCCTCGGCCAGGGCCTTGGCCGTGTCGCCCGAGGCGCCCCAGGCGAGGTTGGCGAACAGGGTGGTGCGGTAGTTGCGGTCCATGCGGGAGATGGACGACGGCGCGACCACCTCCTCCACGCGCGCGAGCTCCCGCAGGGGGATCTGGGCGCCCGACGGCGTCTGGACCGTGGTGGCGGCGACCGCGTCGAGATCGCTGCGGTCCGACCCGCGCAGGCGGACGCGGATGGCGTCCTCCTCTGCGCCGCGCCGCAGGCGGGCCTCGGCGTCCCCCTCCAGGGCCACCCGCAGCAGCATCGCCAGCTGGGTGGGCGTCAGGCCGGCCTGGGCGGTCCGCACGGGGTCGGGGGTGACGCGGATCTGGGGTGAGGTCTCGTCCCCGTCACGGTCGATGTCCACCACGTTGGGCTGGGCCTCGAGGGCGGCCTCGACCCTGTCGGCGAGGCCGGCCACGACCTCGGGCTCCGGCCCGACCACCTCGATCATGAAGTCGTCGCGCACCGCGGTCTCGCCGCCGCCGAGCTCCTTGAGGGTGATGTCGGCGCCGGGGACGGTGCGCATGAGGATCGGCCGCAGCTCGCCGATCACCTGGTGGGTGGGTGGGTGGTCGTCCTCGAGCACCACGCGTAGTTCGGCCGCGGATCGGTTGGCGATGGCCCCGAACAGGGTGCCGTACTGGCCCACCGCGCCGTAGGCGACGTCCACCGACTCGTGGGCCATGAGCACGGCCTCGCAGCGCCGCAGCGCGCGCTCTGTCTCGTCGAGGCTCGAACCAGGCGGCGTGGTCATCTGCAGGATGAAGAAGCCCTGGTCGGGATCCACGAACCAGCCCTGCGCGACCACCGAGCTGAGCAGCCCGACGGACGTCCCGAACAGCAACAGCAGGGCGCACAGCGTGGCGAGGCGGTGACCCAGGGTCCAGCGCAGCGCGCCGCGGTACGACTCCGAGAGCCGGTTGAAGCCCTTCTCCCAGAGGCGCGCCAGCGGCCCCACGCGCATCTTCTTGGCGCCGTTGCGGTACAGGAACGACGCCAGCATGGGCGTCAGGGTGAATGACATGAACAGCGAGAAGACCATCGAGAAGCTGATGGTCAGGGCGAACGGGACGAGGAACTTGCCGGCGATGCCCTGCATGAAGGCGATGGGGGTGAACACCAGGATGTTGGTCACGGTCGAGCCGATGACCCCCAGCACCACCTTGCCGGTGCCCCGGTTGGCCGCCTGCTTCGAGTCCGGATTGATCGCCGCCTCGCGCGCGATGGACTCCAGAACGACGATGGAGGCGTCCACCATCGTCCCCACGCTGATCGCGAGCCCCATCAGCGTCATGTAGTTGATCGACAGACCCGCCAGGTGCACGAACGACAGCGTCGCGACGATGGACGCCGGAATGGAGATGGCGACGATGAGCGTGCCGCGCAGGTCGTGCAGGAACATGTACAGCAGGCTGGCCGTGAGCAGGATGCACAGGGCCATGGTGCCCACGAGGTTGTTCACGGACACGCGGATGCTGTGGGACGAGTCGTGGACCCGGTGCAGCGTCATGTCCGCGTCCATGCGGGACTCGACGTCTGCCAGGGTGTCCTTGACGCGGTCGCCCAGGGCCACGGTGTTGGCGTCGGCGGTCTTGTAGATGGACACGCCGATGCAGGGCTGGCCGTTGATGCGCGCCCGGGTGACCTCGGGGCTGAGGCCGTCCGTCACGTGCGCGACCGCGGTCAGGGGGACGAGCTCGCCCGTGGGGCTCTCGATGAAGATGTCCTCGAGGGCGTCGAGGCTGCGGTAGGCGCTGGCGAGGCGCACCGGCAGGGAGTGGCGGTCCCCCTCGATGTTGCCCGCGGGCAGGTCGATGCCGCCGGTGCGCACCGCCTCCACCACGTGGCCCAGGGTCAGGTGGTGGGCCAGCAGGGCGGCCTGGTCCACCTCCACCTGCACCTCGCGCTCGCGGTTACCAGCCAGCTCCACGCCGGACACACCGGGGATGCGGCTGAGGGGTTCGTCGAGGTTGTCCTGGACCCAGGCGGTCAGCTCTTCGGGCGGGCGGTCGGCGGTCACGGCCACGGTCATCATGGCCGCGGCGTTGAGATCGATGGCGCTGACCGTGGGTTTCCACGATCCCGGGGGCAGCTCGTGGTCGATCAGCTCGAGCACGGAACGGATCTGGTCCACGGCCTTGTCCGTGTCCGTGTCCATCTCCAGCTGCACGATGGCGCGCCCGGCGTCGGGCACGGCCACGGTGCGGATCGTGGTGACGTTGTTGACCTTGCCCAGCTGCTCCTCGATGGGGACCAGCACCGACGTCTCCACGTCCTCGGGCGAGGCGCCGGGGTAGACGACCGTGACCATGATGTAGGGCAGATCGAAGCGCGGCAGGAGCTCCACCGGCATCTGGTTGTAGGCCACGAGGCCGAACACCACGAACACGCCCACGACCATGGACATCATCACCGGGCGGCGGACGGAGATGCGCGACAGGAACACGGTGCTCTCCTAGTGCCGTCCGACGACCGTCAAGGCGGCGCCCGGGGCGGGGATGTGGTCCTTGCCCATGGTGATCACGGCCTGGCCCTCGGCCAGCTCTCCGTCCACGGCCACGAGGTCCTCGGCGCGCTGGCCCGGCTCCACGGCGATCGCCTCGGCGGTGCCGTCCTCGCCGACGGTCCACACCACGGGGCGATCCTCCCACTCGGCCAGGGCGTCCGCCGGCACGATGAGCGTCTCGCTGTCCGAGCGGGCCAGCACATCGGCCTGCACCGGATAGCCGGGCAGCAGCAGGTGGTCGGGGTTGGGCACGGCGACGCGCACGCGGAACTGGTTGATCACCGGGTACGCCGCCATGGACCGCTCCACCACGCGGCCGGTGAACGTCCGGTCGGGCAGCGCCAGGGTGGTCACCTCCACCTCCTGGTCCTGTTCGATCACGGCCATGTCCACCGACTCGGCCATGAGGTCCACCATCACCGTGTCGATGTCGGCCACCTGCATCAGCGGCCGGTCGTTGGGCACCATCTCCCCCTCGCGGAAGTCGATGCGGGTCACGGTGCCGGCGATGGGCGAGGTGATGCGGATGGACGCCACCGCCGACTCGTAGTCCGCCCGCGCCGCGTTGGCCATGGCGCGCGCGTGCTCCACCTGCTGGTCCGTGACGGCCCCCTGGAGGTGCAGCGACTCGATGCGCGCCAGATCGGCCTGGGCGGCCTCGTGCTGGGCCTTGAGCGGCTCGTAGCGGAACCCCAGCGGCGACAGGGCCACGTCCCGCATGGAGGCCAGGTGCGATCCGTTGCGGACCTCGTCGCCGACCTCCACGTGGACCCGCTGCAGCAGGTTGGGGGTCGCGACGATGATCTCCGACTGGCGGGCGCCCTCGAGCACGCCGAACAGCCTCACCCGCTGGGTGAGCTGCCCGCGGTCCACCTCGGCGGTCTCCACCGGGACGCCGTTGAGCGCCTGCAGGTCCGTCTGGGTGGGGGCGGGCGCGGGATCACTCTCCGCGCGTAGAACCCGCAGCGTGACGATCAGCGCGAGCGCCAACCCCACCGCGGCGATGGCCTTGATCCAGCCCTTCATCCTTCAGCCCTCCGGGCGGCCAGTGCCTGCACCAGCCTCCCCAGCACGTCCGTGACCGAGGTGTGGAAGCGCTCCCGCTCCTCGGTGCTCGACGTGGCCTCCTTCCAGATTGCGCCGGCGCGCAGCATCATCAACAGCTCCGCCAGCTCGCGTGGATCCGACTCCACGCCGAGGTCCCGCATCAACCGGCCGATCAACTGCGCCAGCAGGTCCGTCACCCGCTCCATCTGCTCCACGAAGGCCTGCCGCGGGCGCTCCATGCCGATGCACGCCGCCAGGATACCCGGCGTGAGCAGGTTAGGCCCCTCGTCCAGCGCGAACCACCAGTCCAGCACCTCCTGCAGCGCCAGCACCGCCGGCTCGCCCTCGAGCCGTACCGACATCTCCTGGAGCGCCCCCCAGCGGCGGGTCAGCTCCGCCTCCACCATGGCGGTGAAGACCTCTTCCTTGGACGAGAAGTGAAAGTACACGCCCCCTTTTGTCAAACCGGCGTCCCGGGCGATGCGCGCCATCGAGACCTTGTCGTAGCCGTCGGTGGAGAAGGCGTAGGCCGCCGCCTGCAGGATCTGCATGCGCCTGACCTCTTCGGGGAGCTTGCGAAACGTGGCCAAGGGGAGGGCCTCCGGGGTGGGGGAAAAACTAATACCGACTGGTAGGAATGTAACACCACACCGAAACGAAGTGAAGCCTCGACCGTCAACCGTCGACCGTCAACCGTCGACTCGTACCCTTCAGGGTACGACCCAATAGGGGGTGTCGGGGCCGACGGGGACGGACCAGATGCCGTCGGCGCGACCCATGGCGACGCCGCGGAGGAACGGGGAGCGGTCCTCGGTGGGGAGGGGCGCGGCGAGGTCGAGGATGGCGCGGGGGCTGTGACCGAGTTCGCGGCCGTACCAGTAGCCGGCGCCGAGCCAGGCGGCGGCGCGCCCGGGACCCCGGGGTGGCAGCCAGTCGGCGCGGCCGCCAACGAGGTGTTCGGTGCTGGACACGCCGTACGGGCCGAGCCCCGCGAGGGTCAGGCCGATCTGGGGGCACAGGCCGCACTCGCGGTCTGCGATCGGGGACGCCAGCCACGCCTGGACGGCGTCGGCGGAGTCCAGGGGCGGGAGGTCCCCGGTGAGGAAGTCGCCCGAACGCCAGATCCCGCCGACGATCGCCTCGCGCTCCGCAGGATCGGCGGCGGCGAGCAGGGCCTGGAATCGGGGGCGCAACGAGTCATCGTCGGCGCCCTGGGCGCGACGCAGGTGGGCCAATTCGCGGGCGAGGCCGTCGAGCACGGCGGCGCGGTCGGAGTCGTCGAGCCCGGGGAGGGCGCGGATGTCGTCCAGCAGCGCCTCGATCCCGTCGTCGTCGGCCGTCAGCAGGAGCGAGGCGCGGCGGATACCCAGGCAGCGCAGGTGGTTGACCCGCGACGTCCGGTCCCGATCGCCGAGGGAGAGCAGCTCCGCGTCGTCCAGGCGGTGCGCGACCCACTGATCGAAGTAGCGGTACTCGAAGGGCTGGAGGTGGCGGGCCTGCGGCGGATCGACCTCCACCGGGGAGAGCCACTGCAGTCGGGTCGCGGCGCCGGGCGCGACCACGGCGAGGACCAGGATGGCGGCCGTCGCCTTGCCGGCCCATCCCCGGCCCCACAGCCAGGCGCCGCCGGCGGCGGCACACAACAAAAGCAAGATCATCTCGGGGACGAAGTACCGGGTGCCGAACGGCCGGCACTGCGCGTGTACGTAGGCCAGCTCGAGGTCGAAGGGGGCCAGCGCCAGGGCGGCGATGGCGGCGACCAGGAGCGCGGGGCAGATCAGGGCGCGGAAGCGCTCACCGCGGCGGCGTGACGCGGCGTCCACCCCGGCCGCAGCGGCGCCGATCCACAGCGCGGCGATCCCCACGGCGCCCAGCCACGGCGGTGCGACGCGGCCGGGCGTCGAGAACAGGGCGATGTGCAGCGGCGCCAGGGTGGCGTACGCGGCGCGCTGGAGGACGGAGAGGTCCTCGGAGCCGAGCTGGGAGTGAAGGTAGGGGTGGGTGAAGGGGTTCTCACCGGTGGCGGCCACGTACACCGCCAGCGGCAACAGGCCGAGGACGGCGCCGAGGGCCAGGTAGGGGGAGCCCCCCAGGATCCTGCGAGGGCCGAGGGCGGCCAGGGCGACGGCCACCAGGGCCGGGGCGGCGTACGCGGAGCTGAAGCAGAACCAGAACGCCAGGCCCGCGAGCAGGCCCCAGGCGAACCAGCGACGGTTCAGTCCCCGTCGTCCCGGCGGAGCGTCCAGCAACCCGGCGGCGACGAGGGCCTGGCCCAGCACCAGGAGCGTGACCTCGTAGTGGTTGCCCCAGGCCATGAGGAAGGCCACGGCGAACAGCGGCGGCATGCCCAGCAGCAGGATCAGGAAGAACCACGCGGCCGCGCGACCCACGGCGCGATCGAGCAGGACGAAGCCCTGCACGAGGAGGACCGCGCACAAAAACGCCGGGACCGCCTTCCAGGCCAGGTACTGCACGCCGCCGACGAAAAAGGCGAGCGCCCCGAGCAGGGAGACCACCGTGCAGCCGCCGCAGAACGACGTGTACTGGAAGTCCAGCAGGTGCGCCCCGTGGCCCAGCAGGATCTCCCGGGCCACGGTGGCGTTGTACAGCTCCTCGCGCTGCTCGAAGGGGAGCGGCTGGGTCGCCACCAGCGCCATCTGCCACACGAACAGCAGCGCCGCAGCGGCCGCCACCCAGGGGAGCGGCCGGCGGTGGGGCATCCAGCCGCGCGAGGGAGAGGTGCTCACCCGACACAAGTATCACAACGAGCGCGCGCGCAGCGCCGCCGCGGGGTTTGTACCCGCCGGGGTCCGCTGTCAGACTCGTTGCATGGCCGACCCCCGAACCCTCGATCGCCGCGACGCCCTGTGGATCGCGGGGGTGCTCCTGGGGCTCGTCGTCGTGCGAACGGCCATCCTGCTGAGCGTCGTGCACGAGATCTACGACTGGGAGTCCACCATGATGGGCACCCTCGTGCTGGATCTGCGCGACGGCGACGCCGTGCTGTGGCCCCTCGACGAGTTCCGCCGCACCTATCGATACGGCTGGTTCGCCGACGGCACGCTGGTGATCCAGCTGCTCACCGTGGCGTTGTCGCCCCTGCTCGGACCCACGGGCTGGGCCATGCACGCGTCGACCCTGGTGATGGAGCTGTTGCTGGTGGGGCTGTGGTTCGGCCTGCTGTTGCGGGTGACGGACCGGCGGTGGGCCCTGCTGGGGACGGCGCTGCTGCTGTTCCCGGCCCTGTTCGCGGTGCGCTGGCACCTCCTGCCCTTCGGCAACCACTCGGAGTTCCTCTGGGTGGTCCCTGCGGTCGGTCACTTCCTCGTCGCGCGGGATCCGGACCGCCGGCCTGCCTGGCACTGGCTCGCACCGGCGGCGTTGCTCCTCGTGGTGGCGTGCGCCTACCGGCTGAGCCTCGCCGCGGTGGTCGCCCTGCCGCTGGGCCTGGTCTTCGCCCGATCATGGCGCGCCGCCGCTCCGGCCGCGGTGGCGGCGGTCCTGGTGTGCGCGGGCCTGTGGGCGCTGTACGGGCCGTGGTTCGGGATGGCCCACGTGGCGAGCAGCACGCTGGTGGACGCGGGGCCACGCGATGCCACCCTGATCGCGGTCGCCCTGGACGCGCCCGCCGCCCTGGCGCGGGGGTTCTGGCACCTGGTGCCGGATCTGGAGTTCGTGACCGACTCGCCCAGCCACGCCAACAAGATCCTCAAGCCCGCGCTGCTGCTGTTCTTCGCCGCCGCCGTGTACGGGCTCGTGCGAGGCCGGCCGCGTCTCCGTGTCCTGTGCGGGCTGAGTGTGGCCTGGGCGCTGGTGGCGCTGGCCCTGCCGTCGATCCGCGGGCAGGAGGCGCCGCGCTACTTCCTGCCGGCCCTGTACGGCCTGTTGATGTGCGGCGGGGCAGGGCTCGCGACCCTCGCGTCGGCTCCCCGCCCCGCCCTCGCCGGCGTGGTCGGGATCGTGGTCGTCTGCGGCGCCGTGCTGACGGTGCCCTGGATACGCCCTGGGATCTGGGACGAGACCGCGCGCTTCGACGGCCTGGCCCTGGGGCAGCGGCTGGGGGTCAAGCACGTGGATCTGGACGATCTACCGTACTACCGGCGGATGCTCGACGAGGGCCGCGCCAGCCCCTGGGTCGGGCTGGTCCCGCCCCCCGATCCCACCGGCCTGCCGTCGCGCCACCACTACCCGGGCTCTCTGCCCGACCACCTGGCGCAGGCGGTGGAGCAGATGCAGCTGGACGGGTGGGAGCCCCGCCGGGAGCTGACCCATGCGGGCCGCGGCGCGTACGTGGCCTACGATCGGGATCTGGCGGCGATCCTGGCGCACTGGGAAGAGGTGGGCGTGCCACAGCCCTGGCTGGACTGGATGTGGGAGGGGGCGACGGCCGAGGCGGCCGTCTGGGGCGAGTGACCCCGGTCAGCGGCTCGCCGTGACGACCTCCACCGCGCGGCGCACTTCCCCGTCCGGGTAGCCCGCCAGCACCTCCCGCGTCAGCCGGTCCACCTCGTCCTCCTCGGCCCGCCGCTGGCTCGACGGCGCGTGGAAGGCGGTCTCGGGGGTGGTGAAGCGCACCAGGTGGATCAGCTCGTGGGTCAGCACGACCAGCAGCACCGCGGTCAGGTCGATCCCCTCGCGCGCGCTGCAATCGAGGATGCGCGCGTCGGCGAGACAGATGCGGTGGAAGCGGTGGAGGCCTCGCCCGCCCGGGCCGCGGCCGTAGCGCACCAGCTGTGCGAGCGCCGGCGCCGCGGGGACCTCGTCCGGATCCAGCTGTGCCAGGGTCAGCACGTCGAAGGCGTAGCGGGGATCCTCGAAGGAGGGCACGGCGAACCGATCGCCCACGATCTCCTCGGCGCGCTGCAGCGCGTCGTGGACGAGGCCGACCTGGTCGGTGTCGAAGGGCAACGGGACTCCCGTGCAGCGTTGAGCGGTCCGGATTGTTCTTGACAATCGATCGGTGATGGCCATGTTTATACCCGTCTCGGAGGAACAAGCCCATGCCGATCTACGAGTATCACTGCGACGGTTGCGGCGCCGATTTCGAGGTGATGCAGCGCATCACCGCCGATCCCGTGCAGAACTGCGAGCTGTGCGGCGAGGGTCCGGTCCACAAGCTGATCTCCCAGTCCACCTTCATCCTCAAGGGCAGCGGCTGGTACGTGACCGACTACGGTCGCGGCAACGGCAAGGGCAAGGACAACCACACGGCCACCGGCCACGAGAACACCGGCACCAAGAAGACCAAGTCCGAGTCGTCCACGTCCGAGACACCGGCGAAGTCCGAGGCCAAGGACAGCTCCCCGAAACCGTCCAAGGACTGAGAGGCTGCAACGCCACCCCACTCCCGTCGCCAGGGCCGTGGGCGGCTTCGCAACCTCTGAATTTCCTTCAGCCTTCTTCCTGCAGTCCAGCTCCCCCACAACCGCCCCGCGGTGTGATACCTATGGCGTCCAGGCACTCAAACTGGAGGACGCCATGACCGCTCCCTTCCGCACGAAGATCACCGAGCTGCTGGGCATCGAGCACCCCCTCATCGGCGGCACCATGATGCACCTGTCCAGGGCGGAGCTGACCGCCGCCATCTCCGAGGGCGGCGGGCTGGGCATCCTGGCCTCGGCCAACTTCCCGGACATGGGTGAGCTCAGGGAGCAGATCCAGGAGATCCGGCGCCGCACCAGCAAGCCGTTCTCGGTCAACCTCAACTTCTTCCCCATGCTGGCTCCGGTGCCGGCGGAGAAGGTGCTGGAGGTCTGCCTGGAGGAGGGGGTGCGGCTGTTCGAGTCTTCCGGACACTCCGCCCCCGACTCGGTGGTGAAGCACATCCACGACGCGGGCGCCGTGATCGTGCACAAGTGCGCCGGCACGCGCTACGCGAAGAAGGCCCACAAGCTCGGCGTGGACGCCGTGACCGTGGTGGGCTGGGAGAACGGCGGCGCCATGGGCATGCTGGACGTGTCCACCCTGGCGCTGGTGCCCCGGGTCGCCGAGGAGATCCCGCTGCCCGTGATCGGCGGCGGCGGCGTGGGCGACGGCCGGGGATTCCTGGCGCTGCTCGCGCTGGGCGCCGAGGGCGTGATCATGGGGACGCGGTTCTTGCTCGCCGAGGAGTGTCCGATCCACCCCAACATCAAGGAGGCCCTGTGCAAGGCCTCCGAGCTCGACACCGTCCCGATCATGCGCAGCATCCGCGCCACCCACCGCGCGTGGATCAACGATGCGGCGCGCCAGGTCGTGCGCACCGAGCAGGAGATGACCGGTCCCGACGGCATCGCCGAAGACCAGGGCAAGATGCTCACCGCGCTGATGCCCCTCGTGGCCGGCGTCCACGCCAAGGAGATGTTCCGCAACGGCGACATCGACAAGGGCATCCTGTGCGTGGGCCAGGGCGTCGGCCAGATGCGCGAGGTGATGCCCGCGGCCGAGATCGTGCGGCAGGTCGTGGCCGAGGCGGCCCAGATCCGCGATCGCCTCGTCGGGCTCGGCAACGGTTGATTTCGCTGCGCGTTCTCACCCGCGCGATCTAGGATCGCACTCGAGGAGGAACAGACCATGTCGAGGCACTGGCTGCTGGCCCTGCTGATCGCGGGATTCGTGCTGGGCGGATGCCCTTCCGGCGATGACGACGACGCCGTGGACGACGACAGCGCCGCCGGGGACGACGACGCGGGCGACGACGACGACGACAGCGACCTCAGCTGCGAGACCATGAGCCCGCCGGGCTACGGCGGCACCAACGGCTACCACTTCGTGCTCGAAGACGGGACCGATCTGGTGGTGGAGAACGTGCCCTACGAGGCGGAGATCAGCGAGGGCAACCTGGCCCTGGGTGTGTCCGTGGACAACGGCAGCCCGCCGGGCACGCCGTTGCCGGATACGGACTACATCTGGACCACGCTCAGCGCCTCTCCGTACACCACGGTGGTGGCGGGCGAGCAGACCCTGCAGACGCTGCACAAGCTCGGCCCGGCGCTGACGCTCAACGTCACCGACTACCCCAGCGGCGGCACCAAGCTGTGGACCTTCGCGCTGCACACGGAGTTCCCCGGCTACACCGGCACGGCCACCTGCACCCAGGCGCCGGCCGTGGACCAGCAGTTCCAGTGCACCTACGAGGCGGTGCTGCCCCGCGTGGCCATCGACGAGGACACCCTGGAGAACTACGTGGCGGGCTGCGCCGCCATCTCCGGCGCGTTCGACGCCCAGATCGTGCACTCGAGCTGACGCTACCTGGAGTTCCGTGCCCCACCGGTTCGACCCGCGATGGTTCCTGCTGGCCCTGCCCGGGCTGCTGTTCGGCTGCCCGGCCGACGATCCGTGGAGCCTCGACGACGACGACAGCTCCGGCGTGTACGTGGACTGCCGCGAGAACGCCGATCCGTGGGGCGACACCGAGGACACGGACTGCGACGACTGCCCCGAGGGTAGCCCCGACGGGGCCGGCGACGGCATCGACCGGGATTGCGACGGCTACCCCGCCAACTCCGATCTGCCCGCGTCCCACCAGCACATGTACGACTGCGACGACGGGGATCCCGCGATCCACCCGGAGGCCGCAGAGGTGTCCAACGACGGGGTGGACCAGGACTGCGACGGCGCGGACTGCACCGATCTCGACGGCGACGGCTACTGCGCCGAGGCCGACGACTGCGACGACGAGGACGCCGGCGCCTACCCCGACGCCGAGGAGGTAGCCAACGGGGTGGACGACGACTGCGACGAGGACGTGGACGAGGGCACCGAGGCGTACGACGACGACGGGGACGGGGCCTGCGAGGGCGCCGACCTGTACGGCAACGGCGACGAGTGCTCCGACGGCAGCGTGCCCGGCGACTGCGACGACGCGGACCCCGCGCTGGAGTCGCTGGACGTGGACGGCGACGGCTACGACACCTGCAACGGCGACTGCGACGACGGGCGCGCCTACGTGAACCCCGGGCAGGAGGAGCTCTGCGACGGCGTGGACACGGACTGCGATCCCGCCACCGACGAGCTCCTGGACGGCGACGGCGACGGGGTGACCCTGTGCGGCGGCGACTGCGACGACGACGACGTCACCCGCAGCCCTGCGGCGCGCGAGATCTGCGACGGCCTCGAGAACGACTGCGACGCCAGCGTGGACGAGGGCTGCGTCACCTGCACCACCACCGTGCCCGACGACGTGAGCACCGTGCCCTACGCGGTGGCCGGCTCGACGGACGGCGATCTGATCTGCCTGCGCGCCGGCACCTACAGCGGCACCGTGGACTTCGACGGCCGCGGCATCACCCTGCTGGGGGTGTCCGGGCCCGGGGCCACCGTGCTCGACGGCGGCGGGGCCGGGCCGGTGGTGCGCTTCGACGCCGGCGAGGGAGCCGACTCCGTGCTGCAGGGGGTCACCATCAGCGGCGGCAGCGCCGATCTCGGGGGGGGCGTGTACATCGTCGGCTCCTCGCCCTCCCTGGTCAGCGTCATCGTCAGCGGCAATTCGGCCTCCTCCGATGGAGGCGGGATCTACGTCAGCGACGGTGTCCCCAACCTCGTGGCGGTCACGGTCCAGGCCAACGAGTCCGGCGGTCGCGGTGGCGGCATCGCCCTGGTGGGCGCGGCCCCCGAGCTGTCGGGGGTGATCATCTCGGGGAACGCGGCCGGCAGCCTGGGCGGCGGCATCTCCATGGAGGACTCCAACGGCAGCTTCTCGCAGATCACCGTCACCGACAACGAGGCCTCCATCGACGGCGGCGGCCTGAACCTCGAGTCGTCCGGCCCCAACATCCGCGGCGCCGTGGTCTCCGGCAACACCGCGGACGCGGGCGGCGGCCTGCGCATCGCCGACTCCTCCACTCCGGTGATCCTCGACCTGAGTCTCGGTGAGAACGAGGCCATGCAAGGCGGCGGCCTGGCCGTCGAGTCCGCCGATCCCATCCTGGTCAACGTCAACGCGACGGCCAACGTCGCGGACTGGGGCGCGGGCATGATCGCCGAGGGTGGCTCGCCGGTCCTGACCAACGCCTACTTCGCCTCCAACGTCGCCCTGAGCTCCGGCGGCGGCGCGTACCTCACCGAGGACGCCACCACCCTGACCAACGTGATGTTCGCGGCGAACGAGGCCGACCACGGCGCCGGGCTCTTCCTGGAGACCTCCACGCTCACCGCCACCAACCTCACCGTCGTGGGCAACCTCGCGGCGGTCTCCGGCGGCGGCGTGGCCCAGTACGACTCCACCTTCACGCTGACCAACACCGTGATCACGGCCAACGAGTCCGGCGGCGCCGGCGGCGGGCTGAAGACGCTGTCGGGATCGGCCTCGCTGTACTACTGCGACGTCTGGGGCAACACCCCGGACGACTACTCCGGCATGTCCGATCCGACGGGCACGTACGGCAACCTCTCGACCGACCCGATGCTCCTCGACGTCACCGGCATCGACCCGCAGCTGTGGGACCTCCACCTGGATGCCTCGTCGCCCCTGGTGGACGCCGGCGATCCGGGCATCCAGGACCCGGACCTCGGCACCAGCGACATCGGCGCCTACGGCGGCCCCCAGGCGGAGAACTGGGACCGCGACGGCGACGACTTCGAGGACTGGTGGACGCCCGGCCCCTACGACGCCGTGTACTACCCGCCCATGGGGCTGGACTGCGACGACCTCGATCCTGCCGTGTTCCCGGGCGAGGGGTGTTGAGGGCGAGGCCTGTGGCCTCGCGTCGACGGTTGACGGTTGACGGTCGACGGTTCTGGTCGACGGTTGACGGTTGACGGTCGACGGTTCTGGTCGACGGTTGGTTGGTCGACAGTTCTTCTGACTGGTTGAATGCCTTCACCGTCGACCGCCGGCCGGAGGCCGGCCCGCCCGGCGCCCCAACCGGCCACAGTC
>CAZLEO010000209.1:0-1440 GCA_964558555.1 uncultured Rickettsiales bacterium | reverse complement strand
GCCCCCGCGCCCCGCCCCGCCGCCGCGCCCCCCCCCCCCCCCGCCCGGCTACAAAACCTAAAAGTGGCGACCGTCGACGGTCGACCCAGAATCCGTCCGCCCCGGACGAATTCTTGACCGGAACTTTTCGCCCGCCCGCGCCCGCGTTAAGCTTATGAGGCCACGCGTATTCGCACCCGCGCCTGTGGGCGGGTGTTCTGGAGGTCCCCGATGACAGGTCTCGCTCGTCGGATTCGTGCTACGTCGCTGCTAGTGCTCGTCGTGTTCCTGGCTGCAATGCTGGGGTGCGCAGACGAGACGGACCTGATCTACGTCTCGGCCTCGCCCGGGTCGGTGGACTTCGGGTCGGTGGCGGCGGGATCGCCCATCGCCGAGACGGTGGTGACGGTCTCGGGGCCCGCGGACCAGATGATCACGGCGCTGGAGATGACCGTGGAGGGGGACGCGGAGTTCTTCGCGTTCACCAACCCGCAGGGCGAGCCGCTGAGCTTGCCCGGGGAGATCGATCCGGAATCCTCGATGTCCATCCTGGTGAGCTTCCTGGTGCCCACGTACGACGGGGAGTTCAGCGCCACGCTGCGAATGAACTTCTCCAAGGCCGGCGGCGGCGGTGGGTGCAACTGCGACGCCTACGCCCAGGACTTCGAAACCCTGGCCATCCAGGTCACCGGCGTGGCCCTGTGCGACATGGACGGCGACGGGTTCGACGGCCTCGGCTGCGAGGGGGACGACTGCGACGACTACAACGCGGACGTGCACCCCGACGCCGAGGAGGCGTGCGACGAGATCGACAATGACTGCGACGGGGAAGTGGACGAGGGTATGGACAACGACGGTGACGGCTACCTCAGCTGCATCGACGACTGCGACGACGAGGACGCCACCGTCTACCCGGGCGCCGAGGAGCTCTGCGACGGCATCGACAACGACTGCGACGAGGTGGTGCCCGAGGACGAGGTGGACCAGGACGCCGACGGCTACATGGCGTGCGACGACGACTGCGACGACCTCGACCCGACGTCCTACCCGGGGGCCGAGGAGATCTGCGACGGCGTGGACAACGACTGCGACGGGGAGCTGTCCCCGGACGAGACGGACGACGACGGCGATGGCGTGACCGAGTGCGAGGGGGACTGCGACGACGACGACGCGCTGACCTACCCGGGCGCGCCGGAGCAGTGTGACGGCTTGGACAACGACTGCGACGGGATCGTCGACGAGGACGTGGACATCGACCAGGACGGCGACGGCTACACCCCGTGCGACGGCGATTGCCACGACTACAACCCCGACGTGTTCCCCGGCGCCCTCGAGGTGTGCGACGGCTACGACAACGACTGCGACGGGGTGATGGGCCCCGGCGAGGAGGACGCCGACGCGGACGGCCAGATGGTCTGCGAGGGGGACTGCGACGACGCCAACGCCGACGTCGGCCTGGGA
>CAZLEO010000208.1:0-17386 GCA_964558555.1 uncultured Rickettsiales bacterium | reverse complement strand
CCGTCGTCATCCCATCCCCCGCCGCCCGCCTCCCATCCCCCGGCCCCAGCAGCAGGTCGCCCTCCGCCGTCCACCCCATCGCCGACCGCGGATGCCTCGACGTGTAGAAGCTACTGGACGGATCGTCGGGATCCACCTCCACCACACCCCCGGGCACCCGACGCCGATGCGACCCCACCGCATCACTCACCTCCGGCCAGTCCGCTCCGTAGTCGATCCACGCGAACCGCCTCGCCTCCCCCGAACTCCACCCCAGCGTCCGCTGGGCTCCCCCCGTACAGGTGTTCGCCGCGTACAGCACCCCATCCGCCTTGATCAGGTCCAGCGGCGCACACCCACTCGCGAAGAACCCCGCATTGACCCCGGCAAACGCGTCCAGCTCCGCCGCAGCCGCAGGCACGGACAGGCACCCATCATGGTCGTGGGGCTGGATGTCGACCGGCGCACCGGCGGCGACACGCAGCACGTTGACGGTCTGGTCGCCGCCCTGCAGATCCGGGCTTCGCAGCCTGGACCAGGTCACCCCGGCCTCGACCTCGACCTCGGTCCAGACGTCGTCGGCGATCCACTCGAAGGCGACCTCGTAGGCGCCGGGGTACTCGTCGGCGTCGTCGCTCCAGGAGTCGGCGACGAGCCAGTACTCGCCGGCGGCGAGGTCGGTGACCTCGAGCTCGATGTGGGCGCGGGCGAGGCAGCCGGTGGCGGTACCGTCGACGATCTGGGGGGCTTGCAGCAGGTGGAGATCCACGTCGACGGGCTCGACACAGTCCACCTCCGCGCGGAAGGTCCCGGGCTGGTCGACGTGGAAGCGGTAGACGACCTCGGGACCCCGTTCGTCGATATCGGGGGCACAGTCGTAGACGTCGGCGAAGTCCGTGCCGGAGGTGGTCGTGTCGTGGCGGTCGAAGAACGGCAGGAACGGGGCGTCGATGGGCACGTACCACGTCCCAGGTCCGCGCTCCGAATCCCTACCGATGCCGCACCCGTTGTAGGGGGGCGGCGGGATGAGGTCGTTCGTATCGTCGTCGTCCTGGGTCTCGTCGTCGTCGTCGTCGGCCTGACCCCCGCTGTCGTCGTCGGGGCCGGCGTGGGTGTCGTCGTCGGCTTCGGCGGCGCAGGAGACGACCAGAAAGGCGGCGAGGAGCAGCACGATCCGGACGAGCCGCACGGTCAGGCTCCGTCTGCGGCGAGGTCGTCGCCGCGCGGGCAGACGCGCCGGAACACGCAACGGCGGCACTTCTGCAGCGCCTCGACCGGGTCGAAGCGGTCCTCGCTGCCGATGTTCTGGAGCGGATCGTCGAGCAATTCCCGCATGGTCGCGGCGCTGTCGGAGACGTTCTGCTCGGCGCGCTGGATGTCGGCCTCGGCCAGGCGTCGCCCGTAGCGGGCGCCGCGGGGCAGGTAGATCTCGGCCACCTCGAAGTGGTGGATCCCGGGCCGGCGCGGGTGACGGCCCTGGAGCATGCGGGCGTAGAGCACCAGCTGCATGGTGGCCTCGCTGGGCGAGCGGCTGGTGGGCTCGCGGCCGGTCTTCCAGTCGAGCACCTCGACCACGCCGTCGGCGCGCTCGTACGAGGCGTCTGGGATGGCGTAGATGGGGAAGTCCCCCACCTCCTCCCAGCGGAAGCGGCGCGACTCGAAGTCACCGCCGTCGGGCGACTCGGCGAGGTGGAAGCGGCCCGCGGCCCGCGCCTCGCGGTAGTTGGCCAGGTAGGGCAGGTCGGGGAAGCCCCGCAGGTTCTGCTCCACGGTGTCCCACATCTCCTTGAACCGCTCGCGCGGCACCTCGAGGTCGTACTCGTGCAGGTCCAGCCCGAACGTCTTGGCCTTGCCCCGCTGCTGGAACACCCGCCGGTGCGAGTTGAGGTACTCCCGCCGCATCTGCTGGTGGATCTCGTCCACCACCTGGTCCACCGGCCGGTCGTGGAACATCAGGGCGACACCCTGGTGCACCGCGCTGCCGGCCCACGTGGGCAGCGACTGCAGCTGCTTGAGTCTGTAGATCTCCTTTGTACGCGCGGGTGCGCGATCCTCCCACCCCAGCCAGTGGCCGTAGTACTGGAACCAGTACTGCCGCCGGCAGTACTCGAACGCGCGGTTTCGCGATGCGGACCAGGAGAACTCGGGATACGGACCCAGTGCCATGGTCCGATGCTATGCGGAGGGCCCCTGACCTTCAACCTTCAACCTTCAACCTCCAACTTGCTATCCTGTACGCCATCTGCGCCCTGCCGCGCCTGCTGGAGGCCCACCATGCCCAGGCTCACGCTCCTGCTGTCCTTCCTGCTCGCCCTGGCCCTGCCGGGATGTGACGGTTCGGAGAACTCCGGGGACGACGACGACACCTCGCCGGCGGACGACGACGACGACGCCAGCGTCGAATGCGGGGACGCCGCGCCGGTGGGCCTGCTCGACGACGCCGGGCTGCTGCCGTACCCGTCCATGCACATGCTGGTCGAGGACGCGGACATGCCCACCGGGTGGCGGCTGAACTTCCTCGACGACTCGCTGCCCGTGGCCCAGGGCGGCTCGCCCATGGACATGGACCGCCTCAACCGCCTCGACGGCTACTCCGTGGCCAACACCTCGGTGGTGCTGATGCCCGAGGCGGACATCGACCGCGACTGCCTGCCGTCCGTGCACGACCTGGGCTCGTCCATGTCCGCGGACTCGTCGGTGCAGATCATCGATCTGAGCAGCGGCGAGCGTATCCCCTGCTTCGCCGAGCTGGACGCCCACCCCGACTGCACCGGCCCCGAGAACCGCACGCTGCTGATCCGTCCCATGAAGGCCATGTCCTTCGACACGCGCCACGCGGTGGTGCTGACCCGGGCGCTGGTGGGCGGCGACGGCAACACGGTGCCCACGCCGGAGCGCTTCGCCGCGCTGCGCGACGGCGGCGACGTCCACCCCGGCCTGTGCGAACGCGTCGACGAGTACGAGGACCTGTTCGCCCAGCTCGAGGCCCTGGACGAGCCCGTGGCGCGGGGGGACCTGGTGCTGGCCTGGCAGTTCCACACCGGCAGCGAGGAGACGGTGCACGCACCGCTGGACGTGATCGTCGAGGCCGGCCTGGGCGCGCTGCCCGCCGATCCGGCGCATGAACCCGAGTACACCGTGGACTGGGTGGAGGACGCCGACGAGGGCGACAACCTCAACCCCATGGTCTGGCGGATCGCCGAGGGCAGCTACAACCTGCCCAACTACCTCGACGACAACGGCGCGGGCGACTTCGACCTCAACGAGGACGGCCTGCCGCGGCCGCAGGGGGACGACGACGCGTACTTCATGGCGCTGATCCCCGCGTCCGTACACGACGCCGAGCCCGGCACGGTGCCGGTGCTGATCTTCGGCCACGGCATCTTCTCCGAGCCCGACAACTACCTCGCCGAGATCGACGATCCCCAGGACGCGGTGTCCCTGGCCGAACGCCTCGGCTTCATCTTCATCGCGACGAAATGGCGCGGCCTGAGCTCGGACGACTACCTCGCCGCCGTCACCGTGGCCAACGACTTCGGCCAGTTCCACGTCATCCCCGACAAGGTGGTGCAGGGGGTGGCCAACACCGTGGCCCTGCCGCGGCTGATGAAGACCCGCTTCGTGGACGCCGAGTTCCTGCAGTCCGCCGACGGCGGCGGCAGCCTGGTGGACACCGACCGCATCTACTACGCGGGCATCTCGCTGGGCGGCATCGAGGGTGCCACCACCGTGGCCAACTCCGACGTCCTCGAGTACGGCGTGTTCCACGTGGGGGGCGCCATCTGGTCGACCATGCTGGAGCGGTCGAGCAACTGGTCGTACCTGGACACGTTCGTGTGCGAGGCCGTGCCCGCGCCGGACGAGCGCCAGGTGCTGTACGCGGTGACCCAGCTGCTGTGGGACACCATCGACCCGATCACCCACACCCACGGCCTCACCGACAAGTCGGTGCTGTGGCAGGAGTCCATGGGGGACGAGCAGGTGCCCAACATGACCACCGAGGCCATGGTGCGCACCGTGGGCGTGCCCGCCCTGGACCCCATCGTCGAGCTGCCCTACGGCATGGTCGCCGAGCCCGCGCCGCTGGGACCCGGCGCCTCGGCGCTGATGCAATTCGACCCCCAGCTGGGCCGGCCCCCCGACGAGAACCGGCCGGCGCCGGTCACCAACGCCCACTACTACCCGCGGCACACCGTCGAGGCGCACGAGCAGATCGAGGTGTTCTTCACCCACGGCGAGGAGGGCACCATCATGCACCCCTGTGGCGACGAGCCGTGCATCTACTGACCCGCGCCCACATCCCCACGCTCCTCGCCCTGGTCCTCGCGGTCCTGATCGCGCAGCCCCCGGCCGCGGCCAGCAACGCCTCCGACGCGGCGAACCAGGGGCACAGCGCGTACAAGAAGAAGAAGTTCCGCGAGGCCGCGAGCTACTTCCAGCTGGCCGTCACCTACGAGAGCACCCGCGCCGAGTACTACTACTGGGCGTCCATGAGCCACAGCGGCGCCATGGAGGACCAGGACGCGTACGAGTGGATCCTCGGGGCGCTGTCCCTGGACGACGCCAACCCCCGGTACCACGTCCAGCACGCCCGCGTGTGCCAGTTCCTGGGCAACCCCGGCGAGGCGGTCATGGCCTTTGACAAGGCCTTCGCGCGGGGCGCGGGCGACGGTCAGATGTACGCCGACTACGGCGTGGTGCTGGAGCAGTCGGGGCACCCGTTCCAGGCCATGGAGGCCTATCGCAAGGCGCTGTCCCTGGACCCGACCCTGTCCGGGGTGGCCTTCGCCCTGGGCCAGTCGCTGACGGCGCTGCAGGATCCCCAGCAGGCCGTCGGCGCGTTCCAGCAGGCCGTGGCCGCGGACCCCCGCTGCACCCTGTGTCACCTCGCCCTCGGCGACGCCCTGCTGGCCACGGGCAGCGCGTCGGCGGCCCTGGCCGCGTACGGGGACGTGATCCGCCTGGCCCCCGACGACTACCGGCCCCGCCAGCGCGCCATCCAGGCGTGCTACGCCCTGTCCGACTTCGACGGCGCGCGGCCCCACCGCAAGGCGCTGCAGGAGCTGTACGACCAGGACAAGGTGTACGCCCTGGGCGGCATGCAGGCCTACGTGGTGGACGAGTTCCAGGTCCGCGATCTCACGGTCAAGGCGTATGAGTACTACGACGGCCAGGCCCCCGATGGGGTGCACTGGACCTTCCTCGCCTTCGATCCCACCGGCTGGCAGGAGCGCGAGCTCGCGGTGCGCGACGCCGTGGCCGTGGCCAGCCCCGGCAAGAAGGCGCCCCGCCGCAGCGGCGTCGAGCTCGTGGACCTCCGCGAGGGCCAGGCGCCGGAGCTCCTCACCGGCTGGACGCAGAAGGTGACCTATCCCACCGCGAAGACCACGGTCATGGAGTGGCTGAAGGTCGAGTAGGCCGTCTCAGGCGAACAGCGCGTCGCCTCGCTCCCGCAACCCCCGCGCCAGCTTCAGCGCCACGGCCATGATGGTCTCCTGGGAGTTCACGCCGATGTGGGTGGGGATGACGCCGCCGTCCACGACGAAGAGGTTGGGGTGTTCCCAGACGCGGCCGGCCGGATCCACCACGGATCGCGCGGCGTCGGTGCCCATGCGCACGGTACCCAGGGGGTGGTAGGAGGCGCACTCGACGAACTTCCACTTCACCGAGTCCACCTGCATCTGCTCCATCTCCGCCACCGAGCGGAACCGCTCGAAGGGGGGGAAGTGCAGCAGGACCTCTTCCGCGCCCGCCTCGAAGTAGATGCGGCCGATGGTCTTGGCCGCGTCCACGAACAGCTGCTTGGACTCGCGGCCCAGGGTGTACAGCATCAGCGGCTCGCGCCCGGGCACGTTGACCACGCGCCCCTCGTCCCGGTCGTGGATCATGGCGCCGAAGGCCATGATGTGCTTGCGCTTCTCCATGTACTCGCGGGCGTCGCGGCCGATGCCCGGCACGTTGGCGCCCATGGCCCCCGGCGGGACCATGATGGCGATGAGGCTGATGCCCTGGTCGGCCAGGGTGGGGCTGTAGATACCCTGCATGGCGCCGAGCCCGGCGCGCACCTCGTCGGGGAACACGCCGTACACGCGGAACGCCGGGTGCAGGGTCATGCCCCGCCCCAGCAGGCCCGAACCGCGGCCCACGCGGTTGCGCATCAGCAGCTGCGAGGTGTGTACGGTGCCCATGGCCAGCACCACGGCCTTGGCGCGGAAGTGGAACCGGCCGAGCTTGCGGGAGCCCTCGCCGAGGAAGCGGCCCTTGACCCCGGAGACCCGGTCACCGTCGAAGGTCAGCTTGGTGGCCAGGGCGTCGCAGAATAGCTGGGTGCCCGCCTCCACGGCCTCGGGGAGGTAGTTGCGATCCACCGAGGTCTTGGCGCCGATGGGGCACACGAAGTTACACCGAGAGGCGCCTCGGCACCCGGTCATGTTGCGGGGCGTGCGGCGGATCTCGAAGCCCAGCGCCTCGGCCCCGGTGCGGAACCGCCGGGCTCCGTCGCTCAGCGCCCCCTCCGGGGTCTCGTGCACGCACAGGTCCGCCTCGATCTCGTCGAAGTACGGCGACAGGCCGTCGGGTCCGTACTCCGTGAGCCCGAGGTTGGACTCCCAGTCCTGCAGCACGCGGTCCGGCGTCCGGAAGCACACGCCGCCGGTGACCACCGACGATCCGCCCGCGCCCCAGCCCAGCAGGTTGGAGATCACCGGCGAGTCGCCTCGCCCCACGGCCGCCGTACCACCACCGGCGCGGAAGAGCCGCATCATCGACTCGGTGAGCGTGAACTTCGCCTTCTCCTCTGGGGTGAACCAGGGGCCCTCCTCCAGCACGATCACGCTCCGGCCGTCCGCGGCCATCTCCTTCGCCACCACGGCGCCCGAGGCCCCCGAGCCGACGACGATCACGTCGGCGGTGTCCTCGTGCAGGCCCTTGCCCAGCTCCCGTCCCCTGATCACGGTCACGGTTCAGCCCTCCGCCGCCGCCAGGGGCGGCATCTCCCCGGGGAGCTCGTCGAGGGCGGCCACGTCCTCGGGGATCAGCTCGAGCTCGGAGTACCCGAGATCGGCGAGCACGTCGGGGTGCTGGTAGTAGTGCATGGATGTGATGAGCTTCACCGCGAGGGTGGCCGTGGCCAGCGGCCTGAACCCGTGGTTCAGCAGGGCCTCGGTGTACCGGTGCTGCTGCTCACGGGGCAGGGCGACGAAGCGCCCGAACCGACCGATCACGAACAGGGGCAGCAGGTTCAGCGTGTGCATCAGCAGCGACAGCCCCAGCCCCGTGGTCGGGGGGAGCAGCGCCAGGCTGCGGCTGGTGACGTCGGCGAGGCCGATGTCGGCGGGCGAGGTGCGGTCCTCGCGTCCGGGATCGAACAGGCAGTCGCACAGGACCTGCAGGATCCGCCGGGCGGAACGTCCCAGGGCGTGCTCACGGCTCATCACCGACCTCCAGAGGTTAAGTTGTTAAACCAATTTACCGATCCTGCCGTGATACGCAAGGGTCATTTATGTACGTGCGGGCGCGTCGGCGCGAATGCGTGCCGGCGAAGCCCCGTGGACTCTGATACGATGCTGGACCCGTCGGGGCACTTCTCCCCGAACACACGTGGAGGGCGCAGATGAACGGCACCGTACGCTGGTTGTGGATCCCGGGGCTCGTGCTGAGCCTGGGTCTGTTGTGGATGGGCTGTCCCCCGGCCGACGACGGCGCGGGCGGAGGCGAGGAGACGGCGGCACCGCAGAAGGCCGACCCACCCGCCGAGCGCACCGACCTGGCCGAGCTGGCGCACAACACCTCCCTGGTCCCCTCCCCCACCGAGGTCCAGGAGGCCATGCTCCACGCCGGCGTGGAGATCAAGTTCGAGGACTTCGTCAAGCGCCGCTCCATGGACCTCTCCGCCGACAAGGAGACGGTGGCGTTGCGCACCGGCATCGTCCTGGCCGACCTGGTGCTGACGCTGAACAACTCCGAAAAGGACGTGCTGCTGAAGGACCTGGAGAACCTCCGCGCCGGGCTGGCGACCATCGGCGCCGGCTCCGACCTCGACGCCACGCTCGGGCAGGTCATCGACCACGTCAAGACCGACGCCGTGACCCGCCAGGAGCTGTGGGTGCAGGTGGAGGAGATGCGCGAGGCGGTCTACGGCGAGCTGGCCATGGAGGCGGGCTCCCAGATGGTGCCGCTGGTCCAGGCGGGCAGCTGGCTCGAGGGCACGTACCTGCTCTCCGAGGCCATCATCGCCTCGGGCGAGTACGGCAACGCGCGCAACCTGCTGCGTCAGCCCGACGTGGTCTCGTACTTCCTGACCCAGCTCAAGGCCGCAGACGCGCAGGGCACCGAGTTCCCCATGGTGACCCTGACCCGCGGCACGCTGGAGCAGATGCACGACATCGCCGCCAAGGACGCCCTCGGTGAGGAGGACGTGACCAAGGTGCGCGACCTGACCGGCGAGCTGCTGACCCAGCTGGCAGGCAAGTGAGGAGGAATCCAGCGATGAGAACTTCTGTCCTGTTGACCGTCCTCTCCCTGCTCGTGTTCGCCACGCCGGCCGCGGCCGACCCCGCCCAGGAGGCGGAGGTGGGCTCGTGCCTGCGGCTGCTGGCCCAGGAGAAGGCCCCCGAGGGGCTGCGCATGGTGTCCTCGGACATCAAGACCCTGCTGCTGATGAAGGAGGCCGTGTACAGCTTCACGCTGTTCGCCGGCAACTCCTACCAGCTGCACACCTGCGCCGGCGCCAACGTCACCGACCTCGACGTCCACCTCTACGGACAGGACGGCAAGCTCGTCCAGGCCGAAACCGCGGTGGATCGCACGCCGGTGATCACCATCAAGCCCGAGAAGACGGGCACCTTCTACCTGGTGGTCAAGCTCCTCGACACCGCCGACGCCGCCCCGGGCGCCGTGGGCTACGTCCAGCTCTACGAGTAGGGCGACGAGGACCCCCTCATCCCCATGACCGACGAGACCCTCGTCCAGGGGCTGCTGCAGGATGCAGCGCGCCAGGGCGAGGATCCGGACCCCGCCGCCGTCCGCCAGGCGGTGCGCTTCGCCGATCTGATGCTCGACATCGCCGCGGCCGACCGCGAGGTCATCGCGGCCGAGCGCAGCGCCATGGTCGATGCCCTGGACAACTGGACGACCCTGGGCGCGCGCGGCGCGGAGCGGATCGTCGACCGTTGCCAGGACCGCCACGGCGGCGCCAAGACCCCCGAGGAGTCTGCCCGCGCCGCCGCCGCCTTTGCCGACGACCACGGCCTGGGCGCGGCGCTGCTGCTGCTGGACGCGCTGTTCGGCGTGGCCACGGCCGAGGGGGAGATCTCGTCGGAGGAGCTGCAGCGGCTCGAGGGGATCGCCGCGGCGCTGGGGGTGGATCCGACCCTGATGCGCCGCTTCGAGGGCCGCTGGGTGCCGTCCCTGGCCCGGGGCGATCAGGTCGTGGAGCTGAGCGGCGACCGCCTCTCCATCGGCCGCGCCGAGGACTGCGCGATCCACCTGGACGACCCGGAGGTCGCCGCGCACCACGCCACCTTGCTGCGCCAGGGCGGGCACTGGTGGATCGAGGCCGCGACGTCGCAGGTGCCGACCTTCATCGAGGACCGTCCCGTCAATCGGGAGCAGGTGGGCGCCGCAGACCGCATCCGCGTGGGCCAGTACTGGCTGCGGCTGGTCCCCGACCTGGAGCAGGTCCACGTCTTCTCGACCACCGCCTCGTCCGCGCTGACCGTGCGCGACGTCGTGGTGAGCATCCCCGTGTCCGAGGGTCGCAAGACCATCCTCGAGGACATCTCGTTCACGGTGTTCTCCGGCGAGCTCGTGGCCCTGATCGGCCCCAGCGGCAGCGGCAAGACCACCTTGCTCACCGCCATCTCCGGCATCCGCCCCCCGGACGCGGGGGAGGTCCTGCTCGACGGCGAGCCGTTCCACCCCCTGCTCGCGGCCAACCGCAACCTCGTCGGCGAGGTCCCCCAGGAGGACATCGTCCACCCCTCGCTGACGGTGCAGGAGTCCCTGTGGTACTCCGCGCGGCTGCGCCTCGCCCCCGATCTGGCCGAGTCGGAGGTGGCCGCCCAGGTGGACCGGGTCCTCGGCGAGCTCGACATCGGGCACATCCGCGACAACCCCATCGGTGACGCCAACCGCCGCGGCATCTCCGGCGGCCAGCGCAAGCGGGTCAACCTCGGCCAGGAGCTGCTGTCGCGATCCACCCACGTGCTGTTCCTCGACGAACCCACCAGCGGCCTCGACCCCCACGGCTCGCGCGAGATCGTGCGGCTCGTGCGCGACCTCGCGGACGGCGGACGGATCGTCTTCCTGGTCACCCACGACCTCAGCGAACGTGTCGTGCGCATGGTGGACCAGCTGCTGGTGCTCACCGCAGGCGGCCGGCTGGCGTTCTTCGGCCCCCCGGCCGAGGCCTGCGCCCACTTCGGTGTGGAGCGGGTCGACGAGATCTTCGCGGCCATGCAGGGCCGGGAGCCCGCGGAGATCGCCGCGTGCTTCGACAGCTCGGACAGCCACCGGCGCTACGTCCGCACCCGCGAGCGGGTCCTCGGCATCGGCCCCGCGCGCCCCGGCAAGAACGTGGCGGCCTCCACCGAGAGCCGGCCCGCCGGGCGCCTGCGACAGCTGGGCTTCCTGATGCGCCGCTACGGCAAGGTCAAGCTGCGCGACCGCGGCGGCATGGCCATCCTGCTCCTCCAGGCGCCGATCCTCGCGGTGATCATGGCCCTGGTCTTCCCCAAGGTGGACCCGTCCGCCCTGTTCATCATCTCGCTGGCGACCCTGTGGTTCGGCTGCTCGGCCGCCGTCCGCGAGGTCATCGCCGAGCTGCCCATCCTGCGCCGCGAGCGCCGCGCCGGCCTGCGAATGTTGCCCTACCTCGGGTCCAAGGCCCTGGTATTGCTGGGCATCTGTGCCATCCAATGCCTCCTGCTCGTGGGCCTGCTCTACCCCCTCATGGGCATGGCCGAGTACGGCTTCAGCCTGCCCAAGCTCTACGGCGTCGCCCTGCTCACCGGCGCGGTCGGCATCGGCCTCGGCATGGCCGTCTCCTGCGCCTTCTCCTCCTCCGAGGCCGCGGTGGGCACCCTGCCGCTGATCCTCATCCCCCAGATCGTCTTCGGCGGGCTCATCGTCTACGTCAAGGAGATGCCCACCGTCGCCACCTACCTCTCCCACCTCACCGCCACCCGCTGGAGCTTCAACGCCCTGCTTCGCACCTGCGACGAGCTCGTCAAGCCCGGCGGAGCGGCGTTCGAGCGGGTAGAGGTACCGGCGTCCGCGGTGCTGTACCTGCTCGGGTTCAAGACCACGACGGACGTGCTGGACACCGGGCTGTCGTTGTGGACGCTGTGCGGGATACTCGCGGGGATGGCGGTGCTGTTCTTCGCGACGGCGGTGGTGACGCTGAAGGTGAGGGAGCGGCGGGGGAGGTTGTAGGGGGGGCGTCGCGATCGGGGGGGGGTGGGCAACCGTGGGATACGTCGCCTCCATCCCCCGCAACACCGTAACACCCAACCTGTTGCGCACCCGCGCGTGAGTCGGCTCCCCACTCAGTCTGCGATCACCCCGACGCACCCCGTTCACACCATCACGCACCCCTCGATCGCCCACATGGCACGCCCCTTGCGATGTCCTCCGGTGTAGCTGCGAAGCCCCGGAGACCACCATGACCGACGTACAGCCCCTGACGGAGCGAGAGACCACTCAGCCGAAGACCGCGAAAGAGCCGACACCCGCTCGGCGGTCCGACTCCGGCATGACCGACCCCCTCGCCGATCCCCTGACCGATCCCCTGCTGCAGAACCAGGCGGTGATGTTCTACGGCGGAGGCTCCCCGCCGGCGGGTGGTGACGAGCCGCAGGGGGAGCTCGAGGCCGTGGGCGAGCGGCCGATCCTGGCCCCGGTAGGCCGCGGCGTGAAGGGCGCCGACTCGCGCGGCAACCTCAAGATCGACGCGGCCATCATCAGCCAGGCGGCGGACATGGTGGCGGGCCTGCACACGACTCGTCCGGCGGCCGGGCCCCTCTTCCAGCCGATCATCGCATCGCTGGAGGAGCGCAGCGGGGCCGAGCAGAAGGCGATGGAGTCGCACATCTACAACGGCAAGGCGGACCTGCTGAACAAGGGTCCCGAGGGACTCATCGACATGGCGGCGTCGGGGACGCCGGGGTACGAACAGAAGACCGGTCGCATCCAGAACCGCCTGGAGTCGGTCGAGGGTCAGATCAAGGACGTCCGCGGCCTGCAGACCCGCACCGACATGGCCATGTGCCTGGCCCACTCGGCGACCATCAACTACCAGAGCCTCGTGACCTACCTGAAGGGCCTGGATCCGGGGACGGGCGAATTCCAGGTGCTGGTGGACGCCGTCGAGACGGCAGGCAAGCCTGGCGTGGCGCGCGTGGGCGAGGGAGGAGCCATGGAGATCGCCCGGCAGCCCGAGGGGCCGAAGACGCACCACGAGGTAAACGCCGAGGAGATGGACGCGGTCATGCGCGACGTGGAGCAGACCGCAGAGGGCAACGGCAAGAGCTACCCCACCATGGGGGTGTCCCGGGATCCGCTGCCCAGCTGCCTCGAGCAGGTCGACGTGGCCATGGATCGGGTGATGAACGAGCACGGGGCGCTGATGGGCGTCCTGAGCAAGGCAAGGTCCGCGGCGATCCTGGCGAAGTCCAAGGCGGACAAGGAGGAGCTGGAGAAGCACAACAAGAACGTCGCAGCCATCTCCAAGGCCCTGGACGAGGCCACCTCCATCGTCACGACCATCGAGGGCGCGCCGGCCAGGGCCGCCGAGCTCCTCGAGAAGGGCCCGGGCATGAGCGTCGCGGGCAGTGTGGTCCAGGGGATGCTCGACCTCTCCAAGGACAACCTGTCCAGGCTCGAGGCGTCCGTGGGTGCCGCAGAGGCCGCGGCTTCGGCCGCCCAGGCGGGTGGCGAGGTCCGCGAGGCCCGCGCCCGGATCGGGGCCTTCCGGACCGCCCTGGACGCGCTGGAGGCACAGCTGCGGGAGATGATGGTGCGCGTGTCGGAGTTCCGCCAGACCAGCCTCGAGCAGGGCAAGAACATGGACACCTGGATGAAGGAGCAGGCACCCGCGACGGGCCTCGGTGGCGCGGCCGGATCGGGCGGCGCGGCCGGGGTGGAGACCGAGAACATGCGCTGGAAGATGCTGGCGCTGGCCCGCGTCTCCGAGTCCGTGCAGCTGCTCGACCACGCGTCGGGCAAGCTGCAGGAGGTGGCGAAGATGCTACGCGACGCCGGTCTGCCCGCCGAGGAGCAGCGCGCCCTCGAGGTGCTGGCCAGCGATCTGCTCGGCGCCACGGCCGGAGAGATGACGCGGCTCTCGACACCGCTGAGGGCGGTCGCCGGCCGGTTCCAGAAGCTCACGCGCACTGCTGGGGGGGCAGCTCCCGAACCGGGGAATTGAGACTCGCCCAGGCCTCGCCGCTGACCAGGCTGTCGAACGGTCCCACCGCCTGGATGCGCCCCTCCCGCATGACCGCCACGCGCTCGGCCACGACCGCCGACGACGTGCGGTGGGTGATCAGCAAGACGATCCGTCCCCTCGCCCAGCGGCGCAGAGTGAGCAGGACCGCCTGCTCGGTGGCCGGGTCCAGCGCGGACGTGGGTTCGTCCAGGACCAGGATCTGCGGGTCGCGGATCAGGGCGCGGGCCAGGGCGATACGCTGGAGCTGACCGCCGCTGAGTTCCACACCGCCGGGTCCCACGAGGGTCTCGTAGCCGTCGGGAAGGCGGCGGATGAAGCCGTCGGCGTGGGCGAGGCGGGCGGCGAAGCTCACCAGCGCGCGGCCGGCCCGGGGCAGCCCCAGGGCGATATTGTCGTGGATGGTGCCGGCGAACAGGGTCGGGGACTGGGGCACGACCGCCACGAGCTGTCGCAGGGAAATCGCGTCCAGTTCAGCCAGGTCCACGCCGTCGAGGGTGATACGCCCCGACCGCGGCGTCTCCAGGCGCGTCAGCAGGGCGCCGAGGGTGCTCTTCCCCTCCCCGCTGGGCCCGATCAGCGCCGTGATGCCGCCGCGTTTCAGGCTCAGGCTCGTCCCCTGGAGTACGGGCGTCCCGGGTTCGTACTCGAAGTACACGTCGTGCAGCGTCAGCTCGTCGGGCTCGTCGGCGACGGCCTCGCAGCCCCCGGAGGTGGCCCGCGCCGGGCGCAGCGCCAGCAGCTCCTGCACCCGATGGAGCGACACCAGCCCCGCCTCCATCCCCCGGCGGAGGCCGCCCAGCTGCTGCACCGGTCCGTACAGGATGCCCAGCACGGCCACGAAGCTCACCAGGTCGCCCAGGCTGATCCGGCCGGCGACGACCAGCCAGCCGCCACCGCCGATCACCGCCAGGGTGGCCAGGGCGCCCACCAGGCCCGACACGGCGTTGGCGCCGGCGACGGTGGCCAGGAAGCGCTCGTTGGCGTGCGCCACGCGGCCCCACTGCCGACCGAGCAGGGCCACCCGCCGCGTCTCGGCGAGGTTCTGCCGGATCTCCTCCAGCCCGGCGAGATCCTCGAACACGCGGGCCTGCAACGCTCCGCGCTGCACGCGCACGTCCCGGGCGCGACGGCCGATCCCGCGGACGAAGATCACGTGCGCCAGCGCCTGCAACGGCAGCGCGATCGCCGCGACCAGCGCCAGCCTCGGGCTCACCAGGAGGAGCACACCCACGCCCACGCACAGCGTCACGATCTGCTCGGCCGCGTCGAGCAGCGGTCCCACCAGCAGGCTGTCCAGCCGGCCCACGTCGGTCACGGCCCGCTCGGCCAGGGCGCCGCGGTCACGCCCCTGAAGTGTCGCGCGGTCCAGGCCCAGCAGGTGGCCCAGCAGCCGCTCCCCCATCTCCCGCTTCACCTGCTCTCCCACCCGGAACGACAGACGCTCCCGCGCCCAGCTCGCCCCGGCCCTCACGCTGTACGCCAGGGCGACCAGCGCCAGGATGGGGACCAGCAGCGAGGTGTCCTCGCCCGGGAGGATCCGGTCGATCACGTACCCCACCGCAGCGGGCAAGCAGAACGTCAGGCACGCCGCGACCACGGTGAACGCTGCGGCGATGGCGATCTCCGGGAGGAACGCTCGCAACATCGGCGCGAGCGCCGTCAGCTCCCGCAAGTCCCGCCCCTCGCCGCGACGGTGGCTCAGCACGACGACACCTCCGCGAGGCCGCCGTAGTAGCGGCGGTACATGGCCGGCGATCGCTCCGCCAGGTCGGCCATGAACGCCAGCGCGACCTCGAGGCTGCGGCGGCTCGCTTCGCATTCGTTGCGGTCCGGCGCGAAGGCGTACCCATCCTCGTAGCGGTGGTTCTCCACGAAGCAGCCGCCGGCGCACAGGTACTTGATCCAGCACCCGGCGCACTCCGGCAGCTCGTCCACCATCCGCGTCGCCGCGGCGCACAAGGGGCCCGTATCCGAGATCCCCTCGAACACGTCGCCCATCCGCATGTGCGGATGCGCCATGGCGTCCATGCACGGGTAGATGGAGCCGTCGGCGCCGAACGCCAGGTTCGCGCCGGAGTACATGGAGCAGTTGTGACAGCGGAGCCCCTTGAAGGCCTGGGACACGAACCCCGAGAAGAACATCTCGTTGCAGACCGGCTCCCCCTCGTCCAGGCCGCACAGGTAGTCCAGGTAGTGCGCCGCGAATGCCACCAGGTTCTCGTGCGCCCGCGCCGCCTTCTCCTCCGACGACCAGGCGAACCGCGGGTCCAGCACCGTGTCCTCGTCCCCGAAGGACCACGCCGTCGCCACCGAGGTCACGCCCATCGCCCGCAGGTGCTCGAAGGTCTCGATCCAGGACCGCGAGTACGGCGACATGGTCACCCGCACCGGCGGCATGGTCCCCATGGCGTGCGCGTAGCGCCACAGACCCCGCGTCACCGCGTCGTACGTGGCCCGACCGTTGCGGCCCGGGCGGTTGCGGTCCTGCACCTCCCTGCACCCGTCGAAGCTCACCGACGTCGCGATCCCGAAGCGGCGGATCAGGTCGATCCGGCGGTCGTCCAGCAGCGTCCCGTTGGTGTTCGCCAGGAATCGCACCGGCTTGCCGTGTTCGGCGCATCGTTCCCCTGCGTAGGTCAGGAACCCCTCCAGGAACTCCACGTCCAGCAGCGGCTCGCCGCCAAACAGCAGCAGGTCTACGGACGCGTCACCTTGCTGTACCAGGAAATCCACCACCGCGCGGCCCGTCTCTGCCGTCATCCGCATCGCCCGACCGCCGAAGTTTCCCCGCTTGTTCCAGCAATACCCGCAACTCAGGTTGCAGTCCGCCGACACGAACACGTCCACCGCCCTCGCCGGTGCGAGCTGCCCCTGCGCGATACACGGTACCGCCCGCTCGCACACGGTCTCACGGATCGGCGAGAAGTCCGGCGGCGCCGCGCCGAGCTGGCCCGCCTCGACGAGATCGCGGATGTCCGCGACCGACCGCCGCACCTCCGCCACGCCGAACCGCGCCTCCAGATCCTCCGTCCCCTCCCCCCTCGCCATCCGCTCCATCACCGCGCCGTCCACCTCACGAATGTGGATCGCCGTCCCGCTGTGCACGTCGTACAGATACTCCCGCCCGTCCACCTCGAAGCGGTGAACCCGCCCTCGGTCGTTCAATCGAATCATGATCGTCACCCCATGGAAGAATGGAGGGGCGCCCCGGCATCCACCGAGGCGCCCCCGGATTCGAACCTACAGCCCCTGCAGCAGGGACCGGCCCGTCGCCACCGTGTAGCAGCTCGCACACTCCACCGGCTCGGGCGGATTGGAGACCTTGGCAGTCCAGAACCAGCAGTTGGCCGATGCGACGGTCTGGGGAGGAACGATGATCTTCATGGGATTCTCCGGTCGAGCCGAATGTGATGCCGCACCCGCCGCTGGCTCGGAGGCCGCGGGGCGGTGAAACGTGCAATCGCCGTCAGTGTCAGGAATCAGTGTTACAGGCGTGGGGACGCCGTACCCTCACACGGGGCACACACGAGGCGAGATCCCCGGGCGGCCGCAACGCGGCCATCATCTTTGCCCTTGCCCTTGCCCACGCTCTTGCCCCATTCCGTATCCTCGTTCCTACGGTCCCCCGTCGGAACGTTCTCCTGGGCCCTCCAGCGCCCTCCCCTGTCCTGGTTCCTCCCCCTGCCCTCGTTCCGACGGTCCCCCGTGGGAAGGTGTTCTCGGGCGCTCCAGCGCCCTTCTTCCATCGGGGATCAGGTCGGTGGCGGCTGTCGCCGACCGTCCGTCGGGGATCTGGGGGCGACACGGGGACACACGTGAACTTGCTCAGGGGCCTGGGTTGTGGCTCGAGGCTTCGGGGCGACCAAGTTACGTATGTCCCCGGTTGCGGTGGATCGGGGCTTGGCTCTCGACACATGGAAGGTCCGTCGGCAGCCCGGAGCTGCGTTGGCCCCGCCCCGA
>CAZLEO010000207.1:0-17431 GCA_964558555.1 uncultured Rickettsiales bacterium | reverse complement strand
CGATCCACCCCGGAGTTTCAGAGCAAGTTGCGCGTGTCCCCGTGGCGCCCCCAGACCCCGTCGAACCCCCGGCGACAGCCGCCTCGAACCCCAACCCCGTCGCAGCGGGGTGCTCGAGATCCCGTCACCTCATTCGTCGTCGTCTTCCCAGCAACGCGAGCACGCCAAGGAGTACGAGACCGACCGCCGGTCGCTCGTCAGAGAGAGCGCACTCGCAACCGTCGTCGTCGGGTTCGGGTGGCCTGCCGTCGTCGTCGTCTTCGGGGTGCCAACCGTCGTCGTCGTCGTCGGGGATGAAGTCGTCGTCGTCGCCCGAGCCGTTGTTCTTCAACACGGTGCCGACGACGTGTACCGTCGCCGGCGAACCGACCGCATCGAATCCATAGGTGCCCGCCCACCCCTCGACGAGAATCTCGTCGCCCTCGAGATCGCCGCTGTCGGCCGGATCGAGGGTGACGGAGTAGGTGCGGGAGATGCCGCCGTCGGCGAGCGGGCCGAATGTACCCTCCTCCACCGTCAGACGGTCGTCGTGGACGAGGGAGTCGGAGACCTCGCCCTCGAGCAGGTGAGCGTACTGCTCCGCCGCGTGGTGCACCTGGAACGATAGCGTCACGGGATCCAGGCCCTCCTGGACCGACCCGAAGTCCAGGGTGTAGTAGGGCGTCCAGATCGGGTCCGGCGCGTACCCACGGAGCAGGTTGTTCAGGGGAACGACTCCCCGACCGAGCCGGAACTCGTCGATCTTTCCGTCCAGGCCGTTGGCGTACCCGCCGTCAGGGCCCGGGTGGGCGCCGAGGACGAGGGGGCCCGCGTTGATCAGGTGGCCGTGTCGCTCGATGACGACCTCGTCCACCTGATCGTCGAGGGTGAATCGGACGGTCTGGCCGGGTGCGTCGTAGGCCACGGAGACGTGGTGCCAGTCGTGGTCGGCGATCTCCAGCTGGCTCACGGCGGTCCACAACCCCTCGAGCCGGCCGTTGTCGTTGCCGAAGATCAACGCCATCTCGCGGCCCGTGTGACCTTCGGTCTTTCCATACGAGGTCGGGATGTACGCGGCGGCGCCGACCTGGGCGAGCCAGGCGTAGTTGATGGTCTCGTCGTCGGTGCCCAGTTCCTTCTTCACGGCCAGCCACTGGCGATCGTTGTTGGTGATGCCGCTGGCGAGGGTGTCGAGCTGGACCCAGGCCTCGGCCGTGAAGCTGGCGAGACCGAAGCCGAGACTCGCCTGGTGGGGGATCTCGACGACCGAGGGCTGGCTCGCGTCGAGGTCCAGGCTCGCCAGATTGCTCTCGCCTGACTGATGGATGGTCGTCCGGGGAACATCGGAGCTGTACGTGGCCCCGCCGCTAACGGTGCCGGTTCCCACCGGTCCAGGGGAGGAGTCGTAGACGAGCCATGCCTCGTCACCATCGCTGCCTTCCTCGAACCGCAGATAGAGGACGGGTACATAGTCGGGATCGTCCGGCAGGTCCGCGGTCGAACACTCCACGTCGCCGGTCAACGTCAGCAGGGGCTTGACCGGAAACAACGGCCCCGTCGCCTCCACCTCCACGATCGCCTCCATGTCCGCCACCACGTCAGGGTGGTCCGCGGCCACGTCCGTCGTCTCGGCCTCGTCCACGGCCAGGTCGTACAGCAACCCCACCCCGTCGAACAGCTGCACGTACTTCCAGTCCCCTTGCCGGATCGCATACCGCGCCGTCGGTTCCCCAGCCCCGCCCCAGTCCCCGTTGTGCTGCCAGAAACGGTACTCGAGCTCCTCCTGCGTCCCGATCCCCGTCAGCGTCGGCGCCATCGAGATCCCGTCGATCCCCTGCGGCGAGGCCACCCCCGCCAGCTCCGCCGCCGTGGGCAGGAAGTCCGTGCTCACGGTCACCCGGTCGTCCACTCCCCCCGGCGCGATGGTCCCCGCCCACCGCGCGATGAACGGCACCCGGATGCCCCCCTCGAACAGGTCGTGCTTGTGACCCCGCAGCCCGCCCGCGCTGTCGAAGAACTCCGCGTCGTGGATCGACCCGTCGGTCTCGGCCTCGTGCGGGCCGTTGTCCGACGAGAAGATCACCAGCGTCTGCTCGGCGATGCCCAGCTCGTCCAGCAGCGCCACCAGCTCGCCGATGTCCTCGTCCATCCGCGTGACCATCGCCGCGAACGTCTGCTCGATCCACGGCCACTCTTCTTCCGCGTAGTCGCCCAGCTCGGGTACCTCTACCCGCGCGTGGGGGATCGTGTACGAGAGCTGCAGGTAGAACGGTCCGTCCGCGTTCTCCTCGACGAACGCCAGCGCGTCCTCGGCGAACCAGTCGTGGGTGTACAGCCCGGTCGCGCCATCCTGGTTCTCGGGGATGTCGTACTGGACGTCGTCCAGCCACACGTGGTCCCGGTAGTAGAACCACGCCTCGATCTGATCCCTGTACACCAGCTCGTGGTCGAATCCCTTGGCCAGTGGCGCCGAGTGCGCCTGGAACGGCCCACCCCCCATGGACGCCGGCAGCTCGCCGCCGAGGCCCCACTTACCCAGCACCGCGTTGGTGTACCCCGCCCCCTGCAGCACCTCCGCCACCGTCACGTCCTCGGTCCGCAGCGCCTGGTTGGGGTTCGCGTTGCGGTCCACCATGCAGTGCCCGATGTGCAGCCCCGTCATCAGCCCACACCGCGACGGCGCGCAGATCGGGTTGGCCGCATACGCGTTGGTGAACCGCAATCCCTCGGCCGCCAGCTGATCGATGGACGGCGTCCGGATGTCCGCCTGGCCGTGCACGCCGATGTCTCCGTAGCCCAGGTCATCCGCCAGGATGAAGATGATGTTGGGGGAGACGGGCTGGGCGGAGGAGGGCAGGGGGAGCAGGACGAGGGCGAGCAGGGGCAGCAGGCGAAGCATCGGTCGTGTCCTCGGGTCGAGGTTTCGATCAGAGCACGAAAGCGACGGAACCACTATCAGAGAAACGCAGGAGGGTGCAGATCCGGGGAATCCTGCACCGAGTCCACCCCCCAAAACCTGCGCACCCCGGAGTGGGGACATGCGTAACTTGGTCACCCCGAAGCCTCGATCCGAGAACCGAGCCTCAGAGCAAGTTCACGCGTGCCGGTGCGCCGGACCGCCCCGTCTCGCCCCCAGGACCCCGTCGGACGAGTGGCGACAGCCGCCTTGAATCCAGGTTGGACGTGGAAGGGGAGGTGGAAGGGGAGGTGGGAAGTGGGAAGTGGGAAGTGGGAAGTGGGAAGTGGGGAGTGGGAAGCGGTTGGACGGAGGTGAGTCGCGGCGGAAGAGCGGATGCGTGACAGCGTTTCCGCACCGCAAGCTCGTGGCGTACACCTCAGCCCTGGATATGGCTCGGTTGGCCAAGGGGATTGCCGACGGGATTCCTCGGGGGTACCGATCGTTCGCGGATCAGCTGCTCAGGGCGGCGGGGGCGCCGGTGTTGCTGGTGGCGGAAGGGGCGAATCGACGGTCGAGGGGGAGTATGCGACAGCGGCTCGAGGAAGCGCTGGGCGAGTGCGGCGAAGCCGCAGGAAACGTGGAGATGTCGCTGACGATCGGGCTGGTGGATGCCGTGGTGGCCGATGAGTTCGCCGATGTAGCCGGAAGAACGGGCGCAATGATCGCGGGGCTGGCCAACCGACTGAGGTGAACGCGGACTCGAGGGGCTCCTCCCCTTCACGACGAGCCCGGCTCCTCGAAACACAGCTTGCACATCGGATAGTCCTGGTGGCAGCTGTCCGGGCAGCAGTCGGGGCAGCCGAAGCAGGCGAGGGTGTCGTCCTCGAGTACGCCGCACAGACGGTACCCCACGCTGATGTCCTTGAAGACGAGTCCTTCGATATCGTCACGGATGGCATCGCCGAGCCAGTTGTCCCCCCAGCACTCGACCTCGCCGACGTCCGTGCGGCCGCAGATCGAATTGAATCCGCTGACGACCTGCTCGAATCGATCGTGCCTCGGCATGATGCAGTCGTCCGGTGCCCCAGCGCATGCGAGCGAACCGTCCTCCAGCAGGCCGTAGATGGCACTCCAGGTGGTGTGCACCTCCTTGTACGTCCCGTCTGGGATCTCCAGGGAGAGCATGTACGTGCCGTCCTCCGGTTCGGTCTCGAAGCACCGGATGTCGCCGTCGGTGTTCACCGCGCAGGCGTAGGAAGTACTGTCCATGCTCATGCTGTACCCGCTCACATGGATGTAGTCGCCGGCGGGGATCTGGTCGTGGACGTAGTCCTGGGAGCCGCCCCAGTAGTACAGCAAGCCGCACTCCTGGATGGCCAGGACGCCCTGCCCGATGGCCGTCAGGTACTCGAACCTGGCCGATTCCTCAGGGGTCGAGCGTCCCCAGCAATGGGCGATCCCTTCCTCGGTCAGCGCGCACATCTCGTACTCGTCCACGGTCAAGGACTCGTATCGATAGGCCGGATCCGGGTCGATGTCGAGTTCGTAGGATCCCCAGCAGGTGATCTCCCCCTTGGAGTCGATTGCACAGGCCAGCCCGGAGTTCGTCCCCACGGCGATGTCCCGCCAGCCCCCGCCGCAGCCCGCTGCGAGCAGACCCGAAGCGACCAGTACGGCCAGCGGGACAGCGCTTCTCATGTTGGCACCCCTCATCCACCCGGAACGATGCATACGCTGTTGAAGTTACAGTCACCCCAGCACCGGGCGCTGCCGTCGCTCCTCACAGCGCATGCGTGCTGGTAGCCCACGCTGATCTGAGCGTAGGGGCCCTCTTGCAGCAGGTTGAGGTTGGGGTTGCCCCAGCACCACTGATGGCCTTCGTCCTCTCCGAGCTGGAGTCCACAGGTCCACTCCCAGCCGGCGTCGAGGTCGAAGAACCTCAGCTCGCTGGTGGAGTCCTGCAACCCCCAGCAGTGGGCATAGCCCTCCGTGTCCAGCGCGCAGGTGTAGCCACGCATGCCCGCGGTCACGCGCGAGTAGATCCCTTCCGGTACGTCGAGCTGGCCACCCTCGTTGCTGCCCCAGCATTCGATCGACCCGTCGGTTCGGAGGCCGCACGTATGGAAGGCCCCGCCCGTGACCTCCTCGAAGGGACCTGAACGCGAGGCGCACTGCCCCTGGTCGTGCCCCTCACCACAGCCCCAACAGACGATATCACCTCCCCGTCGGCCATCAGGCCACAGGCGAAGAGCGAGCCGGTGCTTATGGCGATCCAGTCGCGGTCCGGGAGGTTGTCGCCGACCTCGATGCAGTGGTCGTCGTCGTCGGTGGGTGACGAGCACGCTGCAGACGCGGCGAGGATCGCGGAGAGGAGCAATGGGAACACCCAGGCAGGTGCTGCGCAGTGGCTCGTCCTTTGCGGAAACACCCCTCGTCCTCCTCGGATAGGGATCGTACCAGAGGAGGTGGGCGGTGAGCCGGTAGATGCGGGGAGGGGACTCGTTGGGACGAGGGAGGGAAGTGGAGCGGGGACCCCCTCGAAGCCCCGAGTGGCCCCCTTCCCACCGGAGCAGGTTCACGTGTGCCGGTGCGCCGGACCGCCCCGTGTCGCCCCCAACACTCCGTCGGACGTCCGGCGACAGCCGCTTCCTACCTAATGCTCGTCGTGCGCTTCCCCATACCCCGTGATCATGTGCGTGAAGTCCTCGATGACCGTCGAACCCATGGTGCACAGATACACGTGCACGATGAGGAAGGCGGTGCAGACTGCGGCGAGCACGAAGTGGGAGATGGCGATGATCTGGAGGCCGCCGAAGGCGAGGATCACGCCTTCGAACAGCACCGGGTACATGTAGAGCAGCCCGGTGAGGAGCACCAGGGGCATGATGATCATCATGACCACCAGGTAGGAGATCTTCTGGAGCGGGTTGAACTTGTTCTGGGGCGAGGGGTGATAGGGATGCTCGCCGCCGAGGAAGCAGTTCATGCCGTAGTACAGGGCCTGGACCAGGGTGCCGGGCCAGATGTCGCTCTTGCGGGGGATGTAGTGGTGGAGGCGCTTGAGCACGAGGTTGAAGGCGATCCACAGCAGGAAGTCGAAGACGGTGATCCAGCCGATCCAGTTGTGCAGGGTCACCATGAGGTCGAGGCCGCCGACGAAGGCGGCGATGCCGGGCCAGTGGATGCCGATTCCCGTGATGATCAGGCCGACGATGCACGCGGCGTGCACCCAGTGCCAGAAGCGCTCGATGACGGGGTGGAGGTAGACCTTCTTCATCACTGGGCCCTCCGGAAGATGATGCGCAGCCCGCCGTGGAAGACGGGGAAGCAGCAGGCGCCGAGCACCAGCAGGATCATCAGGATATCGAGGCCGATGATGCGGTTCGCGCCGATGAGGTAGCCGGTCTCGCGGATGAGCTCGTTGTTGTTGACCTCGAGGATGCCGACCGACTCGTCCGTCTCCTCTCCGTCGAGGGGGCCGGCCAGGGCGAGCACGGAGTCGGCGCCGTGGCAGTCCTCGCAGGCGACGTTGGCGGCCTCGCCGAACTTGACGTTGTGCACGGCCTCGGAGTCGTCGCCGCTGATGTGGCAGTACTGACAGCCCACCTTGGCGAGGTGCAGGTCGGCGGCGCAGAGGAACTTGCTGTGCTTGTCCGCGAGGTCCTCGGCTACGTCGTGGCACTCGAGGCAGCCGGCCGTGGCCATCTGCGCGGCGTCGGCGCCCGACTCGCCCATGGTGTGGGGGTCGTGGCAGCCGCCGCAGCCGTTCTCGGCGCCGGGGCCGTGGGGGCCGTGGGCGCTGGCCTCGGCGCTGGCCATGATGGTGTTGGACTCGCGGTGGCACCTGCCGCAGTGGGTGCCGTCGACGGGCTCCTCGTGGGGCACGTCCACGGCCTCGGGGTGGCAGTGCAGGCAGCTGACCGACCGCGCCTTGTGCACGGAGCTCAGCCAGGCCGCGCGGTCCACCTGCTCGTCGTGGCAGCCGATGCAGGACCACTCCGCGGGACGATCCGCGCCGCCGGGTAGCAGCAGCGGCATGAATTCCGCCGATAGCTCCGGGTACTTGTCGACCAGCTCCAGGACCATGTCCGGGTCCGTGGGGAGCTGGTCGAGATCCGGCGGCGGGAGCGGTATCGGCTCGGTGTCCGCGATCTCGATGTCGGCGGGTTGTTCGGCGGGGTCGTCGGGCTGCCCGGACTGCGCCGCGGCCTGGGGGCCGGGCCCGAACAGCATCACCAGCCCGGCCGCGACCGTCAGCGGAATCCAGAGGCGGGTCGTGATTGCCTGCATGTGCGGCTCCTACGCTCTTTTTCGAGGTTGGCCATCATAATGATCTCGTCGGTGCCCGTCCACTGGGTTCGACAGCCGATTCCAGCGCTGCAACTTCAACCCCCTTGCATCCCCCCCTGCAGCGCGATAGGACGTTGCAAGGCGGGAGCAAGACATGAAGCTATCCACCCGATCTCGGTACGGTCTTCGCGCAGTGGTCGAACTCGCGGCGCGTCACGGCACCGGTACCACGAGCATGCAGGAGATCGCCGACGCCCAGCAGGTTTCGCGCAAGTACCTCGACACCTTGTTCTATTCAATGAAGATGGCGGGGCTCGTGGTGAGCCGCCGCGGGCTGGGCGGTGGCTGGGAGCTCACCCGCTCTCCAGAGAAGATCAACGCCGTCGAGGTCCTGGAGGCCCTGGAGGGCTCGCTGTCCCTGGTGCAGTGCGTGGAGTTCCCCGACACCTGCAACCGCACCCCGTCGTGCGTGACCCGGGAGCTGTTCGCCGAGCTGGACGAGGCCATCCGCACGGTGCTCGGTCGTCGCACCCTGGCCGACCTCGTACAGCGTCGCGAGGAGCTCGAGGCGCTGGCCCCCGCGGCGGTCGAGCAGGATGACACCTGCGGCGTCGGCCCGGACGCCTAGACGCACCCTCTGCAGCTGCAGACAAGCTGCCCGATCCGGCCCCCTGTCCAAGCCCGTTCAATTCATGTATATAGGCCCTCCCTGGAGAGCGGACTTGCCCTCCGGGGGGATCGACAGCCCATTGCGGTGGAGTGGACCTCCATGAGTCTGTTCGCTTCTGCAAGGGGGATACGGCTCCCGTCAGCTTCCCCCACCCATCGAGACATCGTCGACCTCCCTCTCCCGAGCACCGTCGTGCTGCCCATGCGGCAGGCTGCCGGTGCTCCCGCGACCCCGGCCGTGGAGGTGGGGGAGGAGGTCTCCATCGGGACCGTCGTCGGCGACCCCGCCGACACGGTCGGCGTGCCCATCCTCGCCACCATCTCCGGCAAGGTCACGGCCATCGAGGAGCGCCCCGGTCCTGAGGGCCGCAGCGAACTCAGCGTCGTGATCGAGGGGGATGGCGAGGAACGCTGGCTCGCCGAGCCCGTCGAGGAGGGGGACTGGCGCGTACTGCGGCCCCACGAGATGCTCGAGCGCATTCGCTGCGCTGGAGTCATCACGTCGGGCTTCGGCGCCGAGCCGTCCCATCGCGACCTGGCCACCGCCATCGAGGCGCGCGGCCACGTCGGCGTCTCCGGCGCGCCTGTGATGCGTTCGGTGGAGCACCTCATCGTCCGCGCCGTGGACGTGGATCCCGCCATCCACACGCTGGAGACGGTGCTGCGCAACCACGTCGCCGAGGCCCAGCTGGGCTTCGAGGTGATCAAGCACATCCTCGGTGCCACGGCCGTGCACCTCGTCCTCTCCGAGGGCAAGGGCAGCGGCCTCAGCGAGAAGACCATCGAGCAGCTGTGCGATCCCCTCGAGATCTGGCCCGTCGAGGCCCGCCCCTGGAACTACCCCTCGGTCAACGACGAGATGCTCATCAGCTCCATCGCCGGCATCGAGGTGGGTGGTGCCTTCAGCGAGCCGCGCGACATGGGCGTGATCGTCGAGAACATCGACACGGTGGTCGACGTCGGCCGGGCGGTGCTGACCAACCGGCCGCAGATCGACCGCGTGGTGCACGTGATCGGCCACGTCGGTCACTCCCGCATGGTCCGCGTCCGCATCGGCACCCCCATGAAGGACCTGCTCGCGGCCTGCGGCGGCACCAAGGGGGCCATCGGATCGGTGGTCTTCGGCGGTCCCATGCGCGGCCGCGCCCAGCACAGCCTCGACGCGCCCGTCACGCGGCTGTCCGGGGCGATCACCGTGCTCGGCCAGGACGAGCTGGTGGACTTCGCCAACGAACCCTGCATGAACTGCGGGGCCTGTGTCCGCTCCTGCCCGGTGCGGTTGCGACCCAACACGCTGAGCATGCTGTGCGAGTACGACCGCTTCGAGGACGCGCTCGCCTACGACCTGCTCACCTGCATCGAATGCGGGTGCTGCGCCTATGTCTGTCCCTCGCGTCGCGCCAACGTGCACTACCTGCTGCACGGCAAGACCGAGGTGATGTCCAGGAGGCTGCGGTCATGAAACTGTTTACCGTAGGCATGGCCCCCCACCGTCACGGGGGGACGTCCATCGCCGGGATGGTGCGGCTGACCTTCCTGGGCCTGGCCCCGGTCATCCTCGCCGCCCTGTACCTGTTCCGCGGCAAGGCCCTGGCCATCCTGGTCGTCGGGCTGCTCTCCGCGGTGGGCACCGAGGCGGTCATCGCCCTGGTCACGCGCCAGAAGCTCAAGGTGCTCGACGGCCACTCGGCCCTGCTCGGCGTCATCCTCGCGCTGATGATGCCTCCGGGCACGCCCCTGTGGATCGTGCTCGTCGCCGGCGTCCTGTGCGTCGCGCTGGGCAAGATGGTGTTCGGCAACGCCTGGAACTACCCGTTCCACCCGGCGCTGGTGGCGCTGGTGCTGGTGCAGATCTCCTGGCCCGCCGAGACCAACAGCTTCCTCAAGCCGCTGCCCATGCTCGAGGCGGTCACGGACGACTCCCAGACCCACTGGGTGGAGGCCGCAGACCCCGTCGCCGCGACCAAGGTGCTGCCCAGGCTCGCCGAGCGCGCCAACGTGCACGAGCTCATCTGGGGCGACCACCCCGGCGGCATCGGCATGACGTCGATCGTGGCCATCCTGCTGGGCGGCCTCATCCTCATCGGCACGCGGGTGGTGCCCTGGCAGATCCCCGTGGGGTTCATCGGCGGGGCCTGGCTCTTCGCGTACATCTTCTATCAGGTGAACCCGGAGACCTATCCGCCCCCGGCGTTCAGCCTGTTCGCCGGTGCGTTGTTCTTCGTGGCCGTGTTCGTGGCCACGGACTGGGTCACGTCCCCCACCACCGGATGGGGCTGTCTGCTGTTCGGCCTGGGCGCCGGCGCGCTGACGCTGATCATCCGCTACTGGGGCGCGACCGCGGAGGGCGCCTTCTTCGCGGTGCTGATCATGAACGCCGCAGCCCCGCTGCTGGACCGCATCGGCCCGGTGCCCTTCGGGAGGAGGCTCAAGACCAATGCGTGAGATCGCCCACATGATCGCCATGCTCACGGCCGCGGCCATGATCTCCGGTGCCGGGCTCGCCATGATCAACAAGATCACGGCGCCGGTCATCGAGGAACAGGTCCTCAAGAACAAGAAGGCTCCGGCCATCGCCGAGATCCTCGAGGGTTACGACAACGACCCGGTCGGCGAGCGAGTCACCGTGACCACCGCCGACGGGGCCGAGGTCGTGGTCTTCCCCGCATCCAAGGGCGGCGACCTGTTCGGCGTCGCCATCGAGGGCGCGGGCAAGGGCTACGGCGGCGACGTCAACGTGATCGTCGGTATCGACGTGAAGGAAGAAGGCAGGCTGTACGGCATCGGCATCACCGGCCACGCCGAGACCCCGGGTCTGGGCGCGCGGTGTTCCGAGGCGGCCTTCCGCGACCAGTTCATCGGCAAGCAGTGGGACGGCAAGACGCTGGACGGCATCTCGGGGGCGACGATCACGTCGGACGCCGTGCGTGACGCCATCAACAACGCCGTGGACAGCTACGCCGCGAACAAGGACCAGATCGTCAAGTAAGCACTCGCGACCCACGAGGGACGCTTCGAAAGGAGGCGATCGATGGCATCGGTCGCGCGAGAGTTCACCAAGGGCCTGTGGGATCAGATTCCGCCGTTCCGCCTCGTGCTGGGCCTGTGCCCGGTGCTGGCGGTGACCACGGCGGCGTTCAACGGCCTGGGGATGGGGCTGGCCACCACCTTCGTGCTGGTCAACTCCAACATCATCGTTTCACTGCTGCGCAAGATCATCCCGCGCAAGGTCCGGGTGCCGGTGTTCATCGTCATCGTCGCGTCCTTCGTGGTGATCACCGAGATGCTGATGAAGGCCTACGCGTTCTCCCTGTCCGAGGCGCTGGGCATCTTCATCCCGCTGATCGTGGTGAACTGCGTCATCCTCGGCCGCGCCGAGGCGTTCGCCAGCAAGAACGGCGTGATCAAGTCCGCGGCGGACGGCCTGGGCATCGGCGTGGGGTTCACCCTGGCGTTGACCTTCCTGGGCTCCATTCGCGAGATCTTCGGCGCGGGCACCTGGTTCAAGGCGCCCATGCTGGCCGCGTGGTTCCCCGAGGGCGTCCTCAACATCACCGGCTGGTACAAGCCCTTCGACGCGATGGTGCAGGCGCCCGGGGCCTTCATCGTCCTGGGGCTGATCCTGGGGGCGATGAACCTCATCACCATCTTCCAGGAGAAGCGTGCCAGTGCGAAGGCGGAGGCGGCGTAGACCATGACCGAATATCTGCTCCTCATCGTCGGCGCGATCCTCGTCAACAACATCCTGTTGATGAAGTTCCTGGGGAACTGCCCCTTCCTGGGCTGCTCCCAGAAGATGTCCACCGCCACGGGCATGTCCGCGGCCGTGGTCTTCGTCATGACCCTCGCGGGCATGATCACGTGGGTCGTCTGGAACGCGGCGCTCAAGCCCCTGGGGCTGGAGTACCTGCGCACCATCGCCTTCATCCTGGTCATCGCGATCCTCGTGCAGCTCGTCGAGATCGCCCTGCAGAAGCTGTCGCCGAGCCTGTACAAGGCCCTGGGCATCTTCCTGCCGCTGATCACCACCAACTGCGCCGTGCTCGGCGTGGCGGTGATCAACGTGGACAACGACTTCGACTTCCTGCAGACGTCGGTGTTCTCCTTCGCGTCGGCCCTGGGCTTCGGCCTGGCGCTGGTGCTGTTCGCCGGGCTGCGGGAGCGGCTGGCGGTCTCGCCCATCCCGAGGGCCCTCGAGGGCACCTCCATCGGGCTGATCACCGCCGGCCTCCTGGCGCTGGCCTTCTCGGGCTTCAAGGGCCTGGTCGGGTAGGGGAGTAGGAGAGAACGATGGAGATTCTGTTTCCCATCCTGGTCCTGGGCGGCATCGGCCTCGCCGGCGCGGTGGGCCTGGGTATCGCCTCTCGGGTCTTCGCCGTGTACGTGGACCCCAACATCACCGCTGTCGAGGACGAGCTGCCGGGCGCCAACTGCGGCGGCTGCGGCTTCGCCGGCTGTTCTTCGTGCGCCGAAGCCATCGCCAAGGGCAAGGCCGAGGCCAACGTCTGCATCGCCGGTGGCGACGAGGTCGCCGAGAAGGTCGCGCTGATCATGGGTGTCGAGGTGGGCGCCAGCGAGAAGCTCGTCGCCGAGGTGGGCTGCCGGTACGGCGTCGAGGACGCCGACCTGCGCTACAACTACGCCGGCATCCAGGACTGCCGCGCCGAGGCCCTGCTGGGCGGCGGTACCAAGGAGTGCCCCATCGGCTGCCTGGGATTGGGTAGCTGCCGCAAGGCCTGCCCGTTCCACGCCATCGAGATGAGCGAAGACGGCCTGCCCGAGGTCAACGCCGACCTGTGCACCGGCTGCGGCACCTGCGTCCGAACCTGCCCCAAGGGCATCATCCAGCTGCACGGCAACTTCGCCGACCTGACCACGATCCACTGCCACGGTGAGTGCACGGCGCCCTGCCAGCGCACCTGCCCCGCGCAGATCAACATCCCGTCCTACATCCGCGCCATCGCCGACGGCGAATACGAGAGGGCGGTCCGGATCATCAAGGAGCGCAACCCGCTGCCGCTGACCTGCGGCCGCGTCTGCCCGCACCCGTGCGAGGACATGTGCCGCCGCAACCTGGTGGACGTGCCGGTCAACATCAACCACCTCAAGCGCTTCGCGTCCGACTACGAGATGAACTCGGGCAAGCGCATCGAGTTCTCGTGCTCCCCGCCCACGGGCAAGCGCATCGCCATCGTCGGTGGCGGCCCCGCCGGCCTGACCGCCGCGTTCTATCTCTCGCGCCTGGGGCACAAGTGCGTCATCTACGAGGCACAGCCCAAGCTCGGCGGCATGCTGCGCTACGGCATCCCCCAGTACCGCCTGCCCAAGTCCGAGGTCCTGGACTTCGAGATCCAGGGCATCATCGACATGGGCGTGGACGTCCACCTGAACACCAGCCTGGGCAAGGACTACACCATCGAGTCCCTGCAGGCCGACGGCTACGACGCCGTCCTGCTGGCCATGGGTGCCTGGGGCAGCCGCAGCATGCGGGTGGACGGCGAGGACCTCGAGGGGGTCGAGTCGGGCACCGACTTCCTGATCAAGCGGGGCCTCGACGAGGAGACCCCGGTGGGCGACCACGTCATCGTCATCGGCGGCGGCAACACCGCCATCGACGCGGCGCGCACCAGCTGGCGGCTCGGCGCCAAGGAGGTCACGGTGCTGTACCGCCGCGGCCGCACCGAGATGCCCGCCAACGACATCGAGGTCGTCGAGGCGGACCACGAGGGTGTCAAGTTCCACTTCCTCGCCGCGCCGTCCAGGTTCGAGGGCGAGGACGGCAACGTCAAGACCCTGGAGTACATCAAGATGGCGCTGGGCGAGCCCGACGCCTCCGGCCGCCGCCGGCCCGTGCCCATGGAGGGGTCGGAGACCATCCTGCCCGTGGACAACTGCTTCGCCGCCATCGGCCAGTTCCCCGACCTGGGCTGCCTGGAAGAGGACAGCGAGATCGGCAAGAGCATCGATCTGACCCGCTGGCGCAGCATCCTCGTCAACGAGGAGACCATGGAGACCAACGTCCCCGGCGTGTTCTCCGGCGGGGACGTGCAGCGCGGCGCAGCCACGGTGGTCGAGGCCATCTGCGACGGCCGGCGCGCCGCCGGCGGCATCCACCTGTACCTGCAGGGGTTGCCGGTCCAGGCCCAGACCGTCAAGGAGGGCGCTCCGGTGGTCCAGCCCCGCGACAAGGTCCTCAACGCCGAGGACGTGGAGCAGGTGCACCGGGAAACCGAGCGCGCGCAGATGCGGGAGCTGAACGTGGATCAGCGCCGCAACAACTTCGACGAGGTGGAGCTGGGGCTGCTCGAGGACGTGGCCAAGAAGGAATCGCAGCGCTGCCTGGACTGCGGCCTGCTCTGCTACCGCCGGACCGCGTCGGGATCCGACCGGGTGGCCGGCCCGTCCGAGACCGCCTGATCGTCCCCGATCGCCCCTCGCATCGTCACCCGCGAGATCTCCGGGATGAAGTCCTGCCGCCGGCCCAGTCGCCGGCCCAGCATCGCCACGACGGCCAGGCTCACCGCCAGCAACGCCACGGCCCCCACCACTGCGCCCACGTTGCCGTCCACGGCCAGACGCGTGGCCGCCAGCTGACCCAGGCCCGCGCCGCCGATCAACGCCACGGCCGGGAAGAAGTACAGCAGGACGGCGGCGCCGACGATGGATCGACCCGCCAGGGTCACGGCCACGCGGTCGCCCACCGCCGCGCCCGCGACGTTGTTGGCACGCACGACGGTCTTGGAGGTGTTGCCGCCCAGCGCCTCGCAAGCGCTCTTGGACGAGCAGGCCTGGCACGCCTCGACGCGCGTCGCCGTCACCTCGGCCATGGTGCCCATGGTGCGAGTGACGATGCCCTCTTCGATGCAGTCCATCGAACGCTCCTCCGTGTGAGCTGACAAGACGGACGGTTCTCTACCATAATCACGCACCCGAACGCTGCATCCATGGAGGTCAGGCCATGCCGGTTTCGAAGAACCGACGCAAGAAGAAGAAGAAGAAGAAGAGCGCCTCGAGCAAGTCCGCTGGCGGCGGCGGCGGTGGCGGCGGCGGCGGCGGTGGGGGCGGCGGCGGCTCGCTGATGGCCTTCCGCTCCAAGATCCAGGGGGCTGGCTCCAGGCTCTCCGGCGACGCCGGATCCCAGCCCGAGAGCCCCCGCTCCAAGGCGCTGAACACGGCGCTGACCGTCGCGGCGGTGATCGCCCTGGCCGCGGTGGTCTACTTCAAGTTCATCCGCGGCGCGTGATCCCTGTTACCTGCAGCCCTGCGGCCCGTTGGTTCCCTTGACAGCGTAAGGTGGCAGCGGCATCCTCACCGTGCCCCAGAGTCTATTGAAGGGACGCGACGTGCGGCTTGCAGCTCTGATCTTGTTGACCTCCCTGGTGGCGCTCCCGACCACGGCGGCCCGGGCCGGCGACAGCCGGCTCGTGGCGGTGGAGTTCCAGCCGGCCTCCGACGACGACATGGGCATCGCCTACCTGCTGTTCAGCTCCGTGTCGGAGACCCTGATCTCGGACGGCGCCGGGCGCGTGGCCGCGGGCGAGGACCTGGAGATGTTCCTGGGCATGTCAGCGGTGGACTGCCACGAGAAGCAGTCCTGCCTCGACAAGCTCGCCGAGGAGTTCGACGCCGCCGCCATGGTCTACGTGGTGGTCGCGCGGCGGGGCACGGACATCGGCATCGAGTACAAGTTCTTCTCCTGCGCTTCCGGCCGCGAGATCGACGGCGGCGAGGTGACCTACGAGGCGGGCGACGAGGGGCAGCTGGCCCAGCTGATCCTCGGCCGCATGGACGACGTGCTGGACAGGGCCGAGGCCGACGAGGACGGAGACTACGAGGACGACTACGACGACGGCGGCGGCGTGGACGTGGCCGTGGTCGGCGGTGGCGCAGACGACGACATCGACTGGGACGACGATGACCGCGACGACGACCACGCCATCTCCGAGGGCGGGTACGGCGAGGACGACACCGGCCACGACGACGCAGCGTCCACCGGGTCGGACGACGCCGCCGACGACGACGACCGGTGGGCGGAGGACGACGAACGCGACCGCTGGGACGACGAGGGCGATCGCCGCAGCTGGGACGACGAGGACGACGAGGACGACGAGGACGACGAGGACGACAGGGACGACCAGGACGACCGCGACGCCCCCGGTGAGGACGTCCGGGACGACGACGACGACGCCGACGACTCCGAGGAGGTCATCGCGGACGGCTATCGCCCAGGCCGCCGGACCGGCGACACCGAGCGCGGCCGATACAACCGCGACGCCGCCGACGAGCGGGACGACGGGGACGACGAGGAGGCCTCGTCAGGCCGCTACTCCGCCAGGGACTACCTCCGCGACGAGGGCCGCGGCCGCCGCACGGCCCGGGACGAGGAGGAGGAAGAGGAGGACCCCCGGTCGGGATCGTCCCGGTACAGCCGCTACGCCACCGGCGAGGGCGAGGGCGAGGAGGAGGAGCGTACCTCCAAGCCCGGGCGCCGGCGGGGTGGACGCAAGCCCAAGCATCCCGAGGACCACCCCGACGAGGAGCGCGGCACCGATATCGACCCGTCCCTGATGGAGACCTTCGACGACGAGGACGCCGCCCTGTTCGACGAGACCAGTCGCAGCGGCACCGGCACGCTGACCTACCAGGAGGCGAGCGAGAAGGGCATGGGCCCGGCGGAGTACAACCGCTACGCCGCGTCGGGGTTGACCTACGAGAACTGGGCGGAGGACCGCTACAACCACAAGGGCAAGTTCCACCTTCGGTTCGCCGGGTTCTACGCGCTGGGCGGCCTGGACACCTACTACTCCAGCCGTGTCGTGATGTGGGACGCCTCCGACATCCTCGAGACCTACTACTGGCAGAGCTTCGGCTTCTCCGCGGCCAGCGGGGGCGGGACCATCGGCGTCGGCTTCGGCGTGGCGCCGGCCGTCGACCTGGGCCTGGACGTCTCCCTGCTGGCCGGCAAGCAATGGTTGCTGCGCCAGTACCGCACCCCTGACAAGAGCGAGTCCACCATCGCCGACGTGGATCCGGCGGACATCCCCAAGGGCACGGCGCTGCACTTCCTCATCGAGCCCAAGGTCCGGGTGTTCTTCGCCCCCTTCAAGAAGGTCAAACCCTATGGCGGCTTCGGCCTGGCCATGATGGTCATGCCCCCGTTCGAGGTCCCCGAGGAGTGGGTGCAGGATCGCCCCGCCACCTTCATCCTCGGCCTGGAGCCCACCCTGGGTCTCCAGATCGACTCCCCCCTGGGCGTCGGATTCTTCTTCGAGATCCCCTTCACCGGCTACATCGCCAGCGACCATGGCGTCGAGTCCGGCCTCGAGGGCGAGGTCCGCGAGCTGCGCGAGAACGAGATGAACGCGCCCCCGTCACCGGTGCCCCGGTACATGGTGCGCTTCCAGATGGGAATCCAGGTGCGGATGTAGGGGGAGGCCGCCGGCGGCGGCCGGGGGCGGGGGCGCCGGGGGGGGGGGGCCGGTGTGGGGGGGGGGGGGGGGCGCGCCGCGCGGCGGCCCCCCCCGGGGCCCCCCCGCGGCCCACGGCCGGCGCGGCCAGGCTGGTGCCGCAGTTGGCCACGTAGGTGGGGCCTTC
>CAZLEO010000206.1:0-17470 GCA_964558555.1 uncultured Rickettsiales bacterium | reverse complement strand
TGATCTTCGCCGACTCGTCCCACTCGTCGAAGACCAGGTCGGGCTCCAGGCCGGCCTTCTTGGTTCGGTTGGCGACTCGCTGCCGTTGCCGTCTTTGCACCTCGTCCGACAGGACGATGAGCAGTACATCCTCGGGGTCCATGTTGCGATCCCGCGCCTGTCTCAGCCGCTCAGGCAGCACGGGCAGCAGTTTGCCGAGCTTGAGCTCCTTGAGGGCGCGCTTGAGGTCGTTGGACAGGTCACGCTGTGGCATCGGGATCTCCTCGTGGGGATGGGGCCCGGCGGGTCCGGTACTCCTTGGGGTCACGGGCGAAGCGCAGGGGTACGACCTTGCGCTGGGGCTGCGGTTGCGGTGGCCGATGCGACAGGACCCCGCGTCGTACCAGGCCGCGTTCCAGCATCCGCTGGATGCGCTTGACGTCGACGACGTCGAGTTCCAGTGCGCGAGCACAGGCCTCGTCCGTGAGCTCATCACCATGGCGGCGTGCCAGGCCGAGCAAGCGGTAGACCTGCCGCATCCGGGTCCACGGCAGCGGCCCTTCCAGCAAGCGTCGAGCGTACTCGCCGACACTCGGGCCGAAAATCTCAGCTCGCCGCTGCAAGGACGCGCCGTCCCGTGTCGCCAGTTCGGCCTTGCCGGGCGGCAGATCCGCAGGATCGATGTTCGCCTCGCCCTGGGGCTTGCGTGGATGCACCTTGATCAGCTTGGCGCCGAGGTACAGCTTGACCGTCGTGCGGTCGCTGCGGACCCGCAGATCGGCCTCACCGATCGTGTACGGCACCGAGTACAGCGCGTAGTCGACGACCACGGCGTGGTCCCGACCCGCATGGACGTCGCCCCAGATTGGCTCGTCGTAGGGCTCGGTGGGCGCAGGCAGGAGTAGCGGCTGCTCCTCGCGCTCGAAGGCCTCCAGCGGCCGCCAGCGCTTCGTGCCGTGGATACGCTGCCCAGCCTCCTCACGGCACCACCGGACCGCCTCACGACGGGCCTCGCTGACGCTGCCGAAGTCCTCGCCACCGAAGTAGTCGTTGCGCACGTACTGGACCTGGCGCTCCACACGTGCCTTGTCCTTGGCCTTGCGCTTGCGCGCCGGGTCCACCTCGAAGTTTCTGGACTGCGCGTACTCCACGAAGGTCGGATTGAGCTTCGGCGAGATCTCGTCCGCCACCTCGACCACGGCCTTGAGGTTGTCGAAGACGATCAGCGGGAAGACCCCGCCAAAGAAGGCCCAGGCCGCTTCCAGTCCCTCGATCACGTCTTGCTGGCTCTGGTGAAGGCAGGGCCACACGAACTGGTGGCGGCTGTACCCCGCCGTGCACAGCAGCGCAGACATCGTCCGGGTGCGCCCCGTGCCGCGCTCGACGAAGTCGCCCAGTGTCAGGAAGTCGACCTCGAGGATCTCGCAAGCTGCGGGATCGACGACCCGCACCGTGTCACCGCGGCCGCGACCACGGGCCAGCTCTTCGTGGATGAAGCGCTGCAGCGTGCGAAGCGGGACCACCACCCCCGTGTGCCGGCCCAGAAGCCGCACGATCTTGGGCGCACGCACGTCATCGTCGAGCCAGCCTTCGATCAGCCCGACGTGACGCCGGCAGTGCTCCCGCATCCGACCGGGCTGCGACGGCGCTCCCGGCCGGACTGCGCTGACCACGTCTGCGATGAGAGCGTCGTCCAATGGACGACTGTCCTCGTCCCGGGACAAGCCCAGGGCTCGGGCGGCCTCCACGTACCGACGAACCGTCTTGCGATCCACCGATGTCCGCTTCGCCACCGTCCGGTAGCCCCGGCCGCGGACCCAAAGACGCAGGACCTCCATGACCTCCAACACGAGCAGCTCCCGGTACGCCATCGATGCCTCCAGCTCCGATGCTAGAGGCGGCGTCGCGGTCCACGTCGTGGCAGCCCGAGGGGGTGGTCCCTAGTTCGTGGCGCGAGGGGTGGTCCCTAGTTCGTGGCGCGACCGGCGTTCAGGGGGGAGTATGTTCGTGGCGCGCGACATCCGCGTCGAACGCACTAGCTACACTTCTACCGAGATAGTCACCCGGTTCCTCGCCGATGAACTTGGCGTTGGCGGTAGAAAGATCGACTGTGCCGTAGACCGGGCCGTGAACGAGATACACGGCCCCAGCATTGCTGCCACCTGTGTCCTCAAGGATGGAAGCGACAAGCAGATCACCAATGCCATCCCCATTGACGTCTCCTGCACCGGCGACTGCGTTGCCCGCATAGTCTTCGCTCGATTCACCCACGAGTTTGGCATCCGCGAGAGCCAGGTCGATGGTCCCAGTGGGAGCACACGACTCCTCTTCGCCGTCGCAGTCGTTGTCTATCCCGTCTCCGCAAACCTCGGTCTCACCCGGGTTGGCAGCGGCCTCACCGTCGTCGCAGTCCCCATCGCAGGTCGTCCATCCATCTCCATCCCCGTCGAGGACGTTCAGGTCCGGATCATCGTCGTCACAGTCCCCACCGCACTCGGTCGCCCCGTCCCCGTCGTCGTCCGATTCCTCGTCATCGGTCACGCCATCGCAATCGTTGTCCAGGTGGGCATCGCAGACCTGGGGTGCACCGTCATGGACCTCAGAAGCCGTGTCGTCGCAATCCCCTTCGCACTCAGCCATGCCATCGCCGTCATCATCCAACTCGTCCTGGGGAACGCTGCCGTTGCAGTTGTTGTCGATACCGTCACAGATTTCGGTGGCGTTCGGGTAGGTGTCCGGATCGTCGTCGTCACAGTCCCCGTCGCAGGTATCCACGCCATCTCCGTCGCTGTCAGCCAGGTTTAGCGTGGCATCGTCGTCGTCGCAGTCCCCTCCGCAGCTGGTTGCCCCGTCGCCATCGGAATCATCCAGGTTCAGATCGGCGTCTGCGTCGTTGCAGTCGCCCTCGCACGTGGACCAACCATCTCCGTCGTCGTCTCCCGGATGGAGTCCTGCGAGACCATCGTCGCAGTCGTCGTCGCAGGTCGAGTACCCGTCCCCATCCAGGTCGTCGAGGTTCAAGCTAGCGTCACCGTCGACGCATTCCTCGCATTCGAGGTAGCCGTCCCCATCGGCATCGACCTCCGAGAGCAGCATGTCGCCGTCGCAATCGTCGTCGATGCCGTTGCAGACCTCTGTCGCTCCCGGATGGACATCTACTGCCGTGTCGTCACAGTCACCCGTGCAGGTACTGTAGAGATCCCCGTCCAGGTCGTCGAGGTTCAGGTTGGCGTCGCCGTCGTCGCAGTCGTCGCAGACGGTGTAGCCGTCCGCATCGGCGTCGGGAGTATCCTCGGTGAGGACGTCGCAGTCGTTGTCCACCCCGTCACAGACCGTCTCGTTCTGGCCTGGATGGACGTTCGGATCCGTATCGTCACAGTCCTCGCAGACGGTGGAACCGTCTCCGTCTCCATCAGGCTCGTCCTCGGTCGCCGGATCACAGTCGTTGTCCACACCATCACAGGTGGTCTCCTCCTGGTCGGGATGGACGTCAGTGTCGTCGTCGTCGCAATCTCCATCGCAGGTGTCGAAGCCGTCGGCGTCGAGATCATCCAGGTTCAGGGTTTCGTCCTCGTCGTCGCAGTCCCCATCGCAGGATGTCCAGCCGTCGAGGTCCGAGTCGTCGAGGTTGAGATTGGCGTCCGTGTCGTCGCAGTCGCCATCGCAAGTCGAGTACCCATCTGCATCATCATCGACGAGATCGAGGGATTCGTCCTCGTCATCGCAATCCACGCACACGGACGCACCGTCGCCGTCAACGTCGGGTGCATCCTCCGTGGTCGGGTCGCAGTCGTTGTCCAGGTCGTCGCAAAGGGTCTCCTCGGCTCCGGGATTCACATCCGGATCATCGTCATCACAGTCGTCGTCAGGGGTGCCAAGTTCGCCGTCCAATCCGCAGACCGTGTAGCCGTCCTGGTCCTGGTCCTGGTCCTCGTCCACCTCGTCGTCACAGTCGTTGTCCACGCCATCGCAGACCTCGGTGGCTCCCGGATGACGCTCTGCATCCTGATCGTCGCAGTCGCCTTCCTCCTGAGTCCACCCGTCCCCGTCGTGGTCGGCTTCGGCTACCGAAAAGTCGTTGCATCCAATACCGACGACCTCGGGCCAGCGCTCCTCTCATTGAACGGTTCCGAGGATCGACTCCGGATGCACTGCCTTCTCGCCGAGGTTCATGCCTACCCGACCAAGTCAGGAGTGTCGTTCAGTTGGCATGGGGCTTGGGAGTACGATCCGGTTTCCGGTATGGGCAGTGCCAGGCTCGGCAAGGACGGTCGGCTGAGGGGCAAGATCAAGATCGAGAACGGAGACGACAGCACATTCCTCGCCGAACGAGCCGATGAACCCGATGAGCCGATCCAGGATCCGCCGTCCTACAGGGACAAATGGCGGCGGTGGTGACGCGGCCTGTGAACTCGACACGCCTGTGTGATTCGACGGCCAGTATTGAATTCACCTGGCTGTCAGGCCCGCGCTCTTGAACGGCGTTTCTTGTCTGGCGCACAACGCCCCAGGATGACCTTCCAGCCGTTTCGGCGACCGGCGGCCTCGAGGACGATGTCGGCGACCTCGGCAGCATCGACGCGCTCGTCGCAGCTCCGGTACCGTGCGGCGAACGCTTCGGCTTCGGCGATTCGCTCCGCGGGCCGCCGGGCCCGTTCGAGGATGCGGGCGTAGGCTTCGCAGCAGTACGCGAACGTTTCGCGCTCGCGGAAGGCGATGTCGAGCAGCCACTCGCGGCGTCGTGTGTACGGCAGACCCACGGTTTGTCGCTTGCAGTTGTGGAAGATGTGGGCCACCTCGTGCACGACGAAGTCGGCGAAGCCATCGTCTTTGTCGAAGTAGCGCGGCGACACGTAGCAGGTCGCCTCCTCGCTGATCCCGACGATCCGGGGTGCGTCTGGCCCGAGCAGATCGGCACCGATGCTGCCCAGGTACAAGTTGGCGATGTCCCACGCAGACCCGTCCCAGGACTCCTCGCTGAGCACAGCCCCGATGTTCGCCGGGGTGAGGAAGATCACCGACCGCTCGACCAGTGCAAGAACGGTGTCCTGTTCGATGCGCGGGAACAGACCGCGGATCATTGGCTCGGTCTTGCGGCGGGTGAGCGCCACGGTCTCCTCGGGCGTCGGGACGCCGGGGACGGCGACCCCCCGGCTCCGCCGCTCGACCTCGGCGACTAGGGCTCCGCGCAGATCCTCGTGAGCCTGCCTGGCGCGTGCCATGAAGCTCTCCCCACGCCAGGCGCGGTGGTAGACGTCCGTGTCTCCAGTTCGGAGGTAGCGATCGATCTCGGTGGCGACGGCCGGTGTCACTGTCGATCCCTGGTCCTCAGACTCGGAGCGCGCACGCCGGCTTCGGATGGCGCGGGTTCTCAGGGTGGATTCGTTCCGTGAGCATCGAGGTAACGTACCACGCTTGGACAAGCTTGCTCGCTTGTACTTCTTGGATGCGCAAGAAGAGGGGTGCGCCATAATGGTTGATATATGCGCCGAAATTCGGTAAATAACCAAACCGGAACGCCAGGTTCGTGAGATGGAAGCGATGAGCAGAGGCTGCCGGAAAGAGACGACGGTCGCGAACTTCGTTGACGATCTCCAGTCGTCAGGGCGGTACACCTTCGCCTTTCGGGAGGCCGTCGTGGCTTGCGGCGCTTCTGTCGTCGCAGTTCGTTCCGCCATCCGCCGGCTGAAAGAGAAAGGCCGGATCGTGTCGCCGAGGCGCGAGTTCTTCGTCGTCGTCCCGGTGGAGTACCGTTCGACGGGGTGCCCGCCCGCCACCTGGTTCGTCGACGATCTCATGGCGTACCTGTCCCAGCCGTACTACGTGGGTCTGCTGAGTGCTGCTGCTGTGCATGGGGCAGCGCACCAGCAGCCCCAGGTCTTCCAGGTGGTGACCAGTCAGCCAACAGCGTCGATGGAGGCCGGCCAAGTCCGCCTGTCCTTCTACCGGAAGCGCAACATCAGCCAGGTTGCCACCGTGCGAGTGGAGACCGACACGGGGACCATGGCCGTCTCGAGCCCGGAAGCGACGGCCTTCGACCTGCTCCGTCATGTCCGCGTTGCTGGTGGACTGAGCAACATCGCAACCGTGTTCGCGGAGCTGGGCGAGGTCGTGGATCGAGACGCGATCCTCACCGCCGCAGAGACGGCTTCCATCCCCGAAGTACAACGCGCGGGATGGTTGCTCGCGCTCGTGGGGCATGAAGGGCCCGCCGATCGGCTCGCCGAGTTCCTGGCCACGCGCCGCGTGCGTAGGGCGTTGCTCCGGCCAGATATGGATGCCGGCGACGCACCGACGGAGGAACGCTGGCGACTGGTCCTCAACGAGGAAGTGGAGCCGGAGCTGTGATCCCGAGAGCCCATCTCACGGCGTGGCGAAAGCACGCCCCCTGGCCAAACGATGTGCTGGTCGAGCAGGATCTCGTCCTGTCCCGGGCGCTCGTCGAGCTGTACACGCACGACGTGGTCGCCGATCAGCTCGCCTTCCGCGGTGGCACGGCCTTATACAAGCTGTTCATCGAACCGCCAGCCCGTTTCTCCGAGGACATCGATCTCGTACAGGTCCAGGCGGGACCGATCGGCCCGGTGATGGACGCCATCCGGGAGATGCTCGACGGATGGCTGGGCAAGCCGAGCACGAAGCAGGGCGCCGGCCGTGTGACCCTGCTCTACCGTTTCGACTCCGACGTCGCTCCTCCAGGACGACGGAGGTTGAAGATCGAGATCAACACGCGGGAGCACTTCACGGTGCTCGGGCTCCAGAGGCGGACGTTCTCCGTCTCCAACCCGTGGTTCTCGGGAGATGCCAGGGTTTCGGTCTACGGATTCGAGGAACTGATCGGCACGAAGATGCGTGCGCTGTACCAGCGCAAGAAGGGGCGCGACCTGTTCGACCTCGGATTGGCCCTCGAGAGACCGGGCATCGACGCGCAGCGGGTCGTTGGTTGCTTCCTGAGGTACGTGGAGCAGGGCGGTGACCACGTGACGCGCGCGCAGTTCGAGCGAAACCTGGCGGCCAAGGCGCACGACCCTGTTTTCGTCGTTGACGTCGAGCTGCTACTCGCCACCGGAGCCAACTGGGACTTCGAGCGGGCCCTGCTCTCGGTCTCGGATCGTCTCGTGGCCAGGATCCCAGGAGCACCCTGGAAGGGTGCCGAGCGGAAAGACGGGTGAGGGAGCGATCGAATCATGATGGATCGTACCGAGCTTTTCAGGGAACTGGCAGAGGCGGATTCCGACGTTGGCGTCCGGAAGCGGGCGGCCAAGGCCATGCAAGCGTGATGTCGGGTACCGGACGGGACGACGAGTTGGTTGCGAGGTCATCAAGGTGATGAGGATGCGCAAGAAACTGCAGGTACGCGTCAACGACGAGCTGGTTCTCGACGGGGGAACCTGCGAGGAGGTTGCGGGTACACAAGGACGAGAGATCCTCATCCACCCGCCGGAGACCACGCTCTTCCATCAGGTTCTCGCCTACCTGCGAAGCAAGCCGGATCCGCCCAGACCTCCTCGAGGCTCGATGGCTGGCCGCGAGGGAGTGGCAGCTGCTGCGTTGGCCCTGCGCTGGGGGTCGTACCTCGCCGTGCTCCTCGACAGGAACAAGCTCGTATGGTCCGAAGCCCGCTCCACGGGTACTTGCCGCATCAGCGATGAGGAGATGGCACGAATCAACATCGAGGCCTCCGCGGCGCTCGCCGAGTGGATCGACATCTTCCGTGCGGACCCGGGCGGAGTGGAGTACATGCGTCTTGTCGATCGGGCGGTCAGCTACCTGCCGATGCCAAGGAAGACCTCCAGACCCGAGCACACGGAGCTCGCAGCCCTTGCCGATCCCGACCTGGCAGCGCAGCTGGTGCATGCGTTCGACATCACCCGCCTCGAACGGATCCGCACGGACGCGGAACGTCACCCGAGTCGCGTCCTCGCCAACGCCATCATCAACACGGCCTGGCGCAACGGCCCGGTGGAAGATGTCCACGCAGGAAGCTACCACGGCTACCCACTCGACCGGAGAAGGGTGACCCCCTCGGAAGAGCGCGAGCTAATGCGCTTCGCCACCGATCGACTGGCACTCGGGATGACGGTCTGCCTGCAGCTTGCCACCGAGCGACGGCGACGTTCATGGCCCGAGCAGGTGCTGCCATACGGGCTGGCGGAGCTCTGGCTGGTCACCCCCTCGGGGTGGACGCTCACGGAGGCTTCCCGTGAGGTGCGCCTGCCCGCGGAGTAGACTTTGCGAGGCTCTGCGCCTGGCTCAACGCTCCGGTCAGGTTTGTAGGTGCTGGTTGGGCACAGGCGCGCCCCTGGATTTCGAGTCCCCCTTGGGGCACCGCGACATCGAGGCTGTATATTGCTGAAATTACAGGAGAAAAAATTTGGCTCCCCAAGACACGCCTGGTTGATCATGAAGACGTGCTGATGACCTGGGAGGTCGTGGAGCGTATTCCACTGGCCAGAACGGGGCGGTTCGCGAACCGTGTCATCGAACCGTGTCATGGCCATCTGACTGAAAAGACTGAGGAAAGGATAGGCGATGACACGGTTTGCGATGCGTGTCATGGAACCGTGTCATCGGCGGAGCGTCGTCGCCGAGTGCGCGCCGAGCGGGTGAGGAAGCTCCTCGACCGGGCGAAGCGGTACCGGGGGATGCTCGACAGCGGCGAGGTGAAGTCCATGCGGGAGCTTGGACGGGCCGAGGGGAACAGTGGCGCGCGGGTCTGCCAGATCGTGGGTGTCCTGGACTTGCCGCGGGAAATCCTCGTGCGCGTGGACGTCGCGGTAGAGGACATCCCGGTCGGCGTCAGCGTGACCCGGTTGAGGGAGATCGCGGCGTGCAGGGAGCGAGGTGAACAGAGGGAGCTTTTCCAGGCTCTCGTGGGTGAATCAGCTCGGGTCAATCACCTGCCGCCCTGGAACTGAGTGAAAAAGCCGCCGTGAATTCAGTAGGTTGAGTGATTCTCATCTCTAAGGTAAAGCGTTTTAACTAGAGACGGCGGAATGTAGTGCCCTGGCGTGTCTGCGGCCGAGGGACGGAGCCGTCCGAACTCTCCGACTACTGGAACGGCCACTCGCCGAGTACGGAGAACGCCCGCTCCTTTTGCCGGAGGTCGACGGCGACGAGATTTCCTGGGCACCCCACCTTGTTCAGGCCGATGCAGGGGACGCCCTCGATCACCGCATCGAGGCGTGTGTGGTAGTGCCCGAAGAGACACACGGTCGGCCGTGTGGAAGCCACGACCTGTGCGAGCCCTTCGGCCTCGCTGGTGAATCGACGCCGGATGGAGCCATCCTTGCGTGTCCAGGTGAACTCCACGCCGCCCGGAGCGTCGTGGAGGAGAAGCACGTCGAGCGGACCGCTGGCGCACAGGCGATCGACCTCGTCCTGGGTGAAGTGGCGGCTCGCTCGACCTTGAAGCTCCTCGGCTCTGCGGCCGTAGTTCGACGGACCGAAGCAGCCTCCCATGCCACCGATGTGGATGGACTCTCCATCGCCCCCGAGGTCGACCACCGTTCCATTCGGGAGATAGCGCAGACGGGGTAGGACCTCGAGGTCGCCCTGCTGACGACGCGCCTCGAGCCAATCGAAGTCTTCGTGGTTGCCCTTGACGAACACGGTCGATCTGGGAACGGCACGCGAGGCCGCGAACCAGGCCGGGAAGTCACCAGCCCCATCGTGGTTCCGGGTCGCTCTGTCGACGCGGTTCTCATCTGGCCAGATGCCGAAGTCGCCCACGTGCAGCACGTGGTCGAAGCGCACGCCCAGCGAATCCTCGAAGGCGAGGACGTCACGGTAGAGCCGCTCGATGGCTCCGTGGGCGTCGCCGGCAGCACAGAGGATCATGGCTCTTCCTCAGGATTGAAGGGACCTTGGGCTCCGAGTCCGCGCAACCGTTGCAGATCATGCAACAGTTGGTCGGTTGGACGAACCACCAGCCCACTCCGGATGGGCGGCGTCAGACGGCGTTCGGGAGCGGCGTCATCTGTCGATGGCTCAGTCACCAGGTTCGCCGGTCCGAAGCACGATCAGCCGGTAGCAACCTGCCTGAGCAACTCGTGGGACTCCTCGCTGCCAGCGTACCGGAACAGGTTCAGCGCGAGGCTGACCTTGAGGAGCTGTCGATACCAGACCCGGTACTCCTCGGTCCCCTCCACCACGGCAGGATGGTCGGGGCCGAGGTACTCCATCGCCCAGTCCAGCACCTCCCCCCAGCGCCAGAGCACGGAGCGATTGGACGCCGAGGCGTGGGCTGGCGCCGGGAACATGCCGTCCCCCCGCTTCCCGGTGGCGTACAGGCGGACGGCCTCGCGGGAGATGCCGAGCTTCTGCGCGATCTCGGCGGCGGTGACCAGGTCATCGGGGAGGAGTCGTACGACATCGGCGCCGAACGGCGCCACAGCCTGATTGACCGTGCGGACGATCGCGAACAGCTCCGGCACGGCGTCTCCGCCGAACTCCCACTCGAAGAAGTCGACCGTCACGGTGCCACCGCGGGAGGACAAGTTCGCGTCCCCCTCGAAGGCCATGAAGATGGCCTCGGCCAGGTCGTCGGACAGCTCGTGCACGCCGGACAGGACCAGCTGGAAGTTGTGGGCGATGGTGCTCATCTCACGGGCTCCTTCCCATCCGATCAGCCCCGGTCGCCACCTTCGCCGGCCGCCTCGTCCTCGGACGACCAGTGGGGGCAGTTGTCGACCCAGCGTCGGATGGCCCGCGCGTGCCGATCGGGGTTCTTCGGCGTGGACCAGACCGACATCCTGCAGCCCTCACGGCTGCCGGCGGGGCACTTGATCGAGCCCCACGGATGCGCTCTCGGCCCGGCCTTCTCCACCCGGAATCCCTTCGACCGCGCGTACTGCAATGCGGCCTCGATGTGCTTGTTGGGGTGCGATAGCGCCATCGCCGCTCCTGGCTCCCGTCCGCTTCAGCGTTCATCGACCCCGCTGCACTAGCCGAGGTTGCTTCCTTTCGTCAACTCACCGTAGCCGTGGTGTTGGAGTGTGTCAACAGGAGTGTTGGAGTAAGTCAACGACGGAGCGGGACGTGAGAGAGCGAGCGTCTGAGTGTCGGCACGTGCTTCGGGGCACCCCGTCTTGACACGAACGGTGCGATCGACGAGGTCGCGCCTATGTTCGATGTCTTGCTTCCCTATCTTGCCTTCGCCAGGGCGACTGTGCTGTCCCGCACCGATCTCCTCGTCGAGAACGCCGCGCTTCGTCAGCAACTCGAGATCTACCGCCGTCAGACCAGGTCACCGCGATTGCTCCCTTCGGACCGCTTGTTCTGGATCTGGCTGAGCCGCTGGTGGGCACGCTGGAAGTCCGCGCTGGTGATCGTCAGCCCGGAGACCGTGTTGAGATGGCATCGCGAGGGCTATCGCCGTCACTGGCGCCGGATTTCGGGCGGTTCACCGGGGCGTCCTCCCATCGACCGAGACACGATCGCGGTTATCCAGCGCATCTCACGCGACCATCCGGAGTGGGGCGAAGACCGCATCGCCCTGGAGTTGGAACTCAAGTTGGGTATCACCGTCTCGCCTTCTTGCGTCCGGCGCTACCTGGTCCGCCCGGATGGGCCCCGACCCTCGAACTGGAGCAAGTTCATCGCCTCGCACGCCCACGGCATCTTCGCCATGGACATGACCACCCAGTACCTGTGGAATTACTCCACGCGTTACGTGCTGGTCCTCATGGCCATTGACACGCGGCGGATCGTCCACGTCGCCGTGACTGCCCATCCGACCCTGGACTGGATCAAGCAGCAGATCCGGGAGGCCACGCCCTACGGATTGACTCCCCGGTTCCTCCTGCACGACAACGACGGCGTGTACGGGCAATTCGGCCGCGTCAAGGGCAAGTCGAAGAAGCGGGATGGACGGCGTTTCCGCTCCGCACTCGACCACTGGCTGCACGGAACCATGGGAATCGAGGGAGTATCCATCCCCTACGGAGCGCCCAACGCGAACGCCTTCGTCGAGAGGTTCTTCAGGACGCTCAAGGAAGAGTGTCTGAACCACTTCATCTTCGCGTCCGAGGGGCATCTGCGAAGGACCGTCCGCGAGTACGTGCGGTACTACAACGGCGCGCGAGTCCATCAGGGAATCCGTGGGATTCCTGAACCCGCGCCTGGAGCTCTGGCTCGAGCGCCGGCGAGGGAGGGGCCGGTACGCTTGGAGTCACGCCCTGTGTTGGGCGGGCTGATCCACGACTACCGCAAAGCGGCGTAGGAGAGACATGGCCTCCGGCGAAGGGCCAGGGGCGGTGAGGTGTGCCTGGGAGGCCGTACGAGCCTGGGTTCCGCGGGCAGCGACCCGCCCTCAAGCCGAATCTGACGTCGAGACGGGAGATTCTGACCGCCTGCTGAGAGTGGATTGAATCCTGAACGGGCGGATCCGGGTAAGTGCGGACTACGACGTGCGCCGCCGTCGCGCCCCTGCGGCGAGTGTGAGCCTCAGGTTTTCGTCGTTGACTGGCAAAGAGCGACGTCGCCAATATGGTCGACGACCGTTCCGGTTCGACATCTCAACCTTTGGGGGGACCATGATCCATCTCAGCTTGGCAAGTTCAGCCCACACCAACCTCCTCTGTTCGACCCTCGTGGTCATGTGCTTGGCAGTCTCGTCGCTTCCGGCACACGCCTTCGAGGTCGAACCCAACGACAGCAAGGCCACCGCGACCGAAGTGTCGGTGGGAGCAGGTGGCGAGGGAACCCTGCGCTACGGGGTTGACCCGCGGGACTGGCTGTGGTTCGAGGCGCCGCTGGACGGCACGGTGCACGTGCGTCTTGCTGCCCTGGGTCCGGCGCTGAATCCGGACATCCTGGCCGAGGACGAACTCGGCAACTTCCTCGACGGGGCTTCGGGCCCCTCGCAAGTCGAGACCCTCGACCTGTCCGTGGCCACTGGCGACGTGGTTTATCTCAAGCTGGTGGCGGCCTCGGGCCGCGGATCCTACTGGCTGTCCCTTTTCCTCGAGGCGGCGGCGCCCGGTGTGTATTCCGACGACTGCGGCGGCTCCTGCCCGGCGGGAACGACCGTGACCCTGTTCGGCTCCAACTTCGGCACGGATCAGGATGCGGTCCGCGTTGAGGTCTCGGACGTGCAGGCCGAGGTCACGGCCGCCCTCGACACGGAGCTGGACTTCGTAGTGCCGTATGGAGCCGTGGACGGAGACCTGTACGTTTCCGTGCTGGGCAATGTCAGCGATCCCTACGCCTTCGTCTTGGGGGACGCCTCCCCACCGCCGCCGACCGAGTACACCGAGCCCTCCCCCTCGTTCCTCGACGAGGGCCCCGACGGCGACCACGTGTACGTCAACAGCATAGGCGTCTCGTTCGCACCCGCCATCGACCAGGCGTCGGCCGAGGCGGTGCTGGACCAGGTCGTCCTCGACCTCGGTTACGTCGGGTTCGCCCTCGTCGGTCGCAACCCCTTCGACAACACCTGGCAGGTGGAGTTCGATGGCCCCACCGCGTACGCGGACGTGCTGGACCTGATCGACGAACTGGCCACCTTTGGCGAGGTGGACGGCCTGGTGCCAGAGCAGACGCTCAGGGCCACGGGCATGCGCTGGGACTCGGATCCTCTGGCCGACGACCAGACCAGCACCGGCGACGCGGCCACCCTGTACGCGGCGTTCCAGAAGTCCGGGTTCGTGGACGCCTGGGACCTGTACCGCACGTCCACCGTGACCGTGGACGCGAGCCGCGTGGCTCGCGTCTGGGTCGTGGACACCGGGTTCAACGACGCCAACGACCCGAACTTCCCCCAGGACAGGTTCACGTCCTACCGCCGGTGGCCCTTCGGCTGGATTCAAGGACAGATCGGGGACGCCGAGGTAGCCTACCACGGCACGGCCGTGGCCTCGGTGATCGGCGCGGCCAACCTCCTGGGCGCGCAGACCGATGGCGTCAGCGGCGCCCTGGCCGGGTTCCAATCCGACCTCCTGAACGACGACAACGATCCCACCACGCCGTCCGCAGGACCGGAGTCCATCCCCTACGAGGTCGTCTCCTACGCCTGCGGGAACTACACCATAGCGAACACCTTCAACCTGACCAAGGTCCGTCGCGCCCTGACCGAGATCGCCAAGCTGTCCAACGCCGGGGACGGCCAGCAGATGGTGGTCAACCTCTCCATGGCCGATCCATACGGCCAGGTGGCCCGCAACAACGGAATGGCCAATCTGGACACCATCGATGAGCTGATGGGGCAGACGCGCGACCGGGTTATATACGTGATCTCGGCCGGGAATAAAGGCAGCGTGGTGGGGCAGTACTACCCCGGCGTCATGGCCCTGGTCCACGACAACGTGCTCGCCGCGGCCGCGTCGTACTCCTATGGAAGCAGCGATGCCGATGGGCGCTGGGAAGATCCTGGGAACCTGAAAAGCGCCACGGGACAGCGCCCCCACGTGATCGCCGCGCCAGGGCACGACGTCCCGGTGTTCGACGTGACCATCCCTGGCTACTCCACGGACTCCGGCACCTCCTTTGCCGCCCCCCTGATCAGTTCGGCCGCCGCGCTGGCGCTCTACCTGGTCCCGCAGCTCACGCCCGAAGAGATCGTCACGCTACTCCAGGAGTCCGGCGACGACGTGTCCGCGCGTTGGAATAGCCGGCCGCTGCGCCGGCTCAACGCGCGCAACCTGCTACGCAGGCTGTCGCAGCTCCACGGCAACCCGTCGCCGGTGGGTAGCCTGCCCCTGACCTACGCATACACGGCTAACGAGGGCTCCGACGAGGTCAGCTCCGTGGAGCTCGACCCGGCGTACGGGGTGCCGTTCTATCCCCCGCACCAGATCAGCACGGTCAACCCGGGAAGCTGCAGCTCTCCGGTGGACGTGGTGGCTTCTCCTGACGGATTCCGCCTCTACGCTTTGTGCGAGGGGTCCATGTCGCTGGTAGTCCTCGACGCCGAGACCCTGGAGTTGATCCGTGAGGTGCCGCTACCTGCGGGGTATTCCTTGGGATCGGGTGGGAGAATGGCCATCGACGCCGAGGAGATCGTCGCCATCCCGGTGCAGGACGGCTCCCAGGTGCTGCTGGCCCTGTACGAGGGGCGCACGGACACCTGGATGGACGACGATCCCTACGACATCTCCTTCAACGAGATCTATGCGTCGGACGTGGCCGCCCTTCCCATGCAGTTCCAGGAGCTGTGGGTCCAGGGCTACTCGGGCAACTTCGAGCCCGGAACCCTGCGCCAGGTGTGGCTGGAGCCGCGCGATCGCGACGTGACGGCGGGCGACCTGCTCGATCTGGCAACCCAATTCCCCAACGCCTATCCCCCCAAAGGGCTCGATTCCTCCCACGAAGGGCAGCGAGTCTACGCCGTGTTCGGCGACGATTCGTCCGATCCGGAACAGGCTGAAATCGAGGTCGGTGGTTCATGGCGCGGCGAAGAGTGTGGCCACATTGGAGTGGACCTCCAGCGGCCGTTCGATATCGCTGTGGATCCTCAGGGCAGTGGCTACGCCTACCTGGCCCACTGGGAGTCTGGCACAGTGACCCAGCTCAACTTGGGGTCCATGGACTGTGAAGCTTCCCTGGAACCATACCTCGCCTACTCGCACCCTGAGCGGGTGGCGGTTACTCCGGACGGAGGTACCGTGCTCGGCACCTACCCGGACCTGAACATGCTGGTCGCGTTCCCCCATGATCCCTCCTACTACACGTACTACAACTTGCCCACCGAATACGAGGTCGGCGTGGGCGGCTCCTCACCACTTGGCGTGGACAGCCGCCCGTCCGTGTCGGTCATCGCGCCGCGGCCCGAGACGCGCGTCGAGGGGGTGGTCCGCTTCGAGGTGGCCGTGCGCGACGCCTGGATCAGCGAGGTCCAGATCGAGGCCTACGACGTCAACGATGCCCTTATCCACGACGCCAACTACACCCGCTGGGCCGACGACGGCGTCCTCTCCGACTTTGTGGCCGACATGAACAGCAGGCCTAAGCCGATCAGGCTCGAGGTCACGACCACCTACTCTCCCCCGGGCAACCCGGACTGGACCTTCACCACAGAGGCCTGGTACCGATGAGGTCATCGCGCGTTCCCTTGCTCGGATTCGCCCTCGTCCTGGCGTGCGGTTGCGGCAAGAAGGAGCCGGACTTCTCGCGCGAGGAGTCCACCAAGGTGGACGACCACCTCCCGATCCCGCCCGAGCCGGCGCAGGAGGCCGAGATTCGATCCCTGGGAACCATCCGGCTCGAGAGCTGGGGGGGAATCGTGTGTCGGGAGGCCAGGTGGGGCGGTTCGGGCTACACGCCGCTGAGCTTCTATGCCAGCCTCGAGGTCGTGGTCGAGTCGGGCCTCGGCCCACCCGAGGTCGAGATGGACCGGCTCACCGTGATCGACGACCGGGGGACCCCCCTGTGGACGTTCGATCCCCGGTACGACCAAAACGACGAGCTCGAACTGGTGGAGTGGGATGAGCCGGAGCCCGGGGTCTTCCAGTATGCGAGGATAAATGAACACGTCCGACAGTCTTTGGGGGGTACTGTCGTCGCTAAGGGCGAAGCCTCCCACTGGCTCTGGGAGAGGGAGGTCGCCATCGTCGTGCGCGTCTACTGGGGTGGGGAGTACGTGCTGTTGCGGTCCGAGTACCTCGACGAGTTTAGCACCTACGGTTGATGGAGCCTCCGATGGGTTGATCCTGGGTTCGACTAGGCCGTGACGGCATCCTATTCGCACTCCGCCGCACCGTTTCCTCCGCACATCCCCACTGGCGGCAACGAAAGAGCCCTTCTGGTGCCTCCGGGTGGACGCCCCCGCGGGGGTAATCGTACGATGCTGCTGTCGATCACGGGGCCGACGGCCTGGCCCCGGTGAGGACGAAGCGTGAACCTGCAGCGCCCCAGCGCCTACCTCGAAGGCCTCGTTCGCGAGCTGTGCAAGCTCTCGCACGAGACCGAATGGGTGGAGTTCAAGGTCGACAACACCGATCCGCAGGCCATCGGCGAGTACGTCTCGGCGCTCGCCAACGCCGCCGCGCTCGCCGGCAAGGCCCGCGGATACCTGCTCTGGGGCGTACGTGACGCCGATCACGCCATCGTGGGTACGGCGTTCGAGCCTAGGGCAGCCCGCAAGGGCAACGAGGAGTTGGAGATCTGGCTGCTGCGGCTGCTCGCCCCGCGCGCCGACTTCGTCTTCCACGAGGTCGAGGTGGACGGCCTGCACGTCGTGCTCCTTGAGATCGACCGGGCCTCGCGCCAGCCCGTGGCCTTCCGTGGCGTCGAGTACATTCGCGTCGGCACGAACAAGAAGCTGAAGGACTTTCCGGAGAAGGAGCGGGTGCTGTGGCGGATCTTCGACCGCATCCCCTTCGAGATCGGAGTTGCCGCCGAGCGGGTGACCGCAGACGAAGTGCTGCAGCGAATCGACTACCCGATGTGCTTCGATCTACTCCAGATGCCGTTGCCTGACGGGCGCGCCGCCATCCTCGGTGGATAGGCATTTCAAAGCACCTCCGATGAGTCGCGCCCTCACGGTCGTGAT
>CAZLEO010000205.1:0-17604 GCA_964558555.1 uncultured Rickettsiales bacterium | reverse complement strand
ACCAGGACCTGGTGTTCATCAACGGCGTGATGGAGATCTTCTTCGTCAACGAGTCCTACATCTACTGGGGCTCCGCGTCGGGCTGGTCCGACGGCGATCGCTCGGCGCTGCCGTCGGTCTTCCCCGAGGGGTTGGCCGCGGAGGACCTCGACGGCGACGGCGATCTCGACCTGCTCTTCACCTGCTGGATGTGCGTGCTGTACTGCGGCGACGCCTCGCTGATCTTCTGGAACGACAACGGCTTCGACGAGTCCAACTCCACCCAGCTCGACGACGCCGTCGGCGCCACCGACGTCCAGGTCGCCGATCTCGACGACGACGGGTACGTGGACATGGTGCTGGCCAACGGCGGCGTGGATCTGTTCGGCGGCTTCGCCGACGTGTCGTGGATCTACTGGGGATCGGCGACGGGCTTCGACTCGGGCAGCCGCCAGGAGCTGACGTCCACCGCCGCGTCCGAGTCCGGCATCCGCGATCTGGACGGCGACGGTTTCCTCGATATCGTCATCGCCAGCCACTACGAACCGTCGGACGGCGGCGCCGAGGTCTCTCAGATCTACTGGGGGTCGGCGACGGGCTACTCCGACGCCGACCTCACCGAGCTGCCCACCGTACACGCTGCGGGCATGACCATCGTCGGCTCGATCGTTCCCTAACCCGCCCGGTGCCCCTTCAGCCACGCCAGGATGGGCGGGTAGACCTCGTCCTCCGCGTGGATGCCCGAGATCAGGTCGAAGTGCCCGTAGTGCGCCGCGTGACCGTGCTCGGTCCCGAAGTGGAGCCGCTGGTGACGCTCGCCGGGGAGGTGGCGGTAGGTGCGCTCGATGACGTCGGGGTGGCACTGGAGGTCGCGGTCGCCGGACACCAGCAGCATGGGGGTGGTGACGTCGTCGATGTGGTTGGAGTAGCACAGTCGGTTGTCGCGGGAGCGCAGCCCGCTGGGGGAGAAGAGGGACGCGAGCTGGTGCAGGGCCTCGCCCGAGACGTCCTGGCAGGTGCCGTTGAAGATGGCGCGGACGGCCTCGGGGGCCGTGGAGCCGGGGTAGCAGTTGCAGGCCTCCAGGGTGTTGTTCCACCGGCCGACGAGGGGGGAGACGAGCCACGAGATCTGGCCGATGGGGATGCGGCGGAGGAGACGGCCGAGGTTCTTGAGGGGCTCGACGAAGCGGTAGCTGGAGGGAGTGGCCCAGTAGTCGAGGCCCGAGGCGATGGCCGTGCCCGAGGCGATGCGAGAGGCGCCGTGCAGGCAGCAATGGCACAGCAAGAGGATGCCGCCGAGGCTGTGGCCGATCCAGTGGAGGCGGTCGTGGGGGGAGTGGGCGAGGATGTAGTCCAGGAAGGCCGGATCGTCGAGGTAGATGAAGTCGTCCACGCACCAGTCCCAGCGGCGGGGCGTGTCGGGCGCGGGCTGCGCGCTGTCGCCGGAGCCGCGCAGCTCGGGGACCCAGACGTCGTAGCCCTGCGCGGCGAGCCAGCGGGCCAGCGAGGGGGTGTCGCCACCGATGCGGAGGTCGAAGGCGGTCGCGTTGGCTCCCAGGCGGTGGTGGAGCAGGACGGGTTCTCCCCGGACGGGCGCGGCGCTGCCGTTGGCCGGACGATACCGGTGCAGGGCGAGGCGCCAGCCGTCCGCGGCGTGGGTGAAGTGGATCTCGTCCTGTCCCGGCCGGGGGCCGACGGACTGGAACAGGGGCTCGGTGGCGACGGCGGTGGCTTGCATGGTCCGTTCCTCCTCGATCCGGGGGTCAGGGCGTGTTCTCGGCGGGGGGCGGCTCGCCCTCCTCTTGGGGGGCATCCGGCTCGGCGGGGGGGACGGGGTCCTGCCTGGAGGTGGGTTCCAGGGCTTCCTGGAGTTCGTCGGCGAGCTCCAGCCAGGCCGCGTGGCGCTCGCCGTCGCCGTAGCGGCCGGCCATGGTGGTGACGTCCATGGAAAGGTCGTCGCCGCTCGGATCGAGGGGGATGGTGGCGTCGAAGACGCGGATCGATCCGCGCTTGAGTCGCTTGCGCGCCTTGGCGTGGGCGGGCTGGTCGGCGTCGAAGCGGTGCACGACGATTCCCAGGGGTCGCGCCGTCCCGCGGGTGTGGCGGGTGAACTCCTCGACTCGTTCGGTGATCCGACCGATTCCGTAGGTCGAGATGGGCTCGGGGGTGGTGGCGACCAGGAATCCGTTGGAGAGCCTCAGGCCGTTGAGGGTGATCAGGCCCAGATCGCGAGGGCAGTCGACCAGGACGTACTCGTAGTCCTCGATCAGCGCGCCCAGCGCGTTGCGCAGGATCGCGGTGGGATCGATGGTGTGCAGGGGCCCCGTGGGCGCGCGCTGCCAGGCCTCCGCCACGTCGAGCAGGTCGAGGCTCGAGGGCAGGAGGTCGAGGGTGCGGGCGTCCGAGACCGGCGATGCGCCGCGGATGATCAGGGACTCGGGCTTGACCGGCTTGCGAGCCCCGGCGAGGGCGTCCTCGAACAGGCGCACGACCGTGCGGCCGCGGTGGTTGACCTTCTTCCAGCGGTCGGCGCCGAGGAGCCGCAGCGTGGCGCCCATCTGGGCGTCGAGGTCGATCACCAGGACGCGCTTGCGGTGGTCGGCGGCGAGCACCTCCGCCAGGGCCACGGTGACCGTGGAGACGCCGGCGAGGCGCGAGATGTTGAGCATGGACAGGACGTGGGGGACGCCGCCCCGTCGGCGGGCCAGCCACTGGCGGACCTGGCCGCGGTCGAAGACGGGCCCCGACCGCAGCTCCTTGACCGGGGCGGGGAAGTCACGGAACCGCTTGCGCCAGTTGGCCACCGCGGCGCGGGTCACCCCGGCCATCTCCGCGATCTCGTAGATACCGTAGAGCTCATCCGAATCGGGCATGGCAGGCTCCCCTGTGAACGACGTACACAGTGTTAACTTCGTTCACAGAGGAAGTCAAGGACGGTCGACGGCGGGTCCTAGGTGGGGTGGTGCCGCCGCTCCCGGACGCTCGCCCGCACCAGGAACAGCGCCAGGATCACGGCGTAGTGACACATCAACGACGGCAGCGACGGGTCCAGCGTCTTCCAGAAGTACTGCGTCAGCAGGGCCGGGACGATGTAGCCGATGGCGCCCATCTGGATGTCGGCCGCGTGGCCCCGGGTCACGGCGTCGCCGCTGCGCCGCATCACCACGATCGGGGCCAGCAACATGGTGAACATGCCCACCTGGTAGAACAGCCCGAACGCCAGCTGGAAGCCCATGGCGTCGTGGTGATAGGTCGCCAGGACCGTGCTGCACACGGTCCCGGTGAACAGGCCGGGGTGGGTCAGCACCCACACGCAGATGCCCGCGCAGTAGACGTAGGAGGCCCGCAGCAGCAACCGCGGCCATCCCACGACCTTGCCGTGGTACTCGAACAGCAGCGTCACCGAGATGCTCGGCAACCAGATGATGATGCAGAACGCCAGCTGCGACCGCAGCACGTGCCCGGGGTCGGCGCACACCACGATCTCGGCCAGCTGATACGCCGCCAGGACGACCAGCAACAGGGCCGTCCAGCGGACGATGGGGCGCCTCCCAGGACCGCTGAGCACCCAGATCGCGGCGGCGATCTCGAACGCGGCCGTCGCCAGCGACAGCCAGGGTAGGTATCCGTTCTCCACGTGGTCTCCGCGCGGCGGCTGCACACCCAGACGCCACGGTGACGGAGTCTACACGTGTAGACCGCCCGTCACCGCATTCTCGCCGTACTCACGGGAGGGACCGAGCTTTCCTCAGGGTGCCTCCGAGTGCTCCGGTTCGATGAACGAGATCTCACCCACGTCCGTGACCTCGCCCGCCTTGACGGTCACTCGTCGTTCCTCCCGTCCGAAGTGGACGGCGCCGTCCCTGGAACCCCTGGGGCAGCTCCAGCTCAGGGTCATCTCCCCGGCGGGAATCCCGTCGAGCCGGAAGGGCCCGGGCCTGCAAACGGCGAAGATGAGATCGGTGTCGCAGGACGTTCCGTCGGCGCGCCGGCAGTCCATGACCTTGAAGCCCGCCGAGGACGGTATCCCGTGTGGATGCACGGCAAGCGCGCCCGCGACGCTACCGGCCGATCGTAGCGAGACAACGAATGGATCAGCGCCGTCCCGGTTCTCGACGCGCGCGTCGGTGTGAGAAGGGGCGCGGACCTCGACGTCCGTCCCGAATCCGGAGACCTCGCAGACCTCGACCGAACCCCCGGCATCGGTGACGCTCTCGTGGAGCCCAAAAGCCTCGCGGTAGATGATCGGCGTGGCGACCACCCGGGCGCCGGGTACGGATCGCTCCGCTTCGTCGACCACCAGGATGGTCCAGCAGTCGATGGGCTCGAGCACGATCCGGATGGGGTCTCCCACCTGAAGCTCTTCGACGGTCAGGCGGGTGACCTTCCGTCGGTAGCCGGGCTCCTCGACCAGCAGGGCCCAGTCGTCCTCGGCGAGGGGGCCAACCTCGAAGACCCCCTCGGAATCGGTGTGATCCCGCTGGCTCCAGATCCCGAGAAAGTCCAGAGCACCGATATCGGACTCGACCACCGCGGACTCGGGGTCCATCATCGCGACGTGCTGCTCGAAGTTCGCCTCCGGGGTCGCGGAGACCCGCACCCCTTCGACGGGCATACCATCGACGTCGACGACGGTCCCTCGGAGGACAAGCGCGGGCTTCATCACCAGCATGCACTCGACGGGCCCCTGGCCCGGATCGCCTGTCCGACATTCGCCTCGACGGTCGTCCTCTGTCACGGCAGCGACACCCCGAGGGCAATGGGAGTCGAGCTCGAACTCGAACCGACCGTCCGCCGCGGATGAGTGGTCTTCCTCCTGCCAGGTGGGATCCCACGGGATCTCGGCACGGCGGTGGTAGTCTCGGATGTGGACCGCCTCCATCAACACCTCGAGCATCGCTCCCTGAACGGGCTGGCCGTCGGTGTCGATGACCATGCCGCGCACCGCGCACGGTCCGTGAAATGCCCCTTCCAGTTCGGGGAACGGGCCATCTCCATTGGGCCACCGAGCTGTCTGTTCCTGTCCCCTGGACAGGGATTGCACGTCATCGGGGACGGCGCCGCTTGGCCCGGGGGGCCGGCGTGACTCGACAAGATCCTCGTCTGCGGTCCGGCGGCTCCACGACCACCAGACGAGCAGGGCCAGCACCACCACGAGACTGGCACCGAGGAATCTCCCGGACTCGCGCCAACGCATCGGATTCCCCTCCCGGATGGGTTCAGAGTCTACACGTGTACACTCTCACGGACCCCAAAGCGGCTCACGTCGCTGCCTTCGACAGGTGACGGTGTTCCACGATCGCCCGCAACAATCCCGGCACCTGTTCCACCGGAGTAGGGAACGTCGCCACCCCGGCGGACATCGGGCTGCGGTGGGTCCGCAACATCACCAGATAGCGCCTGCGGCCGTGGGCCTGCATGACGCGCAGGCGCACGTTCATCAGCCTGGTGCTCACCAGCCCCGCGCGGCTCATCGCGCCGCGCCAGGTCCCCATGGAACGGACCTGCTCGGGGTGGCCGAAGCGGCGCGCCATGCACACCGCCAGGGGCTCGCCCAGGACCAGGGACAGCAGCCAGACGGCGAGCCAGTCGAGGGCGACGGCCGCGAACAGGACCGCGAAGGGTCCCATCACCCACAGCGGACCGGGGTCGGACGCCAGGGCGGACGGAGTGAGACCCACGGCAGATCCCAACAGGGACGCCAGGACTACGAGGAAGCCGACGAGCAGGCCGAGGCCGAGCAGCGCAGGGATCGACGACGTCACGAGGAGAACGGCGCGTGCGAGGCGCTCGGCGGCCCCGACCTGCGGCCTCGAGGCGCCGGTCTGCAGGTCCGAGGCCACGGCCTCGATGTCGTCCAGGCCGTCGGCGGGCAGGTGCAGGTACGTGACGCTGGTCGGCGGCAGGAAGCGCAACCCGCTGATGCGTTCCAGCACGAGCTCGACGCCGCCGTCGACGCGGACGATGAGCGCGTTCTGACGGATGCGCAGCAGCCCCCGGGTGAACGCACCCAGCTCGGCCTCGTAGGCCTCCTGTCCGATGAACAACCTGCGGATCATCGAGCACCTCGTGGGTCCAGTGTACGCTCCAGCGCGGTCTCCATTCCGTCGGCCCGCCTACCCCAACCTGCGCGCAAGCGTATTCCGCCCCACGTCCAGTTGCCGCGCCGCACGGCTGCGATTCCCGCCGTTCACCTCCACCGCGTACCGGCAGTAGTCGCGCACCACGTCGCGCAGCGGCCTCACCCCCGTCGTGAACACCTGCTCTCCCTCCACTGCCCCGGCAGCCGCTCCATCCGGCCCCACCGAGACCGCGTCGACCACCCTCCCCTCGCTCAGCACCACCGCGGACTCGATGCAGTGCTGCAGCTCGCGCACGTTGCCGGGCCACGAGTGGGCGTGCAGGGCGGCGCGGGCGCGGGGGGAGAGGCGGAGCCGGCCGCGGGCGTGGCGCCGGGCGTGCTCGAAGAGGAAGTGGTCGATCAGGCGGTCGAGGTCGCCGTGGCCGCGGTCGCGCAGGGAAGGCAGCGGGATCTCCACGACGCGGACGCGGTAATAGAGGTCGCGGCGGAAGCGCTCGTCGTCCACGAGGCCCTCGAGGTCGCGGTGGGTGGCGAAGAGGAAGCGGACGTCAGCGGTGAGGGGTTCGGTGCCGCCGACACGGTAGTACGTGCGGTCCTGCACCAGGCGCAGCAGCTTGCCCTGGACGGGCAGGGGCAGATCGCCGATCTCGTCGAGGAACAAGGTGCCGCCCTCGGCGGCGTGGACCTTGCCGTCGGTGCGGCGGTCGGCGCCGGTGAAGGCGCCGCGTTCGTGGCCGAACAGCTCGTTCTCGATGAGATCCGCGGGCAGCGCCGAGCAGTCGACCTTGACCAGGGGGCCGCTCCAGCGGTCGGAGTTGTGGTGGATGGCGCGGGCGACGAGATCCTTGCCGGTGCCGGTCTCGCCGCGGATGAGCACGGTGGCGTCGGTGCGAGCGGCCCGGGAAGCCAGGTGGAAGGTGCGGCGCATGGGGGGCGAGTCGCCGATGATGCCGTTGAAGCGGAAGGACAGGGGCTGGGACTGGGGCCCGGCGAGCTGGGCGAGGAGGCTGGTGCCGGCGAGCAGGCGGCCGAGGTGGTCGGCCTCGGCCTCGACGCGGCGCTCGTCGGCCGGCTCGAAGGTGCCGCCGCGGCGGTTGAGCAGCTGCAGCACGCCGGCGACCTCCCCCTCCACGTGCACGGGGGCGGCGAGCAGGCTGCGGGTTTGGTAGCCGGTGACGGCGTCGAACCGTGCCTCGAACCGCGGATCATCGCGCCCGCGCTCCACGCGCACGCTCTGCCCGTGGGCCGCCACCCAACCGGCGATGCCCTCGCCCAGGCGCAGGCGGATCTCCACCATGCCGGGGCTCAGGCCCACGCGGCTGACGAGCTCCCCCTGAGCGCGGTCGATGAGGTACAGGGTGGCGCGGTCCGCCTGCAGCGCCTCGGCGATGGCCGCGAGGGACTCGCCGAGGATCACCTCGAGGTCCAGCGCCCGGTCCAGCGAGGTCTCGTCGCGTGGTTCGTACACGGGGTCTCCCTCCCAGTAGCTGCTCCATTTCAGAGCACTGATACGATAACACGCTCGTTTTCGGATCGATTCCTCCCCGTACCGCCCGATGAAGCCTGGCCCCACCCTTGCAACTCCAGGGATCAACAGAGGAGAACATCCATGCCCACCACGAACCCCAGCTGGGGCCGCGTCACCGCCGCCCCCCACGAGCACCTCATCGTCATCCGCCGCGGCAACGTCATCCGCTCCCAGCGCGGGGGCAGCCACTTCTGCTGGCCCGGCGACACCATCGCGCGGGTGGACACCAGCGTGCACCGCCTGCAGTTCACCGCCGATCAGGTGACGCGGGAGAAGACGGGGGTGCGGGTCACCGGCCTGGCCGTGTTCCGCATCGTCGAGCCGGAGATCGCCTACACCATGCTCGACCTGGGCGGGGGCGGGGACCACGAGGAGATCCTCCGCGAGATGTTCGTGGGCGCGACGCGGCGCCTCGTGGCGAACCTCACGCTGGAGGACTGCCTGACCCGGCGCAAGGACAGCCTCGCCGACGAGCTCATGGCCGAGGTCGCCCCCGTGGTCCAGGGCGCCGGCCGCACCGACGACGCCGCCGACCGCGGCTGGGGCATCGCCATCGACACCATCGAGGTGCAGGACGTGAACATCCTCTCCGAGGAGGTGTTCCAGCGGCTGCAGGCCCCGTACCGCGAGCAGCTCGCCCTCGAGGCCGCCCGCGCCCACGACGAGGTGGTCAAGGAGCGGTTCGTCGCCGCGGCCGAGCAGGAGCGGGGCCAGGAGCGGCACCGCCTGCAGATGATCGAGCTGCAGGAGGCCCGCGTCGAGGCCGAGCGCCAGCGGGCCCTGGAGGACGCGGCCCACGGTGAGCAGCTGCACCGCGTCGAGCAGCTCGCCGACATCGCCCGGGAGGAGGCCCGCGCCGCGTCCCACCTGCGCACCTCCGAGCTGCGCACCGAGGCCGACCGTGTCGCCGGCGTGGTCCAGGCCGAGGTCCAGCGCCTCGAGCGCGAGGCCCACGACACGGTCTCACAGGCCCGGCTGCAGGAGCTGCTGCTCACCCGAACCCTGCCCGAGGTCGCCGCCGCGTTCCGCGACAGCTTCGACCACATCACCGTCACCGGCGGCGACATGGCCTTCCTCGGCCAGGGGCTGGCCCAGGTGATGGCGACGCTGAAGGCCTTCGACGTGGACCTGCCCGCCACGATGTCGAAGCTCCGCGGCGAAGAGGTCTGATCAGGCGTAGATCCAGATCCAGAACGGGATCCCCACGTACTCCCCCTCGAACCCCGTCACCGGCTCGTTGGGGTTGTTGTAGTCCGCCATGAGCAGCCCCATGAGGAACCAGTAATCCACGTTGTCGTGGGACGCGGGGGTGAAGTAGCCCCACGTGCCCAGCGCGTCCAGCGAGCCCAGGGTGCCGTGGATGAGCCAGATGGCGTCGATGGGGCCAGTGCCGCTGCCCGACTGCCAGATCGGGCCGACGTTGCTGCAGTAGTCCTCGAAGGTCCCGGTGGTGGCCTGCAGGCCGCCGGCGTCGTCGATGCCCAGGTACGTGGCGGCCAGGGTGGCGTCGCTGGCCACCTGGTCGCAGCTGACGAAGGCGTGGGGATACCAGCGCCACTCGAACTCGGACAGGGGATCGCCGGAGTGGACGGCCCAGTCTTCGGGGCATTCGTCCGACAGCTCGCCGCCCGAAGTCCAGGTGATGGTCGAGTCCGTGTAGGACCAGAAGTCGTTCCCCTGGCCCGTGCCGTAGCTGTAGGTGGCCGAGAACTGGAACGACGTGGTGCAGATGGTGGCGTAGTCGTCGTTGATCTGGTTGTAGTCGAAGCGCACCGTGGCCGCGCCGCCCGAAGCACCGCCGCTGGCGTCGAAGCCCAGACCCATGGTGTATCCCCACGGATCGTCCTCGGACGCCACGTACGCGTCGTCCTCGGCGAACGAGCCGTCCTGGTGGCCGTCATTGGGGGTCACCTTGCAGGTCCACGTCTCGCCCTCGCCCGTGGCCGCGGGCTGCAGCGTGGGCTGACTGAAGCTCGTGGTCACGCCATCTTGCAACCACTCGAAGCTGTAGTGGATGTTGTCGCCCTCGGAGTCGACGGACTCCACGTCGATCAGGCAGTCCAGCCCCTCGTCCACCATGGCCACTGACGGCTCCACGCGGATCTCGGGCGCGGTGGGCGGGTAGTTGACCCCGTCGTCGTCGTCGCCGGGGCCGCCGGTGTCGTCGTCGTCATCGGGACCGCCCGTGTCGTCGTCGTCGCCCGGACCGATATCGTCGTCGTCCCCGGGGTTCGTGTCGTCGTCCCCGGGGTTCGTGTCGTCGTCGTCCCAACCGGTCGAGTCCCAGGTGGAGCAGGCGCACAGGACGGCGCCTCCCCAGCAGGCGAGGAGCAGGACGAGGCAACCGTGAATGAGGCGTGAAGGGGACATCTGCACAGACAGCATTGTACAGGTGAAGGGGGGATTCCCGAAACGGAAGGGGCCGTGATCAGCTGGCGTCGACCTCGCCGTCCGGCGAGCCGTCGTTGCCCGGGCCGTTCTCCCCGCCCTCGTCGCAGACGCTGTACAGGCCGATGAAGTAGCCGCCGGACTCGTCCACGCGGCGGTAGAAGCCGATCATCTCGCCAGACGCGAGGTCGTCGTCGGCGTTGCCGTTCTCGACCTCGATCCAGTCACCGGCGAAGTGGCCGTCTTCGTAGAAGCCGTCGAACTCGCCGCGGTTCTCGTGGATGGACTGCCACTCGCCGTGGAAGCTGCCCTCGGGGCACCCCGCGCAGTCCAGCGGCGCCCAGGATCCGTCCAGGGACCCCTCGCCCTCGCCGCCGATCTCGAAGTAGTGACCCAGGATGAGGTTGCCCTCGTTCGCCGAGCGCCAGATGCCGGCGAACAGGCCCTCGCGGTCGCACTGCAGCCCTGCCGCGGCCAACGAAGCGTCGGCGCGGACCTGCCCCACGAGGTCGATGCAGCCGTCGTCGATGCCGCGGCCCTCGTCGTCGGCTGTGCCGAGGCCGATGTCGTCGAGATACTCGATCGCCGCCTCCAGGGCCGCGTCCGTGGCCTCGAGCAGGGTGTCGTCGCCCGGACCCGGATCGTCGGTGACGCAGCCGACCAGGGCGAGCAAGGAGAGGGTGAGAATGCCAGTGATTGCACGATGCATGATGCCTCCTAATGATGTGGGCCGACCACGCCAACCGCGCGGGCAGCCTCTGATCACAGGATGGCCGATGCGAGCGCGCCGTACCCTCACACGGGGCTCACACGATCAGGTCGTCCATCCCCTTGCCGCGCAGGAACTCGGGGTAGAGCTTGAACGCCGGCATGAGCACGGGCAGCAGCTTCACGGCCTTCTGCACGGCGCCGCGGCTGGTGACCTGGCGGCGGGTCAGGGCGGTGACGAGGTTGGCCTTGCCCAGCCAGAACATGTGGGCGAAGTCCGACTCCATCGACATCTCGATCTCGGGGTCGAACTCGTGGTCGCCGAACTCGATCACCAGTTCGTCGCCGCTGCAGTCGATGGTGATGGACGCGGCCGGGTTGCGGTAGTTGAACCGGATCTTGAGGTTGGTGGACACGAAGGTGGGGCCGAGCTCCGGGTGATCGGCCAGGGACCGCAGGAAGTTGCCGATGGTGTCGTACAGCTCGTCGCTGTTGGCGAACGCGCCGGTGATCTCCTTGCGCTTGCGCGCCACCGCCTCGGGCTTGAGTCGGCGCTTGCTCTTGGGGACCGAGAAGCCGGGCCGATCGTGGGCCCGCTGCAGGATCTTGCGCACCCCTTCGGCGTACACCGGGGTCGGGTTGTAGAGCATGGCGCCGTCGGCCATGGCGGTCTCCACCACCTGGTCCAGGCGCGCCAGATCGTCGTCCACGCCGGCCTGCTTGAGGTTCACCGGCAGCCCGCCGAGGTAGGCCAGCTGGCGGCACATCAGCCGCAGCTTGTAGATACCCATCTGCGCGGTCATGCGCGGGGAGGCTAGCGGGTGGACGCCCAGGGCGCGCGCCACGTACGCGTATCGCTCGGCGCGGGCGTTCAGGTTGTACTCCATGCCCAGCGGCAGGATGATGCTGTTCGCCTCGCCGTGGGGCACGTGGTACACGCCGCCCAGGGCGTGGGCGACGCCGTGGACGATCCCCACCATGGAGTGGGAGAACGCGATCCCCGCCAGGCAGCTCGCCACCAGCATCTCGCCGCGGGCGTGCATGTCCTCGGGGTGGGCGGTCGCCTTGAGCAGGCTGCGGCCGATCATCCGGATCGCCTCGAGGGCCATGGCGTCCGACGCCGGCGACCACTCCGTGCCCACGTAGGCCTCCACGGCGTGGGTCAGCGCGTCCATGCCGGTCGCCGCGGTCACCCTCGGCGGCATGGTGCGCGTCATCTCCGGGTCCAGCACCGCCAGATCGGGCTGCAGCACGTCCTCGGTGAACGGGAACTTGATGTCGTTGGCCACGTCCGCGATCACGGCCACGCGCGTCACCTCGGACCCGGTCCCGGCGGTCGTGGGGATCACCACCAGCGGGAACAGCCGCCGCTTGAGCAGCTGCGCCCCCTGGTGATCGGCCACCCGACCCCCCTTCTTCATCAGGATGTTCGCCACCTTGGCCGTGTCGATGACGCTGCCGCCCCCCAGCGCGATGACCATGTTGGCCTTGGCCTCGATGCCCGCGTCCGCGCACGCCTCCACCGCCGAGACCTCGGAGTTCGGCGGCACGTCCGAGAACGTCGCCACCACCCGCACCTTCGAGCCCTTCAGCCCGGCGATCACCTTGTCCGGGAAGCCCAGGCCGTCGATGATGCGGTCGGTCACCAGCAGCGCCTTGCGACGGCCGAACGCCTGCATCTCCTCGGCCAGCTTGCTCGCCAGCCCCTGCGAGTACGCCACCTTGGTGGGCACATGGAAGCCGAAATAGTCGGGAAGCATGGGTTCTCCTTCCGCCCCTCGTCGGGGAGACCGCGGAATGATACCGAGTCGGGTGTCGACGGTCGACGGTTGACAGTTGACGGTTCTGGTCGACGGTTGGTGAGTCGACGGTATGGCTGGAGACCGGAAGCCACCGTCGACTGAGAAACTGCCGACCCAACTGTCGACCGTCGACTGTCAACCGTCGACGCGGGGCGGAGCCCCGCCCAATGTGCTACCTTCATCGCTCTTCGACTGGAGGCGACGATGGACGTCACGGAGCTGAACGCGGATGCCCGCAGGGGGCTGATGAAGCTGGCGGTACACGCGGCGTGGTCCGACCTGATGGTCGTACCGCAGGAGCGCGAGGTGGTGCTGGGTCTGGCCCGGCGGTTGGAGCTGGGCGAGGACGACGTCGCCGAGGTCCAGCAGTGGCTCAAGGGCCCACCCCCGGAGATCGATCCGTACGACCTGCCCCGCGAGCACAAGGAGGTGCTGTGCACCGTGCTGCTGGACGTGGTCGAGGCCGACGGCGAGCTCGCGCCCGAGGAATGTGAGACCCTGAGGCTGGTCCGAGAGTTCCTCCAGTAATGCCCCACCCCTTCCGGACTCTCGCGATCCTGGGTGCCCTCGGCGCCCTCGTGTGGGGATGTCCGGGCGCGGACGACGACGACATCAGCTGGGACGACGACTCCGCGGCCGACGACGACGACGACGCGGTCGGCGACGACGACGACGACGTGGCCGACGACGACGACACGGGCTCGTCCGGCGACGGCTGGGCCCTCGTGACGACCGGCCTGGAGCACACCTGCGGGCTGCGCGCGAACGGCGCGATGTTGTGCTGGGGCTCCGACGCGTGCGGCGAGTCCACCTGCCCGGGCGGCGCATTCACCGCCGTGTCCGCGGGCGGCTCCGACGACGACGCGCACAACTGCGGCATCAAGACCGACGGCACCGTGGTCTGCTGGGGCAGCGACAGCGACGGCCAGTGCCAGGCTCCGGCCGGCACCTTCGAGCAGATCACCGCCGGCGGTTGGCACAGCTGCGCCCTGGACGACGCCGGCGCCGTCACCTGCTGGGGCGCCGACTGGAGCGGCCAGGCCACCGCGACGCCGGGCAGCTACACCCAGATCAGCGCTGGCGGCGCCCACACCTGCGGCGTCAAGACGGACGGGACCGTGGCCTGCTGGGGCCACGACGCCAACGGCCAGTGCCAGGCCCCGGCCGGCTCCTTCACCCACGTGGCCGCCGGTGGACTGCACACCTGCGCCGTGGGCGCGGACGGCGCCGTCACCTGCTGGGGCGCCGACTGGCAGGACATGAACGTGCCCCCGGAAGGGGCCTTCCTCCGCACCAGCCTCGGCGAGAACCACAGCTGCGGCCTGGCCCAGGATCGCTCCATCCAGTGCTGGGGCGAGGACCTGCAGGGCCAGTCGTCCCCCCCCGCCGCCACCTTCGACGACCTCTCCGCCGGCGGCGCCCACACCTGCGGTGTGACCACCGAGGGCGCCGTGCTGTGCTGGGGCTCGGACGACGCCGGCCAGTCCACCGTGCCCGGATCGTGACCCTTTTCCTTGACTGAGTCTCCTCCCTGACCAATCCTAGGCTCGACAGGGCGGCAGGTGCGGCCGGGCGAATCCTCGCGCGGCCGAACAGGGAAGCCGGTGGAATGCCGGCGCGGCCCCCGCCACTGTGACCGGGGACGAAACCAGGACCTATGCCACTGCATCTTCGGATGTGGGAAGGCCCTGGGAGTAGGACGAACCGGAAGCCAGGAAACCTGCCTGCTGCCCACCGTTGGACCGGTCCCCGGGGTGTGGGATCTGGCCCGTACGTGATTCACGGACGTGCTCACCACCCCTCGAAGGACCCCAGCCGGCGGACGGGTGTGTCCGCCAGACGGAGGTGAGGCGATGAGGACGAACGAGGGAGACCGCGGCAGACCTCTCGGGTGGGTCTGGATCGTGCTGGCGCTGGCCCTGGTGTGGGCCGGGTGCGAGGCCACACAGGCCGGACCGGACGACGACGACGTGGTCGGCGACGACGATGTGGCCGACGACGACGACATCGCCGCGGACGACGACGCCATCCCCGCGGACGACGACGATGTGGTGGGCGATGACGACACCGCAGACGACGACGCGGCCGACGACGACGACGCGGCCGACGCGCCCGATCCCTTCGCCGACGCCGTGGTCAGCTTCACACCCGGCGACCACGCCGGGTTCGGCGAGCCCGACTTCCCCGATGTCGTACTCGGCCCGCCCGAGGGCGCGGGTGACGGCGCCGGCTCCACCCACGTGCTCAGCCTCGGCGACGGAGGCGAGATCGTGCTGGAGTTCACCGACATCGTCGCCGTGGACGGCCCCGGCGCGGACCTGCTGGTGTTCGAGAACGCGTTCTCGGGCTGGATCGAGACCGGGTACGTGGCCGTGAGCGAGGACGGCGCCAGCTGGTACGAGTTCCCTTGCGACCCCGAGGACGACGTCAACCTGTTCCCCGGCTGCAGCGGTGTCGAGCCCGTACTCTCCAGCACGGACAACGGCGTCGACCCCACCGACCCGGCCGCCGCCGGCGGCGACGCGTACGACCTCGCCGACGTGGGGTTGGCCAGCGCGCGCTTCGTGCGCGTCCGCGATAGCGGCGCCAACGCCTACAGCGGCATCAACGGGGGCTACGACCTCGACGCCATCGCCGTGGTCAACGGCTCATGAGGGGCCCGGCCCTCCTCCTCGCCGCCACGATCGTCCCGCTCCTCGTCACCGGCTGTGTCGGCACGTCCGACGGTCCGGCAGGCGATGACGACGACTCCGCCGGCGCAGGCGACGGTCAGGGTCACGCGGTGATCACCACCACCGACTTCAGCGTCGGCGCCCTGGCCACGGTCGCCCTGGACACCCGCGAACTCACCGACGAGATCACGACCACCAGCTCCGATCCCATCGTGCGCGTGGACGACGGCCTCCTGTTCGTGATCAACCGCTACATGTTCGACTCGGTGCGCGTCTACGAGCCCCCCGAACTGCAGATGCCCGTGGTGGAGTTCTCCACGGGCGCCGGCTCCAACCCCCACGACGCCGCCGTGTGCGACGGCGCGATCTTCGTCACCCGCCACGACCTCGACTCGCTGGGGGTGTACGACCGCGAAACGGGCATCCAGATCGACGAGATCGACCTGTCCGACTGGGCCGACTCCGACGGCCTGCCCGAGGCCTCGACCCTGGTCCGCCAGGGCGACACGCTCTACGTGGGGTTGCAGCGGATGGTCCGAGGGGGAGCCTTCTGGACCCCGGCCGACGGCGGCGGCGCCGTGGTGGCCGTGGACTGCGCCTCGCGCGAGGTGGTGGACAGCTGGTCCACCGGCCCCAACGTGTTCGTCCAGCCGCACCCCATGGACGACGACACCCTGCTGCTGCTCGACGGGGCCTACTGGGATGCCGACGGCGAGATCACCCTCGACGGCGGGCTGTCCCCGCTACCCCTCGACGGCGACTCCCCCGGCGCCCCCCACATCGACGAGGTCACCGTGGGCGGCAACATCGTCGCCGTCGCGACCAACGACGCTGGGCACGGCCTGCTGGTCAGCGCCGACGCCGAGCACCACCACGTCCACTGCGTGGACCTGGCCGCGGGCACGACCGAGCTGCTGTTCTCCACCACCGCCTACATCCCCTCGGTCCGCGGCGACGATCGCGGCGACGCGTGGATCGTCATGCGCGCGCCGTACGACGACCCCGGCGCCGGCGGCGGGCTGGCGATCTACGACATGTCCACGTGCGAGGAGAGCGCGGCGGGCGCGTGGGTCGGCACCAGCCTGGAGCCGTTCTCGATCGATTTCTTCTGACGCGGTTCTAGTACACGAAGGTCAGCTTGTACGGCTCGTCGCCCACGTCGATGACGCCCGGGCCGAGCTCCGCGCAGGTGTCGATGTCGTACACGCCCACGCCGTAGGGGCCGGCGTAGCCGCTGGACCAGGACGAACGGTTGAGCACGTAGGCCTCACCGCGGTCGTTGGGCTCGATGTCCACGATCCAGCCGATGTCCGACGCGACCAGGGTCGTGGTGCCGGCGTTGAGGTCGGCGCACAGCAGGTCGGCGCCCGAGCCGTCCTCGGCGGCGAGCAGGCCGGTGCCCGAGGGCCCGAAGGCGAAGATGGAGAGGTTGGCGGCCAGGGTGGTCTCGTCGATCAGGTCCGGGCCGAAGGCCTCGGCCGTGGTATCGAACTCGAAGATCGTGCCGTCGTAGACGTTGACCCAGTTCGCGTCCATGTCCACGCCCGCGTGGCAGATCAGGTTGCTGCCGCCGGGGACGTTCTGGCACGTGAGGCCGCCGTACGCCGTCCAGCTGCCCACGACCTGGTCGGTCGCCGGGTCGATCTTCAGCAGGATGCCGCCGTCCACCGAGGGCTGCCAGGTGGCGTCGAGCCGCTGACAGGCCACGTAGAGCATGCCGTCGACCTGCGAGGCGGTCGCACACTCGGTGTTGCCGTCGGCGTCCGCGTACGACGCCAGCGCGATCTGGCCCGCCGGGGTCCCGGTCTGCACGTCGAACTTCTTGATCAGCGGCAGGCCGTACAGGACGACGTACAGGGTGCCGTCGACCACCGCGGCCGCGCGCGGGTTGCCCCCGCTGGGCAGGTTGGCGCTCCACAGGGGAGAGGCGTAGTCGGGGTGGGCGTACGCCGTGATCGTGTCGAAGCCGTACGCGTCGAGGGTCAGCGCGACACCCTCGCCGAAGCCGAGCCAGGTGTCGGTGGTCGCGGCGGCCACGTTGGCGGTGGCCGCGTGGGTGTCCAGGTCGATGGTCGCCAGGGTGCCGCTGCTGAACAGCCCGTCCAGGGTGGACACCAGCGCGTCGGTGTACCCGTCACCCACGGTGTCGTCGTCGTCACCCACGGTGTCGTCGTCGTCATCGTCCGCCGAGTCGTCGTCATCCGCCGAGTCGTCGTCGTCGCCAGGCGTCGCGTCGTCGTCGTCGCCAGGCGTCGCGTCGTCGTCGTCGCCAGGCGTGGTGTCGTCGTCGTCGCCAGGCGTGGTGTCGTCGTCGTCACCCGCCGTCGTATCGTCGTCGTCACCCGTGACGTCGTCGTCCTACCCCGCCGACTCGTCGTAGGAACCCGGGCCACCCCCCACCACGGCCAAACCCCACGACTGGGGGATCTTCGGCCTCGGCGAGCT
>CAZLEO010000204.1:0-17720 GCA_964558555.1 uncultured Rickettsiales bacterium | reverse complement strand
CGGCGAGGGCCTGTTCATCGACCACGGCACCGGCGTGGTGGTGGGCGAGACGAGCATCATCGGCGACCGGGTGCGCATCTACCAGGGGGTCACCCTGGGCGCGAAGAGCTTCCCCCTGGACGCCGACGGGAACCCCATCAAATCCATCCCGCGCCACCCCATCGTCGAGGACGACGTCATCCTCTACTCCGGCGCCACCATCCTCGGACGGGTGACCATCGGCGAGGGCTCGGTGATCGGCGGCAACGTCTGGCTGGTTCGCAGCGTGCCGCCGGGTAGCCGGATCATCCAGTCGCCGGCCCGCGAGGAGGAGTTCGCCGGGGGCGCCGGAATCTGAAAATACGGTAACCCCCGTACTCCGATCCGTTCGGTGTAACTAACTGAAAAAGCCCCGACTTTTCAACGACTTCCACGTCCAAAACCCGCTTGACAAACGCCCGTACGGGGACTATTCCAGGTGCACCCATTTCGGTAAGTAAGCTACTTGCCTATTGGGAATTTGGAGAGGACATGGAGATCGTCAAACTCGTCATCGGTCAGGTACTCCCCTACATCACCATCGCCGTGCTCGTCGTCGGCCTTGCCATGCGACTGCTCAAGTGGAACAAGGCGCCGGCCGGTAAGATGACCATCTTCCCGGGGGCCTCGACCACCGGCGAGATGATCACCCAGATCGGCAAGGAGGTCCTGATCTTCCGCGGTCTGTTCAAGGGTAACAAGGGGCTCTGGGCTGGCAGCTGGGTGTTCCACGCCATGTTGGCCTTCATCTGCGTCGGCCACATCCGCGTGGTCTGGGAGGCCCTGTTCTTCTTGCCGCCCGAAGGCCAGAAGCTGGTCTCCTCACTCACCGGCGGCACCTTCGGGATCGTCGTGCTGCTCGCCGCGACCTACCTGTTCGCCCGCCGCCTGATGGTGGGCTCGGTACGCGAGATCAGCGACGTGGAGGACTACATCGCCCTGGTGCTGATCATCGCCATCGTGCTGACCGGCGACGCCATGCGATTCCTCCCGGCCGCCCACATCGATCTGGCCGCGGAGACGCGCCCCTACTTCACCGCCCTGTTCACCTTCGGGGCTGCCGGCAGCTTCGTGGTCCCGAGCAACCCCTGGTTCCTGGTCCACTTCTTCCTGGGGCAGCTGTTGTTCCTCTACCTGCCCTTCAGCAAGTTCCTCCACATCCCCGGCGTGTTCTACAGCCAGGCCCTGATCCAGAAGGCCTAGGAGGCGATCATGAGCGAGTTCGAACACAAGGAAGCCGTCGTCAAGTCGGTCAATGCCATCAAGAACGGCCCGCGGGTCCTGCAGCTGTACATGGACATCTGCGCCAAGTGCGGCACCTGCGCCGAGAACTGCCACGTGTACCAGGCCAACCCCACGCGGGAGACCAACCCTGCCGCGCGGTCCGACCTGATCCGCGACATGTACCGCCACAACAACACCCTGCTGGGCAAGCTGTTCAAGAAGGGCCAGCTGACCGAGGCCGACTTCGAGGGCTGGGTGCGGTCCTTCTACGAGTGCTCCGGCTGCCGCCGCTGCGCCGTGTACTGCCCCTACGGCATCGACAACTCGGTCCTCACCCGCAAGGGCCGGGCCATCGCCCACTCCCTGGGCATGTCCCCGGTGCGCATCAAGGACACCCAGGACATCTCCGACAAGTTCGGCAACGACGAGGCCCAGCCGCCCAAGGCCATCCGGGCCGCCCTGGAGTTCCTCGAGGAGGAGGTCGAGGACGAGACCGGCGTCAAGATCTCCATCCCCATCGACACCGAGGCCGACATCCTCTTCGTGCCCGCCTCCGCCGACCTGATCTCCTTCCCCGAGACCATGATGGGCGTGGCGTACTTCTTCCACCTCGCCGGCCTGTCGTGGACCATGTCCACCGAGGCCGTGGACGGCGCCAACTTCGGCCTGTTCTCGGGCGACGACGTGCACATGAAGCGCAAGAACAAGCTGCTGCACGACGCCTCGCTCAAGTACGGCGTCAAGACCCTGTGCATCGGCGAGTGCGGCCACGCCTACCGCATCGCCAAGCGGATCGGTGGGGCCAACTACTTCGGCGAGAACGGCAAGCTGCCCTACGAGATCACCAACATCTTCGAGCTGGCGCTGCCCTACTTCAAGGACGGCACCATCAAGACCGACCCGAGCAAGAACCCGCAGCCGGTGACCTACCACGACCCGTGCAACTTCGCGCGCAGCTGCAACGTCACCGAGGAGCCGCGGGAACTGCTCCGGGCCGTGGCCTCGAACTTCGTCGAGATGACCCCCAACCGCCAGGAGAACTGGTGCTGCGGTGGCGGCGGCGGCCTCGCGGTGATGGACGGCGTCGAAGGCGTCAAGGCCTTCGGCGAGAAGACCTTCCTGGACTCCCGCATGGAGTCGGCCAAGAAGAAGGTCGAGCAGGTCCAGGCCACGGGCGCCGAGTACATGGCCGCGCCGTGTGCCAACTGCAAGCGCCACGTGGCCCAGATGCTCGAGCACTACGACACCGGCGTCGAGTCCGGCGGGGTGTTCGATCTGCTGCTCAAGGCCGCCATTCCCCCCGAATGACGGTAGATTTAGTGTAGTTTTAAAGGTCTCGCTTATTTCTACCTAAATACTATTATTAGTGGACACTCTTGCCCATTTGGGTTTGAGATGGAGGTCCCATGGCCCGCACCGCTGTGATCATCGACGACGATCCCGACTTCCGGCGCTTCGTCGCATCGGTCCTCGAGGACAACGGCTTCCAGACCGCGGCAGCCGAGGACGCCATGTCGGGCGAGGATCTGGTCATGGAGTCCCCGCCCGACCTGATCTGCCTGGACCTGATGATGCCCGGCCGATCGGGAATCCAGCTGTTCGTGCGCCTCAAGAAGAGCGAGGCCACCGCCGACATCCCGCTGATCATGATCACCGGGATCAAGGAGGAGATGAACATCGACTGGGCCGACGTGGCCAAGGGCCTTCGCAAGAAGCGGCCCGATGGGTTCATCGAGAAGCCCATCGATCCTGTCCGCCTGATGCGCGTGGTCGGGGACGTGATGTCCGGAGACAACGAGGGGGTCCGGTTCGGCTAGTCCATTGCCGACCTGGATCACGGTGAAGCCGTGACCGTGCAGGGTGCCGACAGTTCCCAGCTGCGTGGTTCCCTTCCCCTGATGTACAAGCTCACCCTCGCCGACAAGATCCTCGTCGCCACCCTCCTGCTGATCCTGATGGTGGGCGTGGTAGGTACTGCAGTCTTCCGCACGGTCCTGCGCGGCCGGCTGTCCGACGAGGCGGCCGCCGCCACCGCCGTACTCGCGGCGGCCGCCTCCCAGCGCGCCGCAGACGCCCTCGCGGCTGACGACCGCGCTGAACTGCAGCGCATCGTCGACCAGCTCGGCCAGCTCGACGAGACCGTGGCCTACGCTCTGGTCCTCGACCGCGAGGGTGAGGTACTGGCGCACACGTTCTCGTGGGATCCCCCGCCGGAGGTCATCGCGGTGACCCTCGACGCCAGCCAGGCCGCGCTGGGCGCTACCGAACCCCGCCGCGTCACCCTGGACGGCGAGCTGGTCCTCGACGTGACCGCCCCCATCGTGGTGGGCGCCCAGGGTGCGGGCGAACTGCGCGTGGGCACCTCCCTCACGCGAGTGAACCGCATCGCCGGCGAGCTCAACCTTTTCATCCTGCTGTTCTTCGCCGGCCTGATGCTCATGGCGCTGGTTCTGGCACGCAGTTTCTACCGCTACGTCACCCGCCCCGTGACCGAGTTGACGCGCCTGGCCGATCAGGTCTCGACTGGCAGACTCGACGTGTCTTTCGATTTCGGCAAGCCCGTTCGCTGCTGGCAGATCAAGAACTGCCACCGCACCGAATGCGCGGCGTACATGAACACTTCGCTGCAGTGCTGGTACGTGGACGGCACACCGTGCGAGGGCTACGAGTCACGCTTCCCCCAGAAGCTGGTGGGGTGTCGCACCTGCGAGGTCTACAAGGCCCACAAGGGTGACGAGATCGTGCAGCTGGCCGACTCGTTCCGCCACATGACCACCAACCTCAAGGGCTTCGAGCGCAGCCTGCGCCGCGCCCTGACCTTCCAGGGCAGCCTGATCCACAACTCCTTCGACGGCATCATCGCCACGGACGATCGCGACACGGTGCGCATCTTCAACCGCGTCGCCCAGCGCCTGACCGGCCTGGCCGAGGACGAGGTCGTGGGCAAGCTCAGCTGGGAGCAGCTGTTCGCCTCCCAGATGTGCGACGCGCTGGAGAGCCCCCTGTTCCAGGACGGGGTCAACGTGGTGTTCGGGTTCTACCGCAAGGAGCTGACGCTGCACGCCAGGGACGACTCCACCGTGGACGTGCTGGCCTCGGGCATCACGCTGCACGACGGCCCCAGGGAGGTGGGGAAGGTCATCTTCTTCAAGGACATGCGCGAGATCATCGCGCTGCGCGAGGAACTGGTCCGTAAGGGGCGGCTGGCGGCGACCGGGCAGACCGTGGCGTCCATCAGCCACTCCGTCAAGAACATCCTCGACGGCCTGCGGGGCGGCGCGTACATCTACAATCGCGGGCTGCGGGTGGAGGATCCCGACGCGCGGGCCGAGGGCTGGTCCATGGTCGAGCGCAACATCGACCTGATCTCTTCGCTGGTGGCGGACCTGCTCAACTACGCCAAGGACCGCAAACCCGACCTGCAGCCGTGCAATCCCAACGACCTGGTCTCCGACGTGCTGGCGGTCATGGCTCCCAGGGCGCAGGCCGCGGACGTGGAGCTGCAGACCCACCAGGAACCGGCGGCCGCGTCGGCGGCCCTCGACGACCACGCCATGCACCAGTGCCTGTCCAACCTGGTCACCAACGCCATCGACGCCGCACGAGGCTCATCGGGCAGCTGGGTGCGCGTCTGCACGTCCCTGACGCCGCTCGACGAGCTGGAGATCCTGGTGCAGGACAGCGGCCCCGGCATCGCCCCCAAGGTCGCCGACACCCTGTTCACGTCCATGGTCAGCACCAAGGGGTCCAAGGGCACGGGGCTGGGGCTGCTCGTGGTGGACAAGATCGTCGCCGAGCACGGCGGGACGATCTCCGTGCAGCCCGATCAGGCCCCCGGCGCCACCTTCCGCATCGTCTTGCCACGGGGGATCACGCCGGCGGCTTGAACGCCTTCTCCGACTCGAACTTGAACACCCAGGTCATCCACATCAGCCGCCCCAGCTCGGTGCGGGCGGTGAAGTCGCGCGCAATGGACATGGGGGTGTAGCACACCACGACGACGTCGCGGGTCTCGTCGCTCATACGATCGGCGCGGTGGCAGCTGCAGGGCGAAGCCACGATCCCCTTGCCGTCGGCCAACACCGGCACCCCCTCCAGGTCCACCTCGCGGCCCAGGTGCTCGCCCGTCTCGCCGGGCTTGCCCGACCGGAAGGCCATGGGGAACAGCACGGTTCGGGCGTCCATGACGCTCCACGGCAGCTGCGTGCGCAGGGCGAGGATGTCGCGGAACTCGACGCCGGGGTGGGCGCGGGGGAAGGCCTCCCCTTCGAGGATGGACCGGGCCAGCGCGTCGCAGGTGGGCTCGTGCGGGTCGTCGAGGACCTCGCCGAGGGCGCGGACGGTGGGATCGTCGCCAAAGGCGACGCCGTCGAAGCGACGCTTCACGCGGGAGACCGCCCCCTTCACGGCCACGTCGAGCACCTGATCGCTGTAGTCGTCCGTCAGCGACAGGTGGGCCATGTGGAGCCGCCACCCCGGCACCTGGTTGAACACGTCCAGACCGTCGATCACTTCGAAGTTCATCGGGGGTCACCTACACAGGTTGTGAAACCGTCACTCTCCAGGGAGAGGTTCGTCCTCCCCGTGGCAGAACATGCAGCTGTCGCGCTGCACCTGAGCCGAGACGAAGCCGTTGCACCCGTCCGTGTGGCAGTCCTGGCACAGCAACTCCAGGGGCTCCACGTCGCAGTCGAGCCCCTCACAGCCGCACCCGGCGCCGTGCTCGCCCAGCACCTCGCCGGACGGGCCGTTGTGGCAGTAGTTGCACACATAGTGCTGCACCGACAGCGTCGTGCCCTCGGAGGCCGGGCAGAAGTGGCAGTCGAAGCAGGTCGTGTCCCCGGGCATGTCCTGGCCGCACCACGGCCCGCCGCCCTCCACGTACACCAGCTCCAGCACCGTCTCGGTCTCGACGCATTCGGTGGCCGAGTCGTCGTCCTCGGGCTCCCCGGTCTTCTCGATGCAGCCCGCGGCGAGGGCCAGCGCGGCGAGGCCTGCCAGGGCGAGGAAGCCCAGGTTCGCGGGGGTCGAGGGCTGGAGCGGGAACGGCACGAGGATGGTCACTCCGTAGTACGGCAGCAATTTAATATGAATCCCCGGCTTTGCCGAGTATTTTGAGCGCCATGCGTGATTCGATCCGTTGCGTGGGCCTGCTCTCGGGCGGCCTCGACAGTACCCTGGCCACCCGCTGGATGATGGACCAGGGGCTCGACGTCCTGTGCATCAACTTCCGGTCGCCGTTCTGCACCTGCACGGCCAAGGGGGCGACGTGCTCGGCAGCGGTGGCCGCAGCGCGCAGCGCCGGGGACGTCCCCCTGGTGGTGCAGACCATCGGCGACGACTACCTCGAGATGATCAAGCGGCCGAAGCACGGCCGCGGCCGGGGTATGAACCCCTGCCTCGACTGCCGCATCTTCAAGTTCCGCCGGGCGTGGGAGTACGCCGAGTCCGTGGGCGCGCAGTTCCTGTTCACCGGAGAGGTGCTGGGCCAGCGGCCCATGTCACAGCACCGGCGGGCCATGATCGACGTGATCGACCGCCACAGCGACCTCGAGGGCATGATCCTGCGTCCCCTCTCGGCCAAGCTGCTGCCCGAGACCGTCCCCGAGCAGCGGGGCTGGGTGGATCGCGAGGCCATGCTCGATCTCTCCGGTCGGACCCGGAGACCTCAGATCGCCATGGCCGACGAGATGGGGATCACCGACTACCCCTGCGCGGCGGGCGGCTGTCTGCTGACCGACCGCGGGTTCGCTCGCCGGCTCTCGGATCTGTTCGAGCGACACCCCGACTGCACGTCCGCCGACGTGCAGCCCCTCAAGGCAGGGCGGCACTTCCGCACCGAAGACGGCGTCAAGCTGGTGGTGGGCCGCAATCACGGCGAGAACCTGCGGCTGACCGCGCTGGACGTACCGGGCGCAAAGGTGACCCCCGTGGACGTCCCCGGCCCCACCGTGCTGGCGCAAGACGGGCCCGCGGAGCGCCTGGTCGAGCTCGCCGGCGACGCCCTGTTCGCCCACGCCGCCGCCGCGCCGGAGACCGGGTTCGCCGTGACGGTGACCCAGGACGGTGAGGCCGCTGCAGATCGCGTCCACACCCCCTCGGGCTCGCGCGAGGCGATCCAGCAGCGAATGGAGCCGTGGCGGCTGTGATCAGAGCTCGGCGGGATCGATCCGGTAGTCGAGCGGCTCGGCAATCCGGTTGAGCAGCTCCGCGTCGTAGTTGGGCTTCAACGCCTGCAGCGCCTCGTCCCGCGTCATCTCGCCCTCGCGGATCAGCTTGCTCATCTCCACGTGGTAGTGGGTGTAGCCGTAGTGCTTCAAGGAGTTGTGCACGGCGAGGAAGTTCAGGTAGCAGTTCGTCGATCCCCCCGGGTACGACACGCGCGGCGGCCGCCACTGCAGGTTTTCGCGGATGGTCTGGACATAGGTCTCGACGTCGTAGCCCAGGAACCAGTGGGGGGACAGCACGATGCTCTTGTGGCGCTTCTTGGCGCGCTTGAGGACCTCCTCCATGCTCCGCGGGAAGTCCCTGAACTCGGGATCGTCCTTGAGCGTGTCGAGGAACTGGACGGTCGCGGCGCCCATGGCGCGGTACTCGGGCGCGTAGATGTTGCACGCGCACTTGGTCATCATCGCCTGGTCCGTGGACTGCCCCTTGGTCCAGCCGGCGATGATCACCGGGATCTTGAACCGCGCGGCGATCTTGAACGTCAGGTCCATGTACCAGATGGAGCACAGGTGGCAGATGACCGCCTTGGAGCCGGAATGCAGCAGCCTGCGGATCAGGGGGTGGATCTCGGTGGATCGGAACTGGAGGAAGTCCACGTCGAGGATCTCGACCGCGCGCTTGACGTTGGCCAGGGCGTCCTCGGTCTCGAAGCCGTGGTCGAACGTGAAGGCCAGCGGTCGCATCTTGAACCGCTCCTTCATGTAGTACAGCGACGACGTGCTGTCCTTGCCGCCGCTGCACATCACCAGGCAGTCGTAGTCGCCCTTGCCCTTGTGCTTCTTGAGCAGCTTGATGAAGTCCGACAGCAACGGCGGCCGGTCGTCCACGGCCGCGTGGGCGGACGCGTAGTCCCTGCAGACGTTGCAGATCCCCTCGGCGTCCAGCTGGAGGTCCGGCGGGCTTTGCGGCAGCACGCACCGCTTGCAGATCCCACGTTCCGTCACAGATCCTCCCCCCGCAACACCCACAGGACGAACTGGCCGTCCCGCGGCTCCGCGCGTACCACGCGGTGGCCCTCCTGATTCATCGTGACGGGGACGTTTTCCACCGGTTCGCCGTTGTCGATCACGACCTCGAGGACCTCCCCAGGATCCATCAGCTCCAGCTTCATGATGGCCCTCGACGAGTTGTGCGGACAGGGAACGCCGCTCAGATCGAGGTGCTCGTCCGGTTTGTAGCTGTCACCCATGGAACTGTGCAGTCGGTTTTCCCACTCAATCCGTGTACTTTAGCATCAACGGCGAGGTCTGGTGATGGACTACCTTACTGCATTCACCCGCAATCGGGGGGTGCTCGACACCGGCCAGCAGGAGCGCTTGCGGCGATCGCGCGTCCTGGTCGTCGGCTGCGGCGGCGTGGGCGGGACCGTGGCCGTGGCGCTGGCCCGCAGCGGCGTGGGCGCCTTCACCCTGGTGGACTTCGACGACTTCGAACCCACCAACCTCAACCGTCAGATCGCCTGCACGCGCGAGACGCTGGGCCGCAACAAGGCCGAGGTCCTCGCCGAGCACCTGCGGTCGATCGCGCCGGACGTGGACGTGGACTTCGTGCCCCACCGCGTGGACCTCGCGGACCTGGACGACCTCATCGAGCCGTGCGATCTGGTGTTCCCCGCCGCCGACGACTACGCCTACTCGCTGATGGTCTTCCGGCACACTCGCGCGTTGAACAGGCCCGCGCTGATGGTGGTGCCGGCCGGCCTGTGGGCCACCGTCGCGATCATCTCGCCGCGGGGACCGTCCCCGGAGCAGCTCCACGGCGTGCCGTCCCTCGCGGGCTACGACGAGCTGTCCGAGCTGTTTCGATCCTGGGACTCCAAGATCGCCAACTCGTACTACGTCACACTCGGCGGCTGGCACCGCGACTACTTCGTCGATCACGTGCAAGGGGAGGCCCCCATCGCCCAGATCTGCCCGTCCGTCTGGCTCGCCTCCAGCCTCGGCGCGCTCGAAGTCGTCAAGCAGCTCAGCGGCCACTCGCGGCCCACCGTCGCTCCCCGGTACTGGCTGATGACGTCGCGCGGCGGCGTGCGCCGCGCCCACATGTACTGGCCCGACCTGTACAGCATCCAGGTCGCGTACAGGCGGATCGCGTGGCCCCTGCTCCAGGGGCCGCTGGGCGGCCTCGTGCGACGGGTGCACGACCTGTGGTGGCGCTGGTTCAGGCCTTGAGTCCGTGACGGCGTAGCTTGCCCTGCAGCGTCGTGGGCTTGAGCCCCAGCAGCGCCGCGGCCCCGTCCGGCCCGTAGATCTTGCCGCCGGTGGCGGCCAGCGCGCGCCGCAACAGCCCGGCCACCTCGTCGTCGAAGCGCCCGGGCGCACCGGCCGGCGCCTCCCGCGACGAGCGCCCCGTGGGCTGAAAAGCCGGTGCGTCCGGTAGCTCCAGCGTTTCGCCGCGGCTGATGATCAGGGCGCGCTCGAGGAAGTTCTCCAGCTCGCGGATGTTGCCGGGCCAGTCCCGCCGCTCCAGCTCCGCCATGACGTGCTCGGGAATGCCTGGCGCTCGGCGGTTGAGCTTGGCCGCGTGCTTGTCCACGAGGTGCTCGGCCAGGGGGCGGATGTCGCTGCGTCGTTCACGCAGCGGCGGCAGGTGCAGGGGGAAGATGGCGAGGCGGTAGTACAGGTCCGACCGGAAGGTGCCGTCTTCGATCATGCGGTCGAGGCGGCGGTGGGTGGCGGCCACCACGCGCACGTCCACGGGAATGTCGCGATCGCCGCCCACGCGCTGGATCTCGCGCTCCTGCAGGGCGCGCAGCAGCTTCACCTGCACGGCCATGGGCGCGTCACCGATCTCGTCGAGGAACAGGGTGCCGCCCTCGGCCTGCTCGAACTTGCCCAGCCGCCGCGCCGTGGCGCCGGTGAACGCCCCACGCTCGTGCCCGAACAGCTCGCTCTCGATCAGGTTCTCGGGGATGGCGCCCACGTTCACCACCACGAACGGCGCGCTGTCGCGGCCGCTGTACTCGTGGATCTGCCGCGCCAACCCCTCCTTGCCCGTGCCGGTCTCGCCGCGGATCAGCACCGTCGCCTCCGACGGCGCCACCCGCCGCGCCTGATCCAGGACCTGCCTCATCAGCTCGCTGTGGGCCACGTACTGCTCGTCTACGGGCGACCGACGCAGCTGCCCCCAGAGGTAGGCGTTCTCGCGGTTGAGCTCGTGGTTGAGGCGCCGCACCTCGGCCACGAGCATGCTGTTGTGCAGGGCGATGCCCACCAACCTGGCGATGCGGCCCGCCGTGTCCGTGCACTCGCACAGCAGCCCGCACTGGGGCTGGTGGGCGATGTCGAGGGTGCCGATCACCTCGTCGTCCACCTTCAGCGGGAAGCACGCCAGGGTGCCGTACCCCAGCTCCACGAGCTGGTGTTGCTCGGCGAACGCGCCGTCGTCGGGCCCGGCCTGGCCCACGGTCGCGGGCTGGCCGGTGTGGACCACCTGCTCGAACAGGGTCCCGGCGATCGGGAAACGCAGACCGGCCTGGGTGTCCTCGCTGGTGGGATCGTCCACCAGCAGCACCTCGGCCTGGGCCGGATCGTCGCGCGCCACCAGGGTGATGCCCACGCGCGTGCGGCCGTAGTGCTTGCGCAGCAGCTTTGCGGTGCGATCGAGCACCTCGGTCATCTCCACCGAGGCCAGCACCGTGGTGACGAACTCGTCGATGATCTCCCCGCGCTTGCCGCGGGCGTGGCAGTGTTGAACCATATTTGGTTGTCTAACGATATTTCGTTGCGGCGGCAACTATATTTCGTTTCTCAGGACCCGAATCCCCCCATTTTCGTGGGATATCCGGGTTGGCACGAGGCTTGCTCTATCCAGGGGCATCAGAGCAAGGAGCCGAACATGCAGCGACAGATCATCAAGATTGACGAGGACCTCTGCAACGGGTGTGGCGACTGCGTCCCCTCCTGCGCCGAGGGTGCCATCCAGATCATCGACGGCAAGGCCAAGCTGGTCAAAGACGCCCTGTGCGACGGGCTGGGCGCGTGCCTGGGAGACTGCCCCGAGGGCGCGCTGACCATCGAGACCCGCGACGCCGCAGAGTTCGACGAGGAGCTCGTCGAGGAGCACCTCTCCACCCTGGAGAAGACCCAGGCGCCGGCCCCCACCCGCGCCCCCTCGCCTCCGCCCATGGCCGCGATGCACGCCGGCGGCGGCATGGGCGGCTGCCCCGGCTCCCGCGCCATGTCCTTCGACAAGCCCGGCGAGGCGACCGCGACCGACGACACCGGCACCCGCCCGTCCGAGCTGCGCCAGTGGCCGGTCCAGCTCCACCTCGTCTCCCCCACCGCGCCGTACTTCCAGGGCGCCGACGTGTTGCTGGCCGCCGACTGCGTGCCCTTCGCCATGGCCGACTTCCACAAGGACTGGCTCAAGGACCACGCCCTGGCCATCGCCTGCCCCAAGCTCGACGAGGGCCAGGAGATGTACCTGCAAAAGCTCGTGTCCATGATCGACGACGCGCGCATCGACACCCTGTCGGTGATGATCATGCAGGTGCCGTGCTGCGGCGGCCTGCTGCACCTGGCCACCGAGGCCGCGGCCCGCGCCACGCGCAAGGTCCCCGTCAAGAAGATCGTCGTGGGCCTGCAAGGCGACGTGCTCGCGGAGGAATGGGCGTAGGATCGCGTGATCCGACATGTCCAGACCCACCCAGCCCCACCGCATCGCCATGGCCGCGGCCGCCGCCGCGCTCGCAGCCGGGCTGCTCGTTCCCATCCAGATCAAGGTCAGTCGCCCGATGCTGCTGGCGGAGCGCTTCGTACCCGGCGCGGGCTGGGTGGAGATCGGGCTGCTGGTCCTCTACGCGGGATGGGTGGCGTGGGCCATGGCCGATCCGCGACGGCAGGCCAGGGTACGCAGGGGGATCTGGTCGGTATTCTCCGTGGCGTTCTTCGGCCAGCTGGCGCTGGGCCTCGCGGGCATCGACGAGATGCTGATGACCGGGGAGCTTCACCTGCCCATCCCGGCGACGATCGTGGCTGGCCCGCTCTACCGCGGCGAGCTGACGGTCATGGTCTTGATGCTCGCGGGCACCCTCGTGATCGTGGGACCGGCGTGGTGTAGCCACCTGTGCTACCTCGGCGCCTGGGACGACGCGTTCAGCCGACGGCGTCGAAAGCCGGTGAGGCTGCCCTTGTGGCGCCGCTTCGTCCAGCCTGCGTCCCTGCTGCTGGTGATCGCCACCGCGCTGGGCCTTCGCCTGCTGGGCGCTGGCTCGGCGGTGGCCACGGCGGCCGGCCTGGCCGTGGGGGTGATCGGCGTGATCGTGATGGCCGTCTCGTCGCGCCGTACCGGGGCCATGGTCCATTGCCTGACCGTGTGTCCCATCGGCTGGATCGCCACGATGGCAGGTCGCATCTCGCCGTTCCGCGTGCGCATCGACGACGGCTGCGACGCGTGCGGCGGGTGTACCCCGGCGTGCCGATACGACGCCCTGTCCGCCGAGGACATCGGTCGGCGCAGGCCCGCGCTGTCGTGCACCCTCTGCGGCGACTGCATTGGCCGCTGCCCCCACTCGTCGCTACAGTACAGGTGGCTGGGCCTGAAGCCCCACACCGCCCGCGGGGTCTTCATCTCATTGATCGTGGCCCTGCACACCGTCACTCTGGGCATGGCGATGATCTGACATGACGATGCTGGCCGCCATCTGGGACATCCTGCTCGAGCTCGCGCCGTGGCTGCTGCTGGGCATGGGCTTCGCCGGCCTGCTTCACGTGCTGCTGCCCGCCGATCTCATCCAGCGCCAGCTCCGCGGTCACGCCGGCGTCCTCAAGGCCGTCGCCCTGGGCGTCCCCCTCCCCCTGTGCTCCTGCGGCGTCATCCCCGCCGGTCTCGGCCTCAAGCGCGACGGCGCCTCCAACGGCTCGTCCGTCGGCTTCCTCATCTCCACCCCCCAGACCGGCGTCGACTCCATCCTCGTCAGCGCCTCGTTCCTCGGCTGGCCCTTCGCCCTGTTCAAGGTCGCCGCCGCCTTCGTCACCGGCCTCGCCGGAGGGTGGATCACCGACGCCGTGGCCGGCGAGGGAGAGATCGAGCGCCCCGACACCCTCGCCACCGGCGACGGGCGTCGAGGCATCCGGGACGGCCTTGCCCACGCCAACGAGATCCTCGGCGGCATCTGGCGCTGGCTCGTCATCGGCGTCGTCATCTCCGCCGCCATCTCCGTTTGGATCCCCAGCGGCTCCCTGGCCACCTTCACCCCCCTGGGTACCGTCGGCATGTTCGCCGCCGTCCTCGCCGTGAGCGTCCCCCTCTACGTCTGCGCCACCGCCTCGGTGCCCATCGCCGCCGCCCTCGTCGTCTCCGGCATGCCCGCCGGCGCCGCGCTGGTCTTCCTCATGGCCGGCCCCGCCACCAACGTCGCCACCATCGGTGCCATCTACCGCGGCCTCGGCAAGCGCTCGCTCATCGTCTACCTCACCACCATCGTCCTCGGCAGCCTCGGCTTCGGCCTGGCGTTCGATTTCCTGCTCGAGACCGCGCCCATGGCCGTCGCTCACGGCCACCACGAGCACGCCACCTGGTGGGCGTTCGCGAGCGCAGTCGTCCTGCTGGGATGGATGGGGTACCACGCTGTCAGCGAGCTCCGTGTATGGATCGGAAAGCTGCGAGCGCGGTCCATGACCGAGGTCCCGCGCCACGAGGTCACCGTCACCGGGCTGGGGTGCAACAGCTGCGTCAACAAGCTCACGGGGATACTCCAGGAGACCGACGGGGTGCAGGCGGTGGAGGTGACCCTGGAGCCGGGGCGGGCGGTGGTACTGGGGGAGATCGAGCTGGAGAGGGTGAAGGAGATCATCGAGGACGCCGGCTACGACGCCGGCTGACGCCTCTCCAGCGCCCTCCCCTGTCCCTCGTTCCGACGGTCCCCGTCGGAACGTCTTCTTGGGCGCTCTGCGCCCGTCTGCTTTCGGGGATCAGGTCGTTGGCGGCTGTCGCCGACCGTCCGTCGGTGATCTGGGGGCGACACGGGGCGGTCCGGCGCACCGGCACACGTGAACTTGCTCAGCGGCTTGGTTCTCGGCTCGAGGCCTCGGGGCGACCAAGTTACGTATGTCCCCGGTTGCGGTGGATCGGGGCTTGGTTCTCGACACAGGGAGCGCTCCCCCGAGCTACCATCCCCCCAACCCACCCCGGAGGCCCCCCATGCTCTGGTCCTTCCCTGGCACCACCAACACCCCCGAGACCATCGCCGCAGCGGTCGAGGCCTGCCGCCAGGCCGAGCTGAAGCACATCGTCGTCGCGTCGAACACCGGCAACACGATCTACAAGCTGCTGGAGCACGACGTGAGCGGCCTGAACATCGTGTGCGTCACTCACCAGGTGGGCTTCAAGGAGCCCGGCGAGCACGAGATGACCGAGGCGACGCGCAAGGACCTCGGGGCCAAGGGCGTGTCGTTCCTGACGACGACGCACCTGTTCGGCGGCGTGGACCGGGCCATCTCCAAGAAACACGGCGGCCTGTACCCCCCCGACATCATCGGCAACTCCCTGCGCATGTTCGGCCAGGGTGTGAAGGTGGCCGTGGAGATCGCGATCATGGCGCTGGACGCCGGTGTGATCCCCTACGGCGTGGACGTCATGGCCGTGGGCGGCACCAGCCGCGGCGCGGACTCGGCGTGCATCGTGCGCCCGGCGCATTCGCTGGCCGCCTTCGACACACGAGTCGTCAACGTGATCTGCCGCCCCGAACCGCCCCGGGACTGACGTGGACCTCGAACCCGCCCTGCGCGCCAAGCTGACCGCGAGCCGCGACGACCTGTCGCCGGACGAGCTGGACCGCTTCGTGCGCCTGGTCCTGCTGCTGACCGAGCGCGAGGCCATCTCCGATCCCCACGGCTGGTTCCCCCTGGTCCAGCCGCTGCGCCAATCCGTCCTCGACCGCATCACGGGCGACCACGACGGCGACGAGGTGGAGGAGTCGTTCCTCGAGCTGTACTGCCACCTCCACCTCCACGAGGCCCCCTACTCCGCCACCGAACGCCAGCGCGTCGACGAGACAGGTGGCTACTGGAACCACGCCGGCGGCATGAGCCCCATCCTCCGCGCCGGCCCCCACATCCACCCCGACACCGTCAGCTGCGACCTCGGCGCGGGCAACGGCCTGCAGGGCCTGCTTCTGCAGTGCCTCGATCCCCACGCCCGCACCGTCCAGGTGGAGATCCGGGCCGTGGCGGTGGAGTGGGGTCGCCACCGGCTGGCCGGGGGGGAGATCCCCGACGACCGGGTCGAGTGGGTCGTCGCCGACGTGATGGACTTCTCCGTCACCGGCATCGACTTCCTGTACCTGTACCGGCCCGTGCGCCCCGTCGGTCCTGGTGAGGCGTTCTACCGCCGGCTCGCCGCCGAGCTGGACGCGGGCGACCGCGAGGTCGTGATCTTCTCCATCGCCGACTGCCTGGACTCGTTCCTGTCGGACCGCTTCGCGGTCTTCCATACGGATGGGCACCTCACCTGCTGCCGCGGGCCCCTTCCCCCGTCGCCGCCATCGCGGTAATGTCATCTTTCCATCTGGAGGACACCATGGCCGACAAGGCGTATCACCGCTTCTTCGAGAACATCGAGCAGCTCGACATCTTCGCCCGCGGGCTTTACCACCTCGCAGCCGTGGACGGCGTGGCCGACGAGGAGGTGGAGGTGATCCAGGAGTTCCTCGGCGAGATGGGGGAGCCGGACCTGATGGACAGCCTGCAGAAGGTGCCGTTCGATCCGCGCATGGCGGCGCTGGCGCTGCCCACGCACCACCAGCGGGCGCTGTTCCTGAAGACGGCCGTGGTGCTGGTGCGGGCGGACGGAACGGTCTCGGACCTCGAGCGCAAGGCGCTGGACGAGGTAGCCTCGGTGATGGACATGACCGAGGACCTGCCCGGGATCGAGGCCGAGATGGCCGAATTCTCGATTTGAGCCCTCCGTCCGCTGACCGGGGCCTCGCTTCACCGAACTCGACACACCGACGAGGGGGTCGCTCATGCGTACCTTGATTTCACTGCTGTGCCTGGCCGGGCTGGTGCTGTGCACCGGGTGCCCGGACGAGACCAACACCTACGAGCTGGGATTGCGGGAGATCGTCCCCGATCCGGTGGAGTTCGGCGTCGTGGAGCCGACCGTGGAGGCGGTCGTGCCCCTGATCGTGACGAACACGGGGCCGGGATCGCTGAGGGTGGAATCGGTCACGGTGATCGATGCGGACGGCGGGCGGTTCTACACGGCGGACACCGGTGACCTGCCCGTCACGCTGGAGACGGATGGGGGCTGGTCGCTGGACCTGTTCTTCCTGTCGAGCACCGAGGGCGAGTTCGGCGGCAGCCTCGAGATCATCACGCACGACTGCGGCGGCTCGGCGATGTGCGGCGAGCTGACCACGGACGTGATCGAGATGGCGGCCGAGGCCGTCCTGGATCCGGGCGCCGTGGACGGCGACGGCGACGGTTACCCCGCGGCCGAGGACTGCGACGACGAGGACGCCACCACGTACCCCGGCGCAGAGGAACTGTGCGACGGACTCGACAACGACTGCGACGACGTGGTGCCGGACGACGAGCTCGACCTGGACGGCGACGGCTTCACCGTGTGCGGCGACGAGCCGGACTGCGACGACGGCAACGCCGACGTGTACCCGGGCGCGCCCGAGCTGTGCGACGGCATCGACAACGACTGCGACGGCGTGCTCGGCGACGAGCTCGACGAGGACGGCGACGGCTTCTCCCCCTGCGACGGGGACTGCGACGACGACGATCCCGCGCGCTATCCCGGAGCCGAGGAGCTGTGCGACGGCATCGACAACGACTGTGACGGCCTGCTGCCGTGGGAGGAGGCCGACGACGACGCCGACGGCTGGATGGTGTGCGACGGCGACTGCGCCGACGCCGATCCCGAGACCCACCCCGAGGCCGAGGAGCTGTGCGACGGCATCGACAACGACTGTGACGGCACCGTCCCTGCCGACGAGACCGACGCCGACGGCGACGGGTACGCACCGTGCGCCGGCGACTGCGACGACGCGAACGTGGACGTGAGCCCGGATGCGACCGAGGTGTGCAACGGCGTGGATGACGACTGCGACGGCGTCGTCCCCGCAGACGAGCTGATCGATGCGGACGGCGACGGGTTCGTCAACTGCCTCGACTGCGACGACACCGACGCGGACGGCCGGCCCGACGCGCCCGAGCTGTGCGACGGCGCGGACAACGACTGCGACGGCGTCGTCCCCGCAGACGAGGTGGACGCGGACGCCGACGGCGCGCTGCTGTGCG
>CAZLEO010000203.1:0-17827 GCA_964558555.1 uncultured Rickettsiales bacterium | reverse complement strand
TGGCGGAGACGCATGGGAATCGAACCGGGGTCCACCGGTGGTGGCGTGTGATCAGGAATCTGCTTGTCAAATCAACGATTTAGGTTGACGGCGATCGACGGCCAATGACGGCGAAAGCGGCCTATTTGCGGTGCTCGTGTGGGCAGAGAGTGGGCAGGATTGATGCGCGCTCTACCCCAACGCGGTGTTGACCGCGCAGTTCGTCGAGGTTGCCGAACGGCTCCTCGGCGAACACCTCCAGCGATCCCCATCCGGCCCCTTTGATACTGGACGGGGAGACCAGCATCTGGGCCTTGCCACTCGTGGCACCCGGAGATAGCCTGCTCGCGCCTGCCGGCTGGGATTGCATCGGACGACTGGTTCCCGACATGGCTCGCTCCAGATGAGGTCCGAACTGTGGAGGTTCCCCGACAAGGAACCCATCGAGCCGGCACCCAGTGGGAGGTACACGAGCCATGCCGAGATCGAGGACGAGGGTCCGGCCACGCGGCGGCTGGCCAACGCTGCGCGAGGCGCTGGAGGTCGCATACAACGCCGACACGCTCAAGGACTACGCGCGGGTCCTGGGCATCAAGGGACCGACGCGCAAGGCGGACCTCGCCCGAGCGCTTGCCAGGGAGGTCCTGGGAGAGGACCTCGCCGGCCCGCGACTTCCACGGATGTTCGGGGAGTTCGACAAGTTACAACAGGCCGCCGTGGCCGAGGTGGTCCACGGGTGGGACGAGTTCGATCCCGAGCGTTTCCGCGCCAAGTACCGTGGGCTGCCCCGCTGGGAGGGCTCCAAGAAGATCGCGTGGCGCCGGGAGCCGACGCTGCTCGGGCTGTTCCTGGTGCGGGACTACGATACGCGTGCCGGCTGGCCGACGATCCCCCATGACCTGGCCGAGCGGCTCCGCGAGTTCGTCCCCCCACCTCCCCGCGAGGAGGTGCGGACCCACGACGATCCCGTCCCCTTCTTCGACGGTGAGCCTCTCCGCGTGGTCGAAACCGAGCGCGTCGCGCAGCAGGAGGTGTTCGCCGTGCTGCGGCTGGTTGACCAGGGAAAGGTGCTCGTCAGCGACCGGACGCGCCGGCCCGCTGCGAAGACCGTCCGGGCGGTCTCCGAGGTGCTCTGCGGCGAGGACTTCTACGGCCCGGACCAGCAGACGACCGAGTGGGGTAGCGAGATCGGCGCGATCCGGCCGTTCGCCTGGCCGCTGCTGCTCCAGGGGGCGCGGCTGGCCAAGCTCTCCGGTAAGAAGCTCGTCTTGACCCGAGCTGGCCGCAAGGCGTTGACCGAGCCGGCGGCCGACACCCTGCGCACGGCCTGGCAGCGCTGGCTCGACGTGACGTTCCTCGACGAGTTCAACCGCATCGAGGTGATCAAGGGCCAAACCAACCGCAAGCGGATGGCCGCCGTGGCCAACCGACGACTGGTCATCGACGAGGTCCTGAGCGAGTGCCCCGCGGGGCGTTGGATCACCGTGGACGAGCTGTCCCGGCACATGCAGGCGACGGGAGCGACCTTCGAGGTGACGCACAACCCGTGGAAGCTGTACATCGGCGACGCACACTACGGGAGCCTGGGATACGACGGGTACGGGGGCTGGTCGATCCTCCAGGGACGGTACCTGATGGTGCTGCTGTTCGAGTACGCGGCGACCCTGGGCCTGGTCGACGTCGCCTATGGCCCGCCCGACGGTGCGCGCGACGACTACTGTCACCAGTGGGGCGCCGACGAGCTGGAGTTCCTCAGCCGCTACGATGGACTCTCCTGCTTCCGCATCAACGCGCTGGGCGCGTACGCATTGGGCATCACCGAGCAGTACGAGCCATCGACGACGGAGCCGGGCAGCGGCCTCCGCGTCCTGCCGAACCTCGACGTGGTGGCCACCGGTGGGTTGTTCGAGGCGGGCGACGAGGCGATGCTGGAGGTGTACTGCGAGCGACGCTCGGACGCGATATTCGGCCTCGACCTGGACCGGGCGCTGGCGGCTGTCGAGAAGGGCCATCGCATCGCCGACCTACGTTCGTTCCTGGAGGTGGCGAACGGAGAGGATCTCCCCGAGACCGCCTCGGTGTTCCTCGACGACCTGGTCCGTCGTTCACAGATGCTGAGCCCCGCCGGTCACGGACTGCTGGTCGAGTGTGCCGATCCGGCGACGGCCGCCCTGATCGCCAACGATTCCAAGACCAGGAAGCTATGCGTGCTGGCCGGAGACCGAACCCTGGTCGTGCCTGCGCAATCGGAGCCGGCGTTCCGGAGAGCTGCGCTCACCCTCGGATTCCCCTTGCCGCCAGCTGGTCCGTCCGGGAGCTGACCGCGTGCCCCGCGATCGGTCGAGCAACGCGCTGATCGTCCAGCAAGACGGCACGGTCCTGCTCGACCTACACAGCCCGCGGGCGCTAAGGGCGCGGGAGCGGCTGGCGATGTTCGCCGCGCTCGTGAAGAGCCCGGAGCACGTCCACACCTATCGTATCGACCCCCTCACGCTCTGGAACGCCCGGGCGTCGGGGCTGACTCCCGAGGCGATCACTGGGACGCTGGACGAGTTCTCCAAGCAGCCACTCGACGAGGGGTACGCCAGGCACCTGGCGGATCTCGCCTCGCGATACGGGCGAGTGGTGCTGGTCCACGAGGACGACCGTTTCGTGGTCCGCTCGGACACCCCCGAGCTGGCGGAAGAGATCGCGCGAGATGCAGGAGTCGGCTCATGGCTCACCGGGCGCGCGGACGACCGTTCGTTCACGTTCGAACTCGGAGACCGGGGCACGTTGAAGCAGGCGCTCGTCCATGCGGGCTTCCCGGCCGAGGATCTCTGCGGCTTCGAGGACGGCGATCCCCTCGCCATCGAGCTTCGCGAAGGCCGACATCCCCGCGCGACGTTCGCGCTGCGTCCCTACCAACGCGAGGCCGTCGACGCGTTCCGCCAGGGAGGTAGCGCGCGGGGCGGCAGCGGCGTGGTCGTGCTCCCCTGTGGCGCGGGCAAGACCATCGTCGGCCTGTCCGCGCTGGCGGCCCTGGGCCAGGAGACGCTGGTGCTGTGTACCAGCAACACCGCCGCCCTGCAGTGGCGGCGCGAGATCCTTGAACGGACCACGGTGCGGCCGGAGCAGATCGCCCACTACTCCACCGAGCACAAGGACGTCGGTCCGATCACGCTCGCGACCTACCAGATGGTCACCTGGCGCCCGAGCCGGGACGACGGCTTCCCCCACCTGGCCGTGTTCGACGCCAAGCGGTTCGGGCTGATCGTCTACGACGAAGTCCACGTCGTGCCGGCGCCGGTCTTCCGCGCCACGGCGCGGCTCCAGGGGCGGCGCCGGCTGGGCCTCACCGCGACGCTGATCCGCGAGGACGGTCGCGAGTCCGACGTGTTCTCGCTGATCGGCGCGAAGCGCTTCGACATACCCTGGCGGGACCTCGAGGAGCAGGGATACATCGCCAGCGCGCTGTGCACCGAGGTCCACGTGCCGTTGCGAGACGGCCGCGAGATGGCCTACGCCCTGGCCCCGAAGCGCCAGCGGTTCCGCATCGCCGCAGAGAACGAGGTCAAGCTGGCCCTCGCCCGCGATCTCCTCGACCGCCACCCGGCAAGCCGGGCCCTGCTCTTCGGGGAGTTCGTCAGCCAGGTGGAGGGACTGGCGAGGCACATCGACGCGCCGGCCATCACCGGCAAGACCCCCAAGCCGGAGCGCGAGCGGCTCTTCGAGGCGTTCCGTCGCGGTGAGCTGCGACGGATGGTCCTGTCGCGGGTGGGCAACTTCGCGGTCGACCTCCCCGACGCGGACCTGCTGGTGCAGGTATCTGGCACCTTCGGCTCGCGCCAGGAAGAGGCCCAGCGGCTGGGCCGCGTGCTGCGGCCCAAGGCCGACGGGCGGATCTCGCGCTTCTACACCCTGGTCTCCCGGCACACCTGCGAGGAGGATTTCGCGCGCAAACGCCAGCGATTCCTGATCGAGCAGGGCTACGGGTACAGGATGGAGATCGTCGGCGGGTGAACGAGCGGTATTGTGCGGTGATTGTGCGCCGCGCATTGGATACCGGATAGAAACCACGCGTGAATACAGGAAGTTGAGAATTTGGATTGTGCGCCGATTTGTGCGCTGACCGACTTCTCCGCACAATTCGTAGTAGTGGTTCCTCGGGCTCTCGGTGCCGCTTCGGTTGCGCCGCGCCGCGCCCTCGGCCTATTCGTCGTAGTCCAGCCCCAGCTCCCGGTAGGGGGCCGCCCAGTCGACGCGGTCCGACCCGGGTCGGTCAGCGAAGATGTGTTCCTGGTCCCGGAGCATACCGAGCACCTGCTCGCGGCCGTGCTGCGAGCGGACGGCTTGCCGTGGAGTCTGGCCGCCCAGCAGAGGAAGCGGCATGTCCACCCACTCCATCAGGTGTTCCTGCATGAACTCGCTGAGGAGTTCCGCCTCGACCTCGGGCGGGATCTCCTCGCGCTCCCTCGGCGGGGCATCCGCACGCCGACTCATGGCCATCTCGAGATCCTCGTGGCTGTCAACGCGGTGCTGGACGAGGTCGCCGAGCAGGCCCGAGATGAAGGTCTTGCCCTTCTCCAGTCGCTCCCTCGACTTCGTCTCCAGGACCAAACGCTCTTTCTCGAGCCGGATCGATCCCAGGCTCACGGGGCCCCCACCGAGCATCGGCCGCCCCCTGGGGTCGATCCAGTCGTAGACGCCGTCGTCGATCTCGCCGAGGTCCGGATGCCCGGACAGGGCGGCACCGATCGCATCTGGTTCGTCGATGTCATAGACGGCCTTGCAGAAGACGATCTCCTCGCCGTCGGTCGTCCGGATCTGCGGAGGTTTCCGCTCCCGGATCAACATGCTCAGGGCCTGGTGTGTGATCACCACGGTTTCATGGAGCAGGATCTCGTCGGATGTCCCGGGACGCGCCGCCCTGGCCTCTTCCAATCCCTCCCGCATGGTGGCCAGGACGGCCTCCCGGTTGAGTCGCGGAATCCGGGTCGGAGATGTGGAGAGTTCGTGCCGTCCGCCTCGACGCATGACCCACCCCAACAACAGGTCGAGCCGCTGAACATCGTGCGTCGCCGAGCGCTCGCTGACGAAGGTGTCGCCGCCGAGGAGCAGATCCCGCAGCAGCAGCCCTTCGTCCAGCCGGACGTCGCGTACCTCGAACAGCGAGAACCGGGCGTTCATGTACGCCGTCAGGGCATCCCGCTCCGCTGGCTTCAGCGTCCAGCCCTGGTCGCGCTGGAAGTGCTCGGCCATCGTCTTGCCGTCCGCGCCGTGGTGACCGAAGAACATGTAGTGGATGGCTGCGGCCTGCTGCCACTCCTCCATCTCACGTCCCGGTCCGAGGAACGCAGTCATGGCTTCCTTGCCGAGTTCGCCCCGGCTCGACGAATACCTCAGCATCCGTTCCATCAGCCGGTCGGTGACCATCCGGCTGGTCCGGTGGTCGCCTCCACCGCCGAGGAACCGGCAGTCAGGCGGGCAGTCGATGTCCTGGCCCCGGTGCTTGCCGCAGCAGGGCGAACAGATGTCCCCGGAAAGCGCAGGACACGGGCGCTTCCCCTTCCTCTGTCCGCAGTGGCTGCACTTGGCCATGGCGGGCGGCAGTGTACCAGGGGCATGAGCGTCGGAATACCCAGCGGAACCGGGTTCCGACCGGGATGCGGGAGCTACCGGCTGGCCGAGCCCGGACGATGTCGGTTCGATGTGGAGGAGCGCTCACCGCGATGGCCTTCGTGGTCCATGGGAACGACCTCCCGTGTCCGCTGTGGTTTGCGCGTGTCGATGGCGCCCGTGGTAGGACACGATCCCAAGCCACCAGGATGAAACGCTCGTCATTTCGGTGGGTTGTCGTTTTCGTTTGAGCGGATCTTGGGATCGGCTTGGTACTCGATCCCAAGTTTCGCCAGCTACTCGACGGGATGCCATCGCGCCGCACTGGTGCGTCCGACGGTCCTCACGAGGCCCGCTTCACGCAGGTTTCGCAGGAGAGACCGGACCTGGTTCCTGGACAGGGTCGGCAGCACCTGCATCAGTTCGTCCATCCGGCACCCCTCTTTCGGATTGGCGCGGATGTGCTTGAGCAGCAGCGCCTTGTTTTGCTCGCGGTCGAGGCCGACGCGGCGTGTGTACTCGCCCTTCTTGCCGAGGAAGGCGTAGAAGCGGCGAGAGAGGGTGAAGCGTCCCCGCTGGACGCGCTCGACGATCCCCTGGTCCAGGAGATCCCGCAAGGGAGCCTGTAAGCGATCATCGATCGGACGGTCCCGGTGGACGGCGTTCACGACGAGGAAGTGCCCGGTAGTGAACGAAGCTAGGCGTTCCTGGCCCACGCGTTCTAGGAAGTCGATGATCCGGGGATCCTCGACGCTGCCCCGCAGGGTGACCACGACCTGGTAGTCGTCGGTCCCGGTGAACGCCGGGAGGGGCTGGCCGTGTCGGATGCACTCCTCGAAGATGCGGTCCATGCCCTGTCCAGAGCGCTCCACCAGGCCGCAGCGCTGGAAGGCCTCGCAGATCCGGCGATTCCGTGGCGATTGCTTCCACAGGATCTCGTCCACGGTCACGCCGGTAGGAAGACCGCCAGGACTCTCGACCACGAGCTTCCGGGGATACTGCCGGACGAACACCGAGCCCTGCAGGCGATAGTCGCGGTGGGCCACGGCGTTTAGCAGGGCCTCGCGTACGCTGGCCTCGTGGAAGGTGGGCACGTCCCAGACGAACAGGCCCTCCTGGTAGTGCTGCACGTCGTTGCGCGCGTTTACGTTGTTCCAGATCGCGTCGTGGAAGACGAAGAACCCCTCCCGATGGTCGACGCGCTGTTGAGCGGCGCCAGTGGCGCCAGTAGACCTGTACTCGAACACCACCTCCGCCTGCGGCAGCAGCCGCCCGAGGGAACGCCGCCTACCGAACAGCACCAGGGCGGCATAGGTGACACGGCCGTCCTCGACCAACTCGGAGTCTTCCAGTGCCTGCTCGGCAGCCAACTTGTCCAGCGCTCGGTTCCCCGCCTTCCTCGCCCACGCCTGCTGGAAAGCGGCGATAGCTGGCGGGTCGAGGTCATCCATCGTCGCCCCGGCACAGGTCTCGGCCGAGAAGTCGGGGGCGACCTCGTCGAAGATCCGCCGCAGCACGTCGGGAGTCATCCCGGTCAGGCTCTCGCCGGTACGCATCCAGTACGTGCCGTCGACCTCGATAGGCATCCCCAGCGGACGAGGTGGGACGGTGAACACGAGCACCCGCCCGTCCTGATGGATGATCTCCTCGGCCCGGATCCGGAGGTGAAGGCGATCCAACAGCCCCTGGCAGACCTTCCCCGGATCCCGGAAAGCGCTGGTACCGACGACGCGTCGAGGCTGCTTGTCCGTCACCCCGAGGACCATCGCCCCGCCGCCCTCGTTGGCCAGGGCCGCACAGTAGCGCACCAGCTTGTCGAACGAGTAGTTGGCCTTCGCCTCCTTGAACTCCAGGTGCTCGTCTTCGCGGCCGGCGAGCCAGGTTTCGATCTGCTGGGCGGTGATCGTCACGGGAGCTGTCCTACGATCTGCGGGGTGAATGGCATGCCCGCCATCGAGACGATGATCAGACCCACTTCGATGTCGTCTATTCGAGCCACGTCATGTCCTCACTCTCCATTTCATCAAGCTCGTGGTCGGGCCTGTCACCGCTGTCGCGAAAGCCTTCGCTTCGCAGACCTGAGACGGGCGATCTCCATGTCGAACACGTCTTGTATGAGTGGCATCAGGAGATGCTCCGCGTCGAGTCGAACATCCTCGGGGAGCGCAGCGATACCTTCTCGCAGCTGTTCACGCTGACGTTTCAAGGCTGTCATGGCCCGGGTAATCACTCCAACCCCTTCTGACCGCTTCGAGAAGCTGGCGTCGGCCTGGGCTCGCCTTGCCTGCTCGACGCGCTCCAATGCCTCGGCGATCTCCTTGTCTTTCAGCATGCGCAGAAGATCCGCGACGAGTCCTCCCCCATCCTCGGCCGTCAGCATCCGGGCACCCTAACGGCTCTGGAACGTCTTCTCGGCGAGTTCGGGGATCATCTTGATGGCTTCCCGCCTTGCATCGGTGTCGGCTTCAGGTATCCCCGCGACGAGCGCTGTCAACTGGCTCACGAGTAGCACCGCAGTCTCCCCCCGCGTTTTCAATTGCTGATGCTCTTCTTGCATCGCTTCGATACGCTTTTCCATCATGGATACGATTTGGCGGGTCCTGGCATCGACCTCATCGACGGCCGCCTTGGATCGTTCTCGGATCTTGGCAATCTCGACGATGCCCTTGCCGATCTCGAATACGTCAGCCGCCACTTGCACACCGCCGTCGATCAGTTTGTCCACCTGATGCTCCGTCAGTTCAACCTGCGCTGTCCTGGTGTTGATCGTTGCGGCCTGCTTCTTCTCTGGAAGCAGGGGCTTGGATACGACGGGCAGTCCGAAATCATTGTCCTTGTTGCTCATCACGACTCCTGGTTTCTGGTACTGGTACTGAAAACCGCGATCTCGTCGAGATCGCCCAACATTCCAGCCACTTGGGAGCGGTGGCCCCGAAACTCGGTCAGTACCTGCCTACTGCGCGCACGGCCCTCCCTCGCTACGGTGCTCTTCTCCTCGAGTAGGTCATCGTAGATCGACCGGACCAACTCCTTGTTGGCCTTTTCGATCTTGGGGAGAGTCGTCTTCTTCAGATCTTCGAGGACCTCGTTCCGCCACTCGTCCACGGCCTTGTCGAGTTCCTTCTTCATCTTGCGCTGCCACGTCTTCGCGTCGTAGACGTAGACTCCGACCTCGATGAGTATCTGGAACGCTCCCGCGAGGCGCTGGACCATGCGCTTGGTGAATATCCGCCCGATCTGGTTGTAGACCTCTCGGCTGAATGTCTTGCCGAACAGACGGCCTACTCGGCTGACCAGCATCTTCACCAGATTTCCGGTCCCCGCGGCTACACCTCCCACACCACCAAGCCCTTTCAGCGCGCTGCTGATCGCGGCTCCGCCTACGCGCTGGACGATGGCCCGACCGAGGTTGAACGCGAATCGCTTGGCAGCATCCGACCGGACCTCGACGTCGCGTTCCAGACGTTCGACGGTCGTGTCTGCGATGTCTCTCAGCTCCTGGTCGAGCCTCTGCAACTCTTCGTCGATCAGTTGCTCGACAATTTTGGCCGCGCGTCGCCCTTCGAAAGGCATGGCGTGCTCGGTAAGCCACGCAGCGCACGCGTCTTTATCCAGCCATTTGTTGGAATCGTCGACTTCCTTGACTAGACGGGACAGCATCTGCTCCGCCCCGCGGCGAAGGGTGGGTTCGATCTGGGCGGCCAGCCGCTTTGTCGAGCGTGAAACGGCCTGCAAGGAGAGATCGCGTCCCTCCCGCACGATGGCTAGTTGCTCATCGAACTCGGCAAGTTCGGTTTCGCTGGCTTCGGCCCGCAATAGCTGTCTCTCAAGTGCCTCGTCTGTTTCCTCGAGGAGTTGGCGCAGCATCTGTTCGAGCTTCTGCGCCACGGCGGCCTGGCGTTCGGGGGACTCCACTAGGCCATGCACCTCTTTCCAGAGATCACGCGTGTCAGGTGGGGGTGGCTTCTGGGGTGGCGGCGAGCCGTCTTCCGTCGCGGTTGTGCTTGGTACGATGTGCAGCAACGGGTCGCGTTTCAAGCTGTCCCGGGCGTTGTTGAAGATTTCTTTCACGCGCTTCGAATCATGCTCCGTGCCGGGCGGTGCACGATTGACCACAAGGACCACGGGGATGTCTGGATCTTCCTGGAGAGATTGTTGCGCGACCTCGAGGAGATCTTGGTCTTCCTGACCAAAACCGGTGCGATAGCCGGCAACGAACACAACGAGGTCGCTGCTGGGAAGGAACTGGCGTAGAATCTCTTCGTGGCGGGCCATCACCGCGTTGTAGCCCGGCGTGTCGAAGATCTGCAGTCCGTCAAATCCCTGGGACGATGGTTTGGTGTTGACCTGCAACCGAAGCAATGCCTCGTGAGGGTCCTGGCTTTGCTGAACGAACACCTCACGGTCGATCTCCTGCAAGGTGCCATCCCGGTAAATAGCGGCAAATCGAGTGGTGTGATCGTTTCGGAGCGAGACGTGGGTCACAGTTGCCGTGGTCGGTGTGGCGAATGCAGGGAGGACCGGTTCCTCAAGCAGGCCGTTGGCAATCGTGGACTTGCCAGTACTGGTCTCGCCGACCAATGTGATGTAGCTGTGGGGTTGTCGCACTCGAACGTGTAGTAGACGCGCCGCGGCGAGCACGTCCTCGAGGCCGGCTTCTTCGGAGAGACGACACAATCGAGTGGCGATGTCACCGTGTCTGTCCGTGAGCAGAGCGATCATGTTCTCACCTCAGCATGTCCCGATAGCGAGCAAGGGTTTCCTTGTCCTCGCGGAGAGTTCGAACGGCCGTCTGTTTCTCCTCGATCCCCAATCCCAGGGTCTTCACGCGTTCATCCCGGTCCCGCTCGTAACGTTCCACCTGAGCCGACTGCCAGGCGGTCAGACCGCGTTCAAGGTGGTCGCGAAGTTCGGTGGCCTGTCGCTTGAGGTCCGTCTTGGTCCCATTCACGAAATCCGCGATGGCCTTGTCCACAACCGGTTTCGCCTTAGAGGCACGATGGTCGGCGATCTCCTGTTTTGTTTTCCTGCCGAGGTAGCCTCCCAGAACACCTCCCAGAACACCCCCGAGGATGCCGCCGATGACATTTCCTATAGGACCACCAGCGGTGCCGATTGCCGCGCCGATCTTCGCGCCGAGTGCGGCACCGCCATACATGCCACCTACACCTGCTGCAGCCCCTCCCACGACCGGGAGCAACGCCTCGAGCTTGGCGCGATTGGCGCGGTCGACCGTCTTAGTGGTGTCGTGTTGTATTGCCTTCCAGGCCTTCACCTCCGAGTAGCTTTCCCTGATCTCGTCCACAAGTGAGAGGCATTCCTCCTGGAAGTCGGCGAAGATCTCGTCCAGAGGAACGGCCTGCTCGTCACGCAGTGACCGGGACAGTCGTGGACCGTCCACGATGCCAGCGCGCATCTTCGTCCGCATGGCGTTACGCAACGTCGAGCGGGTGTCCTTTCCCCACGAATCGAGCTTAGTCGAGATATTGCGTTCGAAATGGTGTATGCGAGCGCGAGCCACCTCCCTCCTGGCCTCGATGTCGGCCCGGTACTCGGTGAACCTGGCCGACTCTTGCCGAATACGCTCCTCGACCGTTTCTCTACTGGCCTCGAGATCCGAGATATCCGTGTCGATTGTCGATTCCGTGGCTTCGATATCCGCTCGTAATGTCATGGAGATCGACGACTCGAGTATCCGTGGCCATGACTGCCCTAGAGCCTCTAGGGCGGCCACGGCGTCATCGAATCCGGACACGGCTTTGGCCTTGGAGTTCTCCTCTAGAACCGCGCGCCATGCCTGGAACACGTTGATGACGTGGACTTCGATCTCTCCATCGAGATTGATACGGTATTGCCTAGCGATTTTCCGCAGTTTCGAAGCGTTGTAGCCGTGGCCGGCGGTAGCCTCAGCGTCGGTCTCGTCCGACCAGCGGTTCTGCATGAAAAGCGCCAGAGGCAAGCGCATCCAGTTGGACGCCACGAAGAGAGACTCCGACCTGGTTAGCGGCGGAACGGTGCGTAGAAGGAACACTACGCCCACGGACTCGCGCAGATAATTCAACGTGGTTTCGAGGTTCACCGTCGTCAGGCTGCCCATCCCGGGAAGGTCCACCAGCACCATGCCTTGTCGGAGCATCTCCCGGTCCGACGTGAGCACGACGCGGTCGACCTTAAGCTCATTTCCTGGATTGTGTTCGTTGTGGAGGAACCTCGCGAGAGCCTCCTCTTCGGCGGGCACCTGCTCAACCCGGCCGTCCTTGAACCGGACCTCGGCGGAGCCGCCCGGCGCGGCGGCGTAGCTAATCTCCGCTGGGACACAGGTCGTCTCGTCCGCATCGATCGGAAGCACAGGCTTCCCGAAGAGCACGGCGTTGAGCAGCGTGCTCTTTCCGCACCCCTGCACCCCGGCAACGGGAAGGACGAACCGACGCGCCTCGAGCTGCCCTCGGAGTTCGGCGTAACGCGACGCAGCCCTGATGGCTTCCTCGGTTTCGTCCACGTCGCGGTAGTGGTCGACGAGCGCTGCGAGCTCGCTGCTCGCCAGAACCTCCCTGAGTCCTTCTACCTGTCTGTCTGCCCCCATCTCACCCTCCGAAGATACGACGATACCAAGGCCTGGATAGCTTCACGAGAGCGGTCTGCTGAGCCTCGATACGTTCCTGCTGTTTGCGTAGGAGATCCAGCACCTCGGTCATGGCCTTGGCGTGTTCAGCCAGCTGTCGATCTTGATTCGCCACCGAGTCCTTCAACTCCGACAGCGCCTGTCGCAAAGGCTCGACAGCCGACTGGTGGTCCTTCGAAGCAGCGGCCATCTCGGCAGCCAGCCTGGACTCGATGGCGCCTACCCGGCCTGAGAGGTGCTCGCGAGCTTCTTTCAGGGCGTCCATCTCCGCCATCTCGGATCGGATCGAGGTAAGCGTTCGCACCGTATCTGCAAGGACGTCAGCCTCGGCTAGGGCCGCCAGTCGCTCCCCGTGCTGATTCAGAGTGGTAGCGAGGGAAGATGTGTCGGTAGTGGCTGCGCGGGTCTGGACGAATTGGCTCACCTTGTCCAGCTCATCCCGCAGGATTTCGATGGCCTCCGCGCTCGCACGCGACTGAATGCTTTGGTCCACGGAATCGAGCTTTACAGCGAGCTTCATCGCCTCCTTCGCACCTGCGGCGCGCTGGTCGGCCAGACTCGCCAGGGTTTTGTCCTGGTTGCCAAGGTGTGAATCGAGCGTGTCGAGAGTAGTCCTGATGTCCGCCGTGTCCGTTGCCAGAGCCTCGACGGCTTGCGATGTGCTGGCCTGGCCGGCCACCATCGAACGGATGCTCGATTCGATCCGACGATCGAGGTCTTCCAGCGCTTCCGCTCTCGCGAGATCCGTAGTCGATTCCCGGAGCCCTTGAAGCTGGCTGGCAACTTCGTCCAGGCCAGATGACGAGGCGTCATCGAGCGCATCGTCGATGGCATCGTTGATGGCCTCGCGCACGGTCTCGCTGATCGAGTCGACCAGCGATTGCACGATCGCCTTGGTTTCCTCGTCGACGGTCAGCTTGACGGCTTCGATCATCGGGCTGTCCTTTCACGGAACCTGGTGGTCAACAGTCGCGGGCATCATCCACCCATTGTTTGAGCACCCCCACGATTGTTTCACCTACCTCGCTGCGCGTTGGCAACAGACCCTTCATGTCCGCTGCCCAGGCCATCTCATCAGTATGCGTTCGAAGACTCCCGCCGTTTCTGTAGAGATCGTAGAGTCTGTCAGCTAGAAGCGTATAGGAGAGGTGCGGATCGTTCACCAGCATGCCGAGGCAATCTCCACGGAGCATCTCAGTCATCGCGATCGCCTCTCGCAGCCCTTCATACAGATCTCCCTCGTTCACCAGGGCCTGGACACTCTGCACAACAGGAATGACGCCAGCCTCGGAGGAGATTGCGTCGAACAGATCTGATCGCTGTAGCGCGCTACGCGTCGCCCCGGATTGCACGATGTCGAGCATGACGAACACCGCGTCCGCATTCGAAGGGGTTGTTCCGGTCATGCCGAGCTTCCCGTTCCCGATGGGAATTGACTCGTCAACGAGCGTGATCTCCTCGATGCTGCCCTGTGCTCGGCTATCTAGCGGGCGTCCGATGTGGAAATCCTCTGCTGGGACGACATCAGACCAGAAACGGGCCACGAACCTCTCGAGGCTGTCGGTGTCCCAGCTCCAGATGAGCACCTTTCGGGGCGGCAAACGCCCCCTCTTGAGAACCTCGTCACGAGCACGTTCGAACCCCTTTGTGTGGATTCGATGCCCGATCTCGATCAGGTGACGAGCGTATCGGGGAACCGAGATGGTTGCGGACGCTCCCTGGTTCAGAGAATGCCCGGCAGTTCGGTACTCGATCGCCTCGGACGAAGCTGATATCGTCGCTTCTAGCTCCGCGAAGATTTCACCAATGCGCGCAATGACCTGAGCCCTCTCCTTGGCAGCGATGGCTTTCGTGCTCTTTTCTTTGAGTGCCTTTTCGCGTATCACGAGGCGCTCCCGGATAGCTCTTTCGGCGAGAGCAATCGAAGTGATGATCGCCACCGCCGCGTCTTCGACCCAGTCCTCCTCGTACTTGGTTGCGGAGTGGACATGATCACGCAAGAGCGCGAGGTTCACTCTCTTTTCTTCATGGGTAATGTAGTCGTACCCGCTCTTGACCCCCAAGAATCGTTTCACTGCGTTCCATGTACCCGTGCGCTTCTTCTTCTCGGTCCAGGTGGAGGTGTGAACCTGAACCTGTACTCCTCGCCTGGCGTGGCGAGGTCGGTCGTCGGGAATCAGGTAGTCCTCGCTCCGCATGTTGAGTTGCTTGGCGAGCGGATCCATGGCGACCCTGGCCTTGTCGAGCGCCTTTTCGAAAGCGCCTGGCACCGAGATCTGCCAGGCCTGCAGCGCGGATTGGAGCCCACGAGCCCCGGCGACGTCTTTCTTGGCCAGTTTACTGGCGCGGTTCCGGAACTGTTGGCCGTCAGCCCGCGCCTTCTGCACATGGTTGGTCGTGGATTGGCGTACATCTGAGATGATTCGGTCCAGTTTCGGTCCAATATCAGCGAGTCGTTTCGACTCTGCTGTTAGGGCGGTTGCTTCCTGTTCGGGTGCGGACAGATCGCGCTGGCCGTCGAGCAGTTGCTTGAGGATGTCACGGAGCTGGAGATGTCGCCCCCTCTCGATCGTCGGACGTAACATCTCCAGCTGGTTGCGGATTCCGTCCACGAATTGCGGAATGCCGGAATCGGCCGAGTGGCCCTGGAGCGCCCATCTAGCCGAAACCTGGAAGACCGGGGGCGCAGATCCCCCTCGTTGATCGCTTTCAGCAACGAGTCTCTGCAGCCGCCGCCGATGGTCTTGTGCTACCTGGTTCTTGTCTCGTTTTTCCTCTCCGCCGATCCCCAGCTTGGGCTCGATCGAGTCGATCATCGTCTGAACCATCAGCACCGGCTTTCCGTCTGCGGCAATGCGATCCAGCCGCTCCCTGATCTGCGCGTCGGAGTTCGCCTTGGCCGTGGTCGCGAACACGACCATGTCGACGGTAGGAAGGAACAGCTTCATTGTCAGTGACTCGTGATGATCCAGTCCGAAAGCATCCAGACCTGGCGTGTCGACGAGGGTCGTGTTGTGGTCGAGCAGGAAACCGGGGCTAACCAGCTCGACCTCCTTCACCTGCAATTCAGCATATGGGGTGTACCGCTCGTCGATCGCTCGCTTGAGCTGTGTTGCGATGTCGCTATCCACTACACCGAACTCGCCGCTCTTGAAGTGCAGCTTTGCCTCAAGGCGATCTCCTCGACGGCATACGACGAGCGTGTTTGAGCTCGGCGGGACGCCGGCCGGAAGCAGCCGTGCTCCGAGCATCGCGTTGAGCAATGTCGACTTGCCGGAGCTCGTGATGCCCAGCAGGCCCACGCGGGATCGGATGGTGCTCCACTGGCGGCGGCGATCCTCGAGTTCTCCGATATCGCTCGAGAAGTACTCGCGGAGAGCCTTCGATCTTGAGAGAGCGGCAATCACTTCATCCACGCACTCGATCAGCGTTGTTGCCTCGCCAGATTTTCGTGTCTTCGTTAGCCCTGGGCGCACCTTCCCCGGTTTATCAGCGGGGATGGCGGGCGCCTCGTTTTGACGAACTTCATCAGGGCCAGTGGCAAGATTGAAGAGGGCGTCGGCGTGGGGCTGCGTGAGCGGAGTTCGTGACACAAGGGCGACTCCAAGCTTGTGCGTCACCATCTGCATCTCGAACGGTTGGCTCTTCTGGTGGACCATGGCTCGGAAGTACGAGAGGGCTTTGTTGCGATCCCGGCCGCAGCGCAGGTCCATCTCTTTCGCCGCCTCGGTGACGAGAGACAGCTTCGTACCGGATTGCCTCAGCCCCATGAATCCGCAGTAGGCCTTCAGCGTTGGCATCGTGAAGCCATCGAAAACGATGGACCAGCCTTGATGGGACAACAGCCCCTCCTTCTCATCGGCGCCTTCGGCAACGTTCGTCGGCGCCTTGCGCGATCATGCCCAGCTATCGTTCCTGAGCACAGGTCTTCAGATCAACTTGGCCAGTCGATGCCAGAGAGACAACCCATCTTGGTTGCCCAGCGAACCATGACCGCCTCACAAATCTCCAACGGCTAAACCGAGCTACTCCAGAGCCGCAGCGAAGCCGCCCACGACCAGGACGAACGCCAGACACGCCGCCGCCGCGAGCACCGGCACATCGACGAAACCGTGCGTCAGCGGGCGCTCCAGCGGGCAGACGTGATCCCAGTGCACACCGTAGCCGTTCGGGTAGGTCCGCACGTGCAGACCGATCCCGTCTGCCAGCGTGAGCCGCCAATCCTGGGTCTGGCCAACCGGCACACCGAGGTGCCGCGTGAATCCAGCCATGCTCGGATGGGGCAAGGGGCCGGATGGGAAAAGCAACTCCTCGTGAGGCCCGAGGAGCAGCACTTCCGAGATGACGTCATCCCAGGTCATCTTCAGCTCCCCAGGAAGGACGTCCACCGGGTTCTCCTTTCGCTGGGCTGGCGCCGCTGGCTCGCGCCTTGGTTTGCTCTACCGCCTTGCCGATGAGGCTCTCGCCCCTCTCGGCGAGCTTGTCGGGAGACGTAGCAGCGGTGTGTCCGAGGACATACCCGCCAACGGCTGCGACCAGGGCCAGAACCGCCATCTCCATCGTTCTACTCCCCGCCTCGGGGATCGCCCGTCGAGCCCAGACGCTCCTGGTCTCTCCCATGTTCGTATCCGAGGACAGCTGCGGTGATGAAGACGACTCCGACAACTGCGGCGCCGATCAGGTGGACCGGTCGGATCCCGATTGGCGGACGCGGATTCGGGGGCAGGATGATGCTCTCGACTCTGGTCGTCGGAGCGAGTTCTGGGTCGATACCTTCCATTCTCACTTCTCCCGGTCTAGAGTACATTCGCAAGTAGTTATTGGATTTGCGAATAGATCTTAGGTTAAGAAATACTTTAAGCTAAGTCAAAGAGATTTTTACGTAGGCCATGATGCCATGACATCGAGCGCGAACTCCGAGATCCCGCTATTCAACCTCATCCTGGGCAAGGTAATCGTTGCTGCGCGCGAGGATGCCGGGCTCAAGCAGGCGGAGCTAGCCGATTTGGCGGGTATCCACACCACCGCGCTGTCGAAGATCGAGAGGGGGCTTTCGTCGCCGACCGTGACGACACTGCGTTCGATCGCCTCTGGGCTAGAGCTGACTCCTCAAGAACTCCTGTCGAGATGCGAGCACGTCGAGGCGGAGATGAACCGGATCGCAGGGGATCGGGTTGGCGGAGAGAAGAGCGACTCTAACAAGTGGTGGCTGATCCTCGGCGGAGCGGCCGGCGTGACCGCCGTGATCGGCGCGGCCATCGCGCTGCTTCGCGATGATGATGAGTGACTGACCTCTCAGCGTACTGGCCCTCGAACGACAATCGTCGGTTCGACGAATGCAGCGCGAGAGAGAAATGTATCGTTGGGATGCTGAGTGACCAGGAGTGCGGGAGCGCGGGAGTGCGGGAGTGCGGGAGTGCGGGAGTGCGGGAATGCGGAAGTGCGGGGCCGTGGGAGTGCCGGTGCAAGAAGGCCGATGGTGGGACTGCGAGAGCGGTTGAGGACACGCGAGGGATGAGACGGCGCTGCTGTTCTACTCGTCCGGCTGGATCAAGTCCTCGATGATGATGTCATTCAGGTCGCTCGCCCGGCTTTCAGCCTTCTGGACCCGCTTGTGAAGGTATGCGT
>CAZLEO010000202.1:0-17903 GCA_964558555.1 uncultured Rickettsiales bacterium | reverse complement strand
CGGGTTCACCCCCTGCGCTGGCGACTGCGACGACACCGACAGCGCGGTCTTCCCCGGCGCGGCCGAGGTCTGCAACGGCGCCGACGACGACTGCGACGGCACCGTCCCCGCCGACGAGGTGCTCGACGCGGACGGCGACGGCGCTGTGAACTGCGCGGACTGCGACGACACCGACGCCACCGTCTACCCCGGCGCGGCCGAGCTGTGCGACGCCATCGACAACGACTGTGACGGAGCCGTCCCCGCCGACGAGGCCGACGACGACGGCGATGCCTACCTGGCCTGCGCCGTGTGCGACGACGCCGAGCCCGCCGTGCACCCCGGGGCGGCCGTGCTCTGCACCGGCGCCGACGACGACTGCGACGGGGCCGTCCCCGCCGACGAGACCGACGCCGACGGTGACGGCTACCTCGCGTGCGACGAATGCGACGACGCCGACGCGGCGGTCCACCCCGGCGCCGTGGAGGAATGTGACGGCATCGACAACGACTGCGACGGCGTGGTGCCTCCCCTGGAGACGCTGGACATCGACGGCGACGGCTCACCGTACTGCGCCGACTGCGACGACACCGACGCGGCGCTCAACCCCGACGACGCCGACGGCGACGGCTGGTCCACCTGCGACGGCGACTGCGACGACGCCGAGCCCCTGCTCAACCTCGACGATCTCGACGGCGACGGCGAGACCACCTGCGACTGGGACTGTGACGACCTCGACCCGCAGGTCTACGCGGGCGCCGAGGAGATCTGCGGCAACGGCGTGGACGACGACTGCGACCCGGACACGGTCTGCTACGAGGTCACCCACGACGCCGCCACCCACCACGTCGAGCCCTACGCTGGCGCCGTGAGCGCCGTGGATTGGTACTCGTACGACAACCCGGACATCTGGTCCGCCAACACGGACCTCGAGGTCCCGGGCCGCACCGTGGTGATGCTGTACGACGATCCCACCGACTCCGAGATCTACCTCGTGATGATCCACGACGAGGTACCCAACGACTCGGGCGGCAGCGCCGAGGCCGACATCCAGGGCCTGTACGGCGCCGATCTGGCGTTCCTCGACGACGACAACGAGACCGACGACGGCTCCGTGGATCCCAACTCGGGCGTCGGCTACTTCGACTGGGCCTGGGGCGACTGCTGTACCGACGGCGCCGTCATCGGCCCCCTCGAGGACGACTTCTGCGTGACCATCACCTACCTCTCCTGGAGCGACGTGGATGGCTTCACCACCTACGACCAGGACACCCAGGTGGACCTGGGCGACGTCTCGATCCCGCTGAGCATCTGCGTGGTGGATTAGCAGAATCCGGGGAAATCCCCGTACAGGTCACCGGATGAAGCCGATCCTTGAGCGGTCGTGGCTGGCGAAACGCTTGGGTGGAAGTCCACAACGAACGGGCCAACCGAAGCGGCGATGTTCGGAAGCACGCCACGACGCAACGACGCCACGGCGCGACGCCGGAATCCACCCCCTTGATCCAACGTGGCGTCGTGGCGTCGTGGCGTCGTTGCGTGTTTCTCCCCGCTCGATCGTCCACACCTGGCTTGGCTCCTCGGACAGCCAGTCAGCTGCGCGACTGGTCGATGACACTGCTGGTCAGGTCCCCCGCGTCGCGATCTCCCGCTGGCTCTCGTTGAGCCGCGGTGAGTGCGCCCCACACGACTCCATGTCCGCGAGCTCCTCGCCGGTGGCAGGGTAGAAGCCGAACTCCTGCAGCACGCGCAGCTTGGGGCGGATGTTGCCGGCGAGATCCACGTGGAAGAAGCCGGGGAAGATGTCGGGGTGGGCGCGGATGAACTCGAAGACATCGGCGTGCTCGGGCCGGATCTCCACGTGCGCGTGCCGGCTGACCTCGTGGCCCGTGATCATGTACTCGGGGAAGATGTCCGGGGCGAACTCGAGCTGGTCGAGGGTGACCTGCTCGCGGAAGATCGTGGTCTGGGGCAGCAGGCACAGCAGCGACGGCAGGATGCGCGCGCCCATCATGCGGAACGACACCATCTGGAACACGGACTGGTAGAAGTCGTCCATGGTCTCGAAGGGGTATCCCCAGACGTAGAACAGGTCGGTGCGGCGGAAGATGGAGCAGGCCGTGCGGACCACGTCGATGGTCTCGTCGGCCGAGAAGCCCTTCTTGGTGATCTCGAGGACGCGGTCCGAGCCCGACTCCACGCCGAAGCGGATCTCCACGCAGCCGGTGGCCTCCATGGCGCGCATCATCTCCTCGTCGGTGAGGTTGATGCGGCCGAACGCCTTCCACTTGAGGTCGAGGCCCGAGCGATCGAGGGCGTCACAGAAGCGCAGCACGCGATCCCGGCCCGACACGAAGAACTCGTCCTGGAACAGGATCAGCTCGGCCCCGCCGCGCTCCTTCATCAGGCGCATGTCCGCGAGGATGGACTCGTCGGAGCGGTGGTAGGCCTTGAGATCCCACACGGGCGCCACCGAGCAAAACGTGCAGGGGTACGGGCAGCCGCGGGAGCTGATCATGCCGAAGCCGGTGTAGCGCGGCAGGTCCACCTCGTCGAAGGCCGGCGGCGTGATGTCGTCGAGGGCGCGGATGCGGGGTGGGCGGGGGTTGTGCCGGATCTCACCGCCCTGGCGGTAGCTCACGCCGGGCACACCGGACAGATCGCCGGGGGAGGTCAGCGCAGCCAGAAGCTGCGGCGCCAGGGTCTCGGACTCGCCGCGCACGATCAGGTCCACCCAGTCGAATCGCTGCAGGATCTCCTCCTCCACCGACTTGGGGCCCACGCCGGCGAGGACGAGGGTGCGGTCCGGGTAGGCCTCCCGAAAGGCGCGCATGGCCAGCAGCGTGAACGGCAACAGGTTGGCCATGCACGAGAACCCCACGACCGGCGCGGGGTCGGCGAGGAAGCGCACGATCTCGTCGGCGTTGAACAGCTCGTCCGCGTCGTGCATCTGGTAGTCGCGGAAGTCGACGTCGAAGCCCGCGTCCCGCAGCGCCGAGGTCACGTACAGCGGCCCCAGCGGCACGTGTAGCTCGCGTTCGACGGTGTCGAAGTACCGCACGTACAGCATGTTGAGGTTGAGGATGGTGATGTCGGCCACGGATCAGCCCTCGTCGTCCTTGGGGGGCGGCCAGTCCGGTGCGGCGCCGCCGGTGGTGTGCAGCTCGGGGTGGTCGGGGCGCTCCACGTCCCCCTCCCCTTCCTCCTCGGTCGGCGGTTCCTCCGGGGGCGTGGGCTCGGGCGGCTCGTCGGGCTCGGCGCCGCCCTCGGTCTCCATCAGCCGCGTGTCGGGTCGCTCGGGCGGCTCGTCGGGCGCAGCGCCGCCGTCCTCCTGCATCTCGCGTCGCAGGACCCGGGTGGGGGAGTCCTCGTCCAGGCAACACGCACCGACCGCTCCGGAGAGGGCCGCGCCGCCGAGCAGCACCACGGCCGTGGCCGCGGTCTGGCGCAGGAAGTCCCGGCGCTGGGGTGACGGCGGCGGCATCTTGCGCGACATCTCGTCGAGCTGGTCCCCCGGGATCGCCTCGAGCACCGCCCGTTCCGAGGGGGTGAGATCCACGCCCGCGGTCACCGCCAGCGCGGCGGGGCGCGCGACGAGCTCCCGGCGGAAGTCCCCGTCCACCGAGGCCAGGCGCAGCAGCTTCTGGATGCCCGTGGGGACGGGGGGCAGATCAGCCCCGGTCTCGGGGGGGCGGCCGCCGACGATGGTGGGGTGGGGTGAGTTCGATCCCTTGCTCATGGGCGGCCTCCGGCTCGGTGATGCTGTCATTGTGCACCACGGCGCCGCCGGAGGGGGGATACGAGCGACTCGACGGTGATCTCGGCCGGGTCGAAGAGGCTGCCGTGGTAACCCCCTCTGAATCCTCCGAGACTCCCTGCGTACACCCCACGGCAATGAGCCAAGGGCGTGCCAACGGGGCATGCGTTCGAGGTGTCGGGAGTCAAGTTGCCCGGATCGGGCGGGAGCGGCGGATCAGGAGCGGATCACTCCATACACTGGTACTGCCCGTACACCCACAGCCAGTCGCCGTCGGCGTTCTGCACGGGATCCTCCAGGGTGCCGCAGATCACGTGACCGCAGCGCACACCCGGGCAGTTGGTGGTGCGAATGAAGGTGAAGCACTGGCCGCTCACCCAGGAGAAGGGGCGGTCCGGCTTCTCGGGGATGACGAAGGCGAAGTCCCCGCCGTCCACCTCGGCCTCGAGGGTCTGCTCGGTGGCGGTGCTGTCCGCGTCGAAGCCGTCCGCGCGCACCGCGACGCCGCCGAGGGACGCGTGCAGCGAGTCGTCCGAGATCAGCAGGAAGCGGGTGATGCCGGTGTCGGCCTGCGGTCCGCACAGGGGGAACCCCGCCCCCTCGAGCAGGGCCTCGTGGTGGTACTCCGCGCCGTCCACCTCGCCGTCGTACTCCATCAGGATCGCGGTCACGCCGTCGGGCAACGTCAGGCCGGTGTCGTCGTCGTCGTCGGACACGTCGTCGTCGCCGGACACGTCGTCGTCGGACACGTCGTCGTCATCCGCGATGTCGTCGTCGTCACCCTCGGTCGCGTCGTCGTCCCCGGTCTGTTCCGGGCACGTGGTGCAGCCCACCAGGGCGGCGAGGAGAAACCAGGGCAGGGCACGGACGAGCACGGGTGGCTCCCTTCGCGCTTCAGCATAGGCACGATCCCACCGGCCGGAAAGGGTCGCGGCGCGCCCGCAGCGCGCGTCAGGGTGCCAGCCCCTCCTCGCTGCCGCCGATCTTGCCCCGCGGGATGACCGCCGGGTCGGCCGTGTCCAGCGGGATCAGGTGCAGCTGACACCCCAGATCCCACAGCTGGATGTAGCCGGTGCGTCCCGGGAACTGCTCCATGAGCCGCCGGTCCTCCTCCACGGTGAGGTGATTGGCCCACAGCACCGAGTTGCGCAGGTCCGGGTCGTTGAGGGGGTGGAAGACGCGCTGGGGTTTGGTGGGCATGATGGCGCAGCGGGAGGCGAACGGCCTGGACGTGAACACCACCGCCTCGGCCAGCCCCGCGTCCGCCACCTGCTCGTACGGCACGCGCAGCGCCGAGGTGATCCGCGCGATGGCGCCCCAGCGCACCGGCGTGTACGTGGCGGCCGCCACGACCACGAGGGCCGCCGCGATCGCCGGCACGACCGCGCGTCGCAGCGCGGGGCGGGGCGCGTCGAGTCCGTCGAGCCAGCCGTGCAGTCGCGCCAGCCCCGCGGTGCTCAGCAGGATCACCGGCAGGCCGGCCTCGGTGTAGTGCACCGGCCCGAAGGTGTCGATGCCCGCGTCGCGAGCCAGCGCGTGCAGCGCAGCGAAGGCCACCACGGAGGCCCAGATCCAGCGTCGCCACCCGGCGACCCCGGCCACGAGCAACAGCGCCAGGGAGCTCGGCCAGCCGAACAGGGCGAAGTTCAGCCGCAGCAGGCCCACGCCGCCGCGGGCGAGGATCTGCGACGGGTCGAGGTTGCCGAACTCCTTCACCTGCGCATTCTCGGGCATCACGTTGGTGATGAAGCGATAGCCGTTCTCGGCGGCGTATTCGGTGCCCCGCGTGTACGAGGTGACCAGTGGGTTGCCGTTTTGCAACTGGTTGATGCCGAAGAAGACACCCGCGAGGATCACGGCGGGGACCACGAAGGCCACGACGGCGGCTCCGCGGCCCGACTCGCGACGCAGCGACGTCCAGGCCCACGCCACCACCAGCGGCGCCCCCAGCCCCAGCGCCGTGGCCGGTCGCACCAGGAACGCCAGCGAGAACGCCGCGGCCACCCCGGCGTGCACCCACGTCGGCGCGTCGTCGTCGGACGCCCGCATGGCCAGCCACACCAGCCAGGCCAGCGCCGCCATGCAGCTGGTGTGGGACAGCTCCGTGGCCGCGGCCACGAGCAGCATGGGCGACGTCAGCAGCAGGATCACCCCGACCTTGGCCCACGCCGATCCGGCCAGACGCCGCGCCGCCAGGAACAGCGGCACCACCGTGGCGCCGAAGTACAGCGCGTTCATGAACCCCGTGATCCCCAGCCACACGCCGGGCGCCATGAGGATGGGCCAGCCCATGAAGTACTGGGCGTAGTACCGGCCGTCGTTGATCATGAACGGCGCGTCGAAGAACAGCTTCAGCGGCGGCGACTCGGCCACCAGCCGCCCGGTGACCAGGAGCTGGGCCTGGAATCGATAGGCGTCCTCGTCGTCCGCCAGCGGCATGCCCTGCAGCAGCAGGATGCGCACCAGCACCGGCAGGATCACCCCCACCGCCGTGGCGTACACCATCCAGCGCCGATCCGCCCCCTCGCCGAACACCTTCTCGACCAGCGCCGCCCCGCGATCCCCGGCCAGGTTCGGCAGCGCGGCCCCCAGCAGCCCCACCGCCAGCGTCCCCAGGGGCAGGTACATCAGCAGGAACGCCGCGTACTGGTGGTTGATGAAGTCCATCACCCCCAGGTCGAGGACGTACCCGTCGAGGAACATCGAGCCGATGGACCAGAACACCGCCAGGGTCACGACCGCGCCGATCAGGCAGGCGACTCCGATCCTGTGTTCGTACTGCATCCGCCGCTCCAGGCAAGGCAGTGCCGATCGTAGCCACGGCGCGGGCTACGGCGCAAACAGGCTGGATTGAACCGGGGAACCGTCCTGACCGTCGACCCACCAACCGTCGACCCAAACCGTCGACCGTCGACCGTCGACCGTCGACTCTCCTACGCCGTCTCTTCCTTCACCTTGGTGGCGATCTTGTACAGGACCGTCAGCACCAGGAAGCCGAAGGCGTAGATGGACACGCCGATGCCGAGCTCCACCAGGGTGGGGATGTACTTGGTGACGTGCCCCAGCGGGTTGGGCGTGAATCCGCCGACCATCATGCCGGCGCCCTTGTCGATCCAGATGGACAGGAAGACCATCAGGCACGCCGGCACGAGGTAATTCAACCGGGTGCGGAAGCCCGGGACGATCAGCAGCACCAGCGCGGCAATCGCCATCAGCCCGGAGGCCCACATGATGGGAATCCAGTGGTTGAGCTCGCCGCCCAGGCCCACGTACAGGTACAGGAAGTGGCTCTTGTGGTGGTCCATGCCGCTGTAGAAGACCACGAAGATCTCCAGCAGCAGGAAGAACACGTTGAGGATCATCGCGTAGGTGACGATCTGGGCCAGCTTCTGGATCGCGTCGTTGCCCGCGTCGAACTTCGTCAACCGGCGCACGATCAGCACCAGCAGGATCAGCAGGGCTGGACCCGCGGCAAAGGCCGTGGCCAGGAAGCGCGGCGCCATGATGGCCGTCATCCAGAAGCTACGGCCGGGCAGGCCGCAGTACAAAAACGCCGTGACCGTGTGGATGGAGACCGCCCAGGGGATGGACAGGTAGATGAACGGCTTGATCCACCGGGGCGGCTTCACGCCGTTGCGCTCACAGTCCAGGCACTTCCAGCCGATGACGATGTTCAGGCACAGGTAACCCGCCAGGGCCACCGTGTCCCAGAACATCGGCGAGTTGGGGCTGATGTAGTAGAAGACGTTGGTGAGGCGGAAGGGCTGGCCCATGTCCACGACGACGAACGTCATGGACAGCAGGACCGCCGGGATCGCCAGGAACTCACCCAGGATGGTGATCTTCCCGAAGTTCTTGTAGTCGTGCAGGTAGTACGGCAGCACGACCATGACGGCGGACGCGGCCACGCCGACCATGAAGTTGAGCTGGGCGATGTAGAAACCCCAGCTCACGTCCCGGCTCAGGCCGGTGACGCCCAGTCCCACGTTGTACTGGTAGATGTAGAGGCCGAGGCCCATGCCACAGAGGGCACCCAGGGCCGCGAGCCACATGTAGTAGTTACGACTACCCGATAGTGCTTTTTCGATCATCGCTCGCTCCTCACACCAGGTAGTAGACCTGCGGCTGCGTGCCTACACCCGGCTTGCGGCGAATGGCGTAGTTCTCGTGGAGGACCTTGCGCACGTCGGAGGTGGGATCTTCGAGGTCTCCGAAGATCAGCGCGCCCTGCTCGCAGGCTCCCACACAGTAGGGCGGCTCGTTGACGGCGATGCGCTCGGCGCAGAAGTTGCACTTTTCCACCACGCCGCGGCAGCGGGTGGGGAAGTCGGGCGTGATCTCGGCGATGTGGGGCCGGGGATCGCGCCAGTTGAAGCTGCGTGAGCCGTAGGGGCACGCGGCGATGCAGTAGCGACAACCGATGCAGCGGTGCATGTCCATCATCACCACGCCGTCGTCGCGCTTCCACGTGCTCCTCGTCGGGCACACGCGCACGCACGACGGGTTGTCGCAGTGGTTGCACATCACCGGGAAGTCGTAGCGGTGCAACTCCTCGGCCACGAAGGCGTGGTCCTGCTCCGGGAAGGTGCCGTGGAAGCCCTCGCGCCAGATCCACTTCAACTCGTCTTTCTCGTTGTCGAAGTGCGGGACGTTGTGCTCCCTGTGGCAGGCATCGACGCACCTGGTGCAGCCCTTGTCTTCCATGCACTTGCGCACGTCCACGACCATGGCCCAGCGTTTGCCGCCGACCTTGGACGAACCGGTCGAACCGTGACCGCCGCCCGCGGCGGCCGCGGGGATCACCTTGGTGCCCACGGCTCCACCCACGCCGACCACGGAGGCGACGCCGGCGAGCCGGAGAAATCCTCTTCTGTCCATGGACATCACTTCACCTCCTCGGGGTCCACGTGGCAGTCCCAGCACAGGGGACGCACGCCGGAGTAGTCGTGGCATTCGTTGCAGAAGCCGTCGCGACTCTCGTGGCAGTCCAGGCAGGTCTTGGTCATGCTCATCTCGTAGTGCTTGCCGTCCCTGGCCTCGTACTGGCGGATGCCGTCGCGCACGACGTCGTTGCGCCAGTCGTTGAGCAGGTCCATGTGAGAGGCCCGCATGTAGTCGGTGTCCTCCACGCACTGCTCGCCCTTGGGCGTGTCCAGCGTGGGGGGCTCGCCCTTGCCGAAGGCCTGCCACCAGATAGGCATCGTCACGAAGACGACGAAGACAGCGAGGCCGGCTACGACCTTTCCTGTGTCATGCATCGTTCTCGCCTCCCTCGAAGTCGGCCAGCTCGTTGTCGCGCAGGTCGACGTTCATGTTCTTGCCTTCCATCACCAGCGCGTTGCCCACGAGCTCGGTGATGCCGCAGACCTCCACGTCCTCGGCCCAGTACTCGGCCAACGGCGGCAGGGTCGCCTTGTCGATGGCGCACACGCACGACAGCATGTTGACGCCGTACTTGTCCTTGACGTGCTTGAGCGCGTTGCCGCGGGGCAGCCCGCCCTGCATGCGCATGGTCATGTTCTCGTCGTTGCCCAGGCCCGCGCCGCCGGCGCAGCAAAACGTCTGCTCGCGGATGGTGTTCTCGGGCATCTCGTGGAACTTGTTGACCACGTTGCGGAGCACGTAGCGCGGCTCCTCGAGCAGGCCCATACCCCGGGCCGGGTTGCACGAGTCGTGGTACGTCACCGTCCAGTGGTCGTTGCGGCTCGGGTCCAGCTTGAGCTTGTCGTTGCGGATGAGGTCCGCGAGGAACTCCATGATGTGGACCATCTTGGTGGAGCTGGCCTGATGGAACTGGGTGCCCGTGATGGGATTCGTGGGCACGGCCTCGAGGTTGGACCCCTCCTTCTCCGGGCCGTTGAGGGAGTCCATGTACTGGTGGATGACGCGCCACATGTGGCCGCACTCACCGCCGAGGATCCACTTGGCGCCGATGCGCTTGGCCTCGTGGAACATCTTGAAGTTCAGCCGCTTCATCGTCTCGTGGGAGGCGAAGGAACCGAAGTTGCCGCCCTCCGAGGCGTAGGTGCTGAACGTGTAGTCCAGGCCGATCTCCTCGAAGATCAGCAGGTACCCCATCAGCACGAAGATGGCCGGGTCGGCGAAGACGTCGGCGGACGGGGTGATGAACAGCACCTCCGCACCCTTGCGGTTGTAGGAGGGGTTCACCTTGACGCCGGTGACGTCCTCGAGCTCCTCGACCATGAAGTCCAGGTTGTCCTTGAAGGTGTGGGGCTGGAGGCCGAGGTGGTTGCCGGTGCGCTGGCAGTTGGCCACCGGCTCGATGATCCAGTTGATCGTCAGTCCGATCAGCAGCATCAGCTCGCGGGCGAAGAAGGTGATCTCCGCCGTGTCGATGCCGTAGGGGCAGAACACCGAGCAGCGCCGGCACTGGGTGCACTGGAAGAAGTAGTAGTACCACTCCTTGAGCACGTCCACGGTCATCGGACGGGCGCCGCCCAGGGAGCCCAGGATCTTGCCGAAGGTCGTGAAGTCCTTGCGGTACACCGAGCGCAGCAGCTCGGCGCGGAGCACCGGCATGTTCTTGGGGTCACCCGAGCCGATGAAGAAGTGGCACTTGTCGGCGCAGGCGCCGCAGCGCACGCAGATGTCCATGAACAGCTTGAACGAGCGGTACTTCTGCAGCCGCTCGGACATGCCATCGAAGATGGTCTTCTGCCAGTCGGTCGGCAGCTTCCAGTCCTCCTCGAGGGGGGACCACTCGCCGTTGTCCTGGTAGCCCAGGTACTTCATGTTCTTCGAGGCGCCGGGGAAGCACCAGCTGCCCTTCTTGGCCTCGAAGTCGATGGTGGGATCGAGCCAGCTCCGCGACGGGACGCTGAAGTCGACCTTGCCCAGTTCCTTTGCCGAAGGAAGTCCGGATGTGTCGCTCATGTCACTCCTCCTCTTCCGCGGGAAGGGGCTTGTCCACGGGCAGCCCCACCTTGACCATCGTCGCGCGGAACTCGTCCTCGTAGTCGGCGTAGGTGTGCGGGTGCGCGTCGATCTCCCACGCCGGGACGTGGCGCTTGACGCGGTTGTTGTTGGACATGTTGCGCGTCGGGCTGAGGAACACCCCGCCCATGTGCATGAGCTTGCTGAACGGGAAGTACACCGCCAGGGCGCAGACCAGGAAGAAGTGGATGAAGAACATCGTGCCGATGGGGTCGTCAGGTAGGGCGAACTTGAGGCCGATCAGGCCCATGCTCAGCTCCTTGACGCCCTCGATGTTGACCCGGGAGCCGGGCCAGTAGCGCATCAGGCAGCCGGTGACGCCGATGCCCAGCAGCAGGAACAGCGGGAAGTAGTCGCCGGGCAGCGAGATGTACCGGATCTGCGGGATGATGACCCGCCGCGCGAACACGTAGGTCACGCCGCCGACGAAGGCGAAGTCCGTCAGGTAGATGGCCGGCACGCCGAGCTGGACGATGCTGTCGAGGTAGTCGATCCAGTTGATGAAAAACGGCACGGGCTCGGCAAAGAACCGCATGTGCCGCACCAGGACGATGAGGAACGCCCAGTGGAAGGCCAGGCCGAAGCCCCACAGCCACAGGTTGGAGTTGTACACGACCTTGGGGCCGTCCTCCTGCTCCAGCACCTCGGTGCGCGTGTTGCGCAGCAGGGAACGGAACAGGAAGACCTCCAGCGCCATACGGGCGATGACCCCCAGCGTGCTGCTGGGGTTGTCCAGCTCGTTCGACTTGATGTAGTCGAAGCTCTTCTGCTGGCCGGCGGTCGTCGTGATCCGGTAGGGCACGGGCAGCTTGGCCCACTGCACCACCCGGATGATGAATCCGACGACGAACGTGGCCAGGGCCACGTAGGGGATGATCACCCCGAAGACGAACTGGAGCGGACCGACCATACCGGCCGCGGCTCCAATCGCCAGCAGGATGATCACCGCGACTAGGGCAATCCCCGCACTCATAAGTCACCACCTTCTGTTTCGTTGCCGTTCGTTTCGATTTCTGGATCGTCGGCGCCCTGCAGCTCGTGGAGCTTGTCGGACATCCGGTTCATTCGTTCGACCAGCTTGTACGTCTCGCGCCGCACGGACTTGGCCTGCATCTCGTACAGCTTCTCGCGCGCCTCGACGAAGCGGCCAAAGCAGATCAGGGCCACCTGATCGATGGCCGTCTCCAGTGCCAGCAACTCATCGAGGTGCTCGCCGCGCGAGCGGCCCAGCTTCTCCCGGATCACGGCCTTGAGCTCGTACACGAAGCCCACGGCCTGCTCGACGGTGAAGTCCTGGACCGCGCGGATGCGGATGAAGTGCTGGATCGAGTCGCCCAGGGCCTGCGGATCACCGGGCTGGACGAGGTGATCCAGGATGGCGCCGGTGGTCTCCAGCACGGCCGCGCCCACCGGATTGGCGAACACATCCTTGCGGGATCCGAGGAACTTCTGGGTCTCGGGCTGGTAGGACTCGAAGACGCGACGGACCCACGTCTCCTGGATCTCGGTTCGGCTCTGGATCAGTAGCTCTTGGAGCATCACACGCCGCGCCTTTCGCGCGCGGAGTTTCTTTAGATCCAGGCCGGTTGTCAACTTGGACAGGCGGGGCGAAAAATGGTGGGCGCGGCGAACGAAAACTAGTCTCGGCGTGCGGCGGGGTCCCTCTCCCATACGGCCGACAGGATATCCCGCTGATCGGGGAAGCTCCCGGTCCGCAGCTTGCTGTAGATCAGCTCACCGTCGAAGGTGACCTCGAAGGCCCCTCCCCTGGAGCGGATCAGCTGGGCGTCGATCCCGGTCTCGTCCCTGATCACGTCCGCCATACTGGCGGCTCTGGGTAGGTAGTTTCATTGCACGCAGTAGGCGATGGTCAGCTTGTGGGCCATGGCGTCCTCCCGATGGGCGCCTCGCGAGCGCCCCGAGTTCGTCCCCTAGTGTAGGTCGACAGACGGCAGGGGCAAGTGCAAGTACACTACCCCCGTGAACCTCGTCAGCCACCTCAGCGCGGCCGTCCTCGCGGGCGGCCGCGGCGTGCGCATGGGCGGCCCCAAGCCCACCCTCGAGGTGCGCGGGGCGCGCCTGATCGACCACGCCGTGGAGGTGTGCGGGGAGGTGTTCGAGCGGGTCGTGGTGATCCGCGGTGATCCCCGTCGTCCGCCCATCCCTGATCTGGCCGTGCCGCAGCTCCCGGACGCCTGGCCGGGATACGGCGCCCTGGGCGGCGTGCACGGGGCCCTGCGCGCCTGCGCCGCCGAGGGGGTCCTGGTCATGGCCAGCGACATGCCGTCCATGGACGCGGCCTTCCTGCGCGACCTCGTCGAGCACGACGACGGCGCCGACGTGGTGGTACCGCGCAGCCGCTCCGGTCTGCAGCCCCTCGCGGCGATCTACCGCCGCACCTGCCTGCCGGTCGTCGAGGCGAGCCTCCGCGCCGACATGCGTCAGATCATCGCCTTCTATCCCCAGGTACGCGTCTCCGAATACCTGGTGCAGGACCGCGAGGCGCTGTTCACCAACCTCAACACGCCAGCGGACCTCGAGCGAGCCCGGCGCGAGGGGGTCTCGCGGTGATGCGCCTGCTCCCCCTCCTGATCGCGATCCTCGCCTGGCCGGCGGCCGCGGGCGCCGACCCGACCCGGATCGAGATCTCGGTGGACGCGGCCGAGGCCGTGGATCCGCTGATCAAGTTCAAGATCCACCAGACCCGCCTCGAGGTGACCGTGGACGGCGAGGTCGTCGCCGAGACCGAGGGACGCAAGCCGCCGGCCGGCGACGTGGTCTGGCAGTCGGACGTCCCGCCGGGCGAGCACGTGATCGGCGTTCGCTGGACGGTCAAGTTCCGGTCGGCCACCGATCGCCACCACCCCATGGGCTCGGAGCCCGAGGACCAGGGGTTCTCCATCCCGGACTACGACCAGGCCACCGAGGTGGTCCAGGTGGCCGACGGGGAGACCCTCCGCGTGACGGCGAAGCTGGTGCGCAAGGCGAGCCTGGGGCTCCAGGGCAAGAGCTGGGTGGAGTGGGAGATCGAGACCACCCCTTCAACCTTCAACCTTCAACCTTCAACCCCCGACCTCGAGCCAAGCGAGAGGGAGGGCTCACAACACCATGACCAAGAGTGATCCGCAGATCCTCGTCCTGGACTTCGGGGGGCAGTACGCCAACCTCATCGAGAAGCGCGTGCGCAGCATGGGCGTGCCGGTGGTGCGCCGCAGGGGCGACCTGCCGGCCGCCGAGGTGGAGGCGCTGGGCGTGCGCGGCGTCATCGGTTCGGGCGGACCGGACAGCGTCTACGCCGACGGCGCACCCCAGGCCGATCCCGGCGTGCTCGAAGGACGCCTGCCCTACCTGGGCATCTGCTACGGGATGCAGCTGCTGGCCAGGCACGCGCGAGCGGCCGTCGCCCCCAAGGAGCACCGCGAGGACGGGGACACCCGCATCGAGATCCACGCCCCGGACGACGCCCTGTTCGCGGGCCTGCCGGCGGTCCAGCGCGTCTGGATGAGCCACGGCGACAGCGTCGACGGGGCGCCGCAGGGGTACCGCGCCACGGCCGTGTCGTCCGAGGGCATCCTCGCGGCCATGACCCACGAGGACGGGCGGCGGTTCGGCGTGCAGTTCCACCCGGAGGTGAACGACACGCCGTTCGGCTCGCAGATGCTGTCGAGCTTCCTGTTCAGCGTGTGCGGCGCGAAGCGCGAGCTGGACAGCGCCGAGGAGCTGGCCGCCAAGGAGGCGCTGATCCGGCAGGTGGTGGGCGACCACAACGTGCTGGTGTTCCTGTCCGGCGGCGTGGACTCGTCGGTGGTGGCGCGCATGTGCGTCCGCGCGCTGCGCCGTGGACAGGTGTACGCGGTGCACGTGGATCACGGCTTCATGCGGCTGGGCGAGAGTCGGGCCATCATCGACCGCTTCGCCGACTTCGGCTTCGCGCAGGGTCACCTCGTGCTGGCCCAGGAAGAGGATCGCTTCGCCAGGGCCTGGACCCGCGTGCCGCCGGCCGGGGCCCGGGAGATCACCGGCGAGGACGGTGAGGTACGGTTCGAGCCGCCGCGCGAAACCTGGCCGCGGACCCTGACCCTGGCCGAGGAGACCGACCCACAGGCCAAGCGCCTGATCATCGGCGACACGTTCATGGAAGTGGCCCGCCGGCGCATGGAGAGCCTCGGCCTGGGGCCGGAGAACACGTTCCTGGTCCAGGGGACCCTGTACACCGACCTCATCGAGAGCGGTTCGCGGGAGGTCACGCGCGGGCAAGCCGACGTCATCAAGTTCCACCACAACGACACCCCGCTGGTGCGGGAGTTCCGCCAGGCCGGCCGGGTCCTCGAGCCCAACGCCAACTGGTACAAGGACGACGTGCGCCGGGTGGCCGCGCAGCTGGGGCTGGGCGAGGACCTGGCGCTGCGGCGACCGTTCCCGGGCCCGGGGCTGGCCATCCGCGTGCTGTGCGCCGACGGCCCCGTCGAGGGGGACCTGGACGCCCTGGCTCGCGGCGTGGCCGACCACACGCGCGACCTCGGCGACGGCGCCTTCGTCGGCCGACTCGTCCCCGTGGCCACCGTCGGCGTGCAGGGAGACGCCCGCACCTACGCCCCCGCAGCGCTGCTGTGCGGCCGCGGCGATCCGTCCACGCCGGCGTTCTGGGAGGCGGCGCATTCGGTGGCCGTGGCCCTGCCCAAGCGGGAGAAGGGAATCAACCGCGTCACCGTGCTCATCGCCACCGACGCGGGCGCGGCACAGGGGCCGCCCTGGCCCGGCGCCGACGATCCCACGACGCTGCCCGCGATCCTGCCCACCCGCCTGCACCGCGATCACCTGGATCTGCTGCGGCAGGTCCACGCCATCGGCGAGGGGGCCCTGCGTGCGCACGACGCCGGGTATGCCATCGCCCAGATGCCGCTCGTGCTGTTCCCCGCCGATCTCAGCGGGACGGGACAGCGCTCCGTGGCCATCCGCGGCATCGTCACCCAGGACTTCATGACCGGGCGCCCCGTGCTGCCGACGGGGGACCTGCCGTGGTCGTTCTTCGAGGACGTCGGCCGCGGCATCCTCGCCCTCGACGGCGTGGGAGCGGTCGTGGTGGACATGACCAGCAAACCCCCGGCGACCACCTGCTGGGAGTGATCGGTGATCCTCGGCCGCTTCGAGATCTGGGCGCTGGTGGAGGCCCACTTCGGCCTCGACGGCGGCGCCATGTTCGGGGTCGTCCCGCGACCCTTGTGGTCCAGGGAGCAGCCTCCGGACCGCGCCAACCGCATCGATCTGGTGTGCCGCTGCATGCTGCTCGACGACGGCGAGCGGCTCGTGCTGGTGGATACGGGCATCGGCGACAAGTGGACGACGCTGGAGCGGGACCGCTTCGCCATCCAGCGCGACGACGGCATCCCCGACGCGCTGCAGCGCCTCGACCGCGATCCCGCCGACGTCACGGACGTGATCCAGACTCACCTGCACTTCGACCACGCCGGCGGCCTGACGCGGTTCGACGGCGACGACGTGGTCCCCACGTACCCCAACGCCACGCTGCACGTTCAACGGACGAACTGGGAGTGGGCCCAGGCCCCCACCCCGCGCGACGCGGGCAGCTACCGGGAGATGGACTGGCGGCCCTACGCCGAGGGCGCGGCGCCGCTGGACCTGCTGCCGGGTTCGGGGCCGGTGCTGCCGGGCATCGAGGTCGTCGCCACGCGCGGCCACACGCCCGGACACCAGGCCGTGCGGGTGCAGGGGCTCACCGAACCGGACGTGGTGTTCTGTGGCGACATCTTTCCCACGCGAAGTCACCTCCGCCTTCCGTGGACCATGGGGTACGATCTATCCCCACTGGACATCCTCGAGGAGAAGAGAGCGCTGCTGGAAGAGTCCCATACCCGCGGTACCTGGCTGTGGCTGGAGCACGACCCCGCGACGGCCCTGGCGCAGGTGTCGTTCGACGGCCGCCGGACCGAGGTGACCCGGACCGAGTCGGTCCAGGAGCCGCCGCGATGACCGAGGCGCGCAAGTCCCCCCTGGTGCGGGCGAGGGTGATCGTGCCGCTGGTGGTGCTCCTCGCCGCCGGGATCGCTTCCTACCTCGTCCTCGGCCGGACCGGCCCTTTCGGGCCGCTCAAGCCCGCGCCCTCCACCGACTGGCGGCCCCTGTCCAGCGACGAGGTCGCCCTGTGGGCCTGGGAGGAGGGGATCCGCGCCTACGAGACCGACGCCTTCGAGGACGCCGCGGTGTTCCTCGGACGCGCCGCCGGGCCCCACGAGACCCACCCCGCGCCCCTGTTCTACGCCGGCGTGTCACACCTGATGTGCGAGCGCCCGCACGTGGCCGAGGGGCTGATCGAGCGGGCCCTGGATCGCGACCCGGACGATCCCATGTACCGCTACTACTTCGCGTGGACCCTCCACCTGCAGGACCGCGACGACGAGGCGCGCACGCAGCTGCGCAAGGCCGCCGCGGGCGAGGGGCGCTGGGCCGGCAAGGCCAACCGAGCCCTGGCTCGCATCGGCGACTGATCCCCCCGCTTTCGTGTAGAATCGTTGTCGACCCGATCTCGGGTCGCGCGGGCCGTGGAACGGGGGCGCCCGCGTCCATAGCAGACGGAGGAGTCGTGGCGACTGCGCCCAAGTTCAGCTTCCCCCTCCCCACGGGCGACACCCTCACCAAGGTGCCGCTGAAGCTCGCGATGATGTTCCGCGTGCTCCCCATCCGCGCCACGGCCACGACCCTGACCGTGGTGGCGTCCGATCCCAACAACAAGGGCATGCTGGCGCGGCTGCATAAAGAGACCGGGCTCAAGATCGACGCGCGCAAGGTCCCCGCCCACGAGGTGGAGGAGGCGCTGAAGTTCGCCTACGCCAGCCAGGCCCTCAACGAGGGGCCCTTCCCCGCTGCGGGCCCCCTCGGCGGCGGTGGCGGTGGCGGTGGAGGTGGTGGCCGGCCGTCCCGATCCTCGGGCGAGTTCCCGCCCCGCCCGAGCGGCGGACGCAAGTCCTTCAGCAACGATTCGTTCCCCCCCAGGGCCAAGCCCGGCAAGCCCAAGCCCATGGGCCGGCCCAGCCTTGCCGGCTCCCCGCCCGCAGGTCCCAGGTCCGGGGACTCGGGCGACCCGTGGTTCGACGACTTCTCAAGCGACGACCCCGCCAGCGGGGAAGCTTCCGTGTCCGATGCATCCGTGATCGGTTAAGCTAATAGTATTAGTTGAAACACAGGGGCGATCGCT
>CAZLEO010000201.1:0-18183 GCA_964558555.1 uncultured Rickettsiales bacterium | reverse complement strand
GCCGTCGCAGGTGGTGAACCCGTCGCCGTCCGCGTCGGCGAGCTCGTCCATCTGGCCGTCGCAGTTGGAGTCGATGCCGTCGTCGCAGGTCTCGGCCGCGCCCGGGTGGATGTCCGCGTCGGCGTCGTCGCAGTCACCATCGCAGTCGGTCCAGCCGTCGCCGTCCACGTCCACGCAGGTGCCCGGCGGATCGAACCGCAGGGCGTAGTTCGCCGACAGGGATGCCGTGTCGTGGCTCACCAGCAGGTAGTAGCCCTGGGTGGGGTCGGCGATGCCGACGGCCGCATTGGCGCCGAAGTCGTAGTTGGGCTCGCCCCAGTTCACGTCGGCGTAGTGGAACTCGATGGAGTTGTCCTCCTCGAACAGCTTCACCTCGAAGGACCCATCGCCGATGTAGTAGTACGGCGCGTTGTTGAACCAGTGGGGCACGTTGCGCCACTCGACGATGAACACCCGGTTGGGCATGGTGCCGACGGTGGACGTGTACACGTCGCCGCCCGCGCTGGGGTTGAGGTTGTCCCAGAACGGGAAGATGCCGCGCGTGTCGGTCACCGCCAGCGAGACGCTGTCGCTGTCCACCGGGATGTTGCCGTCGAAGTGGATGGCGCCGTCCGAGCACACGGTGACCTCGGAGTACACCTGGCCGTAGAACTCGAAGTCGAAGCCGATGGGCACGATCGTCTGCGCGTCGTCGCCCAGGCCCGTACCGCTGCCGGCCTGCTCGTAGTCGTAGGTCACGTCGTCGGTCCACGAGTAGCCGAAGCCGTCCGGACCGCCACCGAGGGCGTCGGCCACCTCGACCCGCATGGCCACAGGCACGAGCACCGCAGCCACACCGGCCACGAGACCCCAGAACAGGAACCGCCGCTTGTACATGATTCGCTCGGTCATCACGCGTCCTCTCGCAAAGCCCATGTAAAGAACATGGGCGCTCAAAACGTACCCTCGATCGCGGGCGAGATCCAGCCGCGAGACAGTCCTTCCAACGTTCGCCTCGGCTACCTGGAAACGATGGGCGGCGGTCCTGCGGCGGCGGCTGCTAAGCTGGACCGCCTGCAGCTGCGGGTGCGACCGCAGCGCGGATCGGGCCCGGAGGAACCATGACCCGACGCTACGACTCCATGCCTTCCCCCCCCACGCGCCGCGACGTGTTCCGCGGCCTGGGCGCGTGCACCGTGATCGCCGGCGGCGCCGTGCTGGGGGTGCCGCCGCGCGCCGCCGCAGAGCCCACGGTCAAGGAGGAGATCCGCACCAACATCAAGGAGTTCACCGCCGTGCCCCGCGGCGACGCGGCCGTCCCCGGCCCCTTCCCCGGCCGCGTGGTGCAGGTCGCCGACGCCCGCGCCGCCACGGACGAGTCCGTGGACGCCGCCGTGGTGCGTGAGATGCTCGACGCCGGCCTGGCCCGCCTCACCGGCAAGACCCCGACCGAGGCGTTCGGCATGCTCTTCACCGCCAGCGACGTGGTGGGCCTCAAGGTCAACCCGGTGGGCGCCCCGGTGATCAGCACCAAACCCGAGCTCGTCGACGCGGTGGTGAAGTGGCTCGCTGACAACGGCCTGCCCCTGGGCAACATCGTCATCTGGGATCGCTTCGCGGGCATGCTCGAGGACGCGGGCTTCACCATCGACAGCTTCCCCGGCGTGCGCATCGAGGCGCTGCAGATGATGGACGACGAGGGGGACAGCTGGCGCACCGCGGAAGGTCGCCACATCAGCGAGGATCGTTTTGATCCCGAGGCCTACTATCTGGCCACCGGCGTGGTGGGCAAGGGGGTGCCCGGGTACAAGGACGACGAGTACTACCTCAACCAGCACGTGTTCAACGGCGAGAAGTCCTTCTTCGGCAAGCTCGTCACGCAGGAGCTGACCAAGATCGTCAACCTGCCCGCGGTCAAGAACACCGGCCACGGCATCTCCGTGGCCACCAAGAACCTCGGCTACGCGGCCATCTGCAACACCGGCCGCCTGCACCAGCCGTTGTTCTTCGACGTGTGCACCGAGGTGCTCGCCGCGCCGTGGGTGCGCGACAAGCTGGTGCTCAACATCGCCGACGCCCTGCGCGCCCAGTACGGCGGCGGGCCGGGCCTGGACGCCCAGTACGTCTATCGCCCGTGCGCCCTGTACCTGGCCACCGACCCGTTCGCCCTGGACATGACCTGCCACCGCCACATCCTGGCCAAGCGCAAGGAGATGGAGATGAAGGTGGACGAGCACCCGCGCTACACCGAGTACCTGCACTACGGCCAGCGGCTGGGACTGGGTGTGGCCGATCCGGACCGCATCGAGCTGCTGGAGGTGACCGCGTGAGGTTCGCGGCGATGCTGCTGGCCCTCGCCGTGGTCGGCCCTGCCGCGGCCGGTCCCGAGGATCTGCTCCCCGACGACGGCTTCCAGCCCGGCTGGGTCCGCGCCGGAGACCCCCGCGAGTACCGCGGCGCCGAGCTGTACGGCCACATCAACGGCGGCTCCGAGATCTTCCTGGAGTACGGCTTCGATCACCTGCACATCCAGCACTTCCACGACGGCGGGGGCGAGGTGGTGATGGCCGAGATCCACGTCATGGACGATCCCACCGCCGCGCTGGGGATCTACCTGACGCGCATCAACGGCCGCGAGCAGCCCAACCCCGGCATCGCCCAGCGCCACTCCACCAACCCCCAGCAGGTGCTGGTGGTGGTGGACCGCTACTTCGTCGTCACCACCATCCCCGGCGGCCAGTCGTCGCTGCGCCCGGTCATCACCGAGCTCGCCCGCCAGATCGCCAAGGCGGCGCCGCAGGACCCGCTGCCCGATCCCTTCGCCGGGCTCCCCGCCGAGGGCCGCGTCCGCCTGTCCGAGCGCGTCGTCGCCGGTCCCTTCACCCTCGCCGAGCTCGTCACGCTGGGCCCGGGCGACATCCTGCAGCTGGGCGAGACCGCGAGCGCGGTGGCCGCCGACTACGCCGTGGAGGGGGACGAGCCCACGACCCTCATCCGCGTCACCCACCCCTCTGCCGAAGCCGCCGCGGCCGCCTTCGGCCACCTCGCCGCGAACCTCGACAGCTACCTCGAGAAGCTCGAGCTCACCGATCAGAGGCTGGTCTTCAAGGACTACAAGGGTCGGTACGGGGAGGCGACGGTGGTCGGGGCGCAGGTGGAGATCCGGCTGAACCTGGCCGCGCAGCCCTGATCAGCTCCCGGAGGCTCGATATCCCGTCTCCCCGTCCAGAGCCTTGCCCAGATCCTCGGAGATGACCATGAACAGCCCCTCGGCCGTCGAGTAGACCGTGTCGCCGTCGAACAGCCGCGCCTCGATGGTCACCCGGCGGCCCTTCCTCGACACGATGCGGGACTCGAACTCGACGACCTGCCCCAGCGGCAGCATCCGCTTGAAGCGCGTGGTGAGTGTGGCCGCGACCACGGGTATGCCGGCGACCCAGGCGGCCATGCCGGAGGCCTCGTCCAGCAACGCGGCCATGGATCCGCCGTGGGCGTGACGGGGGGGCCCCTCCGCCCCGGGACCGAACCACACCTTGCCGTGCAGCCGCTGAGGGTCGTCCGCGTCACGGTAGTAGCGCAGGCGGAAGCGCGTGCCACCGTCATCCCCGACCACGAAGCGACCGGGTTTGCCGGTGGGGAACGGCCACTCGCCCAGTGGGAGCCAGCCGGGATCCGGATCGAGAGCTTGCGGAGGCGGCGGCGGGAACAGGTCGTCGGAGGCGGGCTTCATGGCCGGGCAAGATACCCGATCGCGAGGAAAGGATCAGGCGGGCGCTATTGGGTCTCCCAGGAAGGATCCTCGAGGACGAACATGCCGAACCACTCGCCCTCCTTCCACCCCTTCTCGAACGCCACCCCGCGCGCCGCCTCGAACACCGCCAGCACGTCCGCATACGGGACGCCGGGATCGGGCGAGACGGTGACCAGGTCGTCGTGGGGGTGGTCGGCCCTGACGCGGCTGCACAGCTCCGCGAGACCGACGAGGTCGCGTCCGTCTTCCGTGTTGGCGAGGGCTCGCGCGACCTTCGCGAGGAACTCCTCATGCGCTGTTCGCACGGCCGCTGAGCGCTCGCCACCGATGGCGTCGAGCCGCTCGAACGCGGTCGCGTACATGGACCGGTAGGCCCAGAAGTCGGTGAAGGACATCTGCTCGCGCAGCGGCGCCAGGTCCCCGGTGAACACGGGATCCGGTCCCTCCGCGTCGCACGCCGCCACCAGCACGGCGGTCCGCTCCCGCGGGTTCGCAGCCACGACCGCCCGGGCCGTGGCCTCGATGTCCCCGCGCGGGCACATGGCCTCGCAGCCCAGGTACGCCGCGGCGATCGCCTGAGCGGGATCCTCGCGCTGAGAGCGCCCGCGCGCCCCCCAGGCATCCAGGCATACGCCGACGTCCCAGCCGTGGTTTCGCGCGACCTCCTCGAACCCCGCGGCGAGCAGCGAGATCTTCACCTCGGAAGACGCTCGAGATACGCCGTCGACGATCTCCTGCAGGTCGTCCAGCTCCGACGCCTTCGCGCGCTGGGCACCGGGCAACGCCATCGCCAGGGCACCCGCAGCCACCAGAACCCACCTCGCAACCATGTTCAATTCCCTCCCGCCAGCCCACCGGCGAGCCTGAACCGCACCACGTTCCACTCGTCCTCGGCGTGCCTCGAGGGCCACAGCTCCAGCAACCGCTCGCGTTCGATGGGCGAGTAGGCGCCGTTCGCGTCGCCGGGCTCGTGGTAGATGACCTCGTCGTCCGCGGCATCGTAGCCCAGCACCAGCCGGAAGTGCTCCGACTCCTCCTCGTCCGGATCGGTGCGCATCTTGATGATCGACGGGACGCCGGCGACCAGATCGGCGTGCATCTCGGCGAACAGCCGATCCAGCTCCCCATCGGCCGAAGCCGGGGCGAAGCGGTAGCGCACGTCTCCCAGCTCGAACCCCAGCGCCTCCAGGGCGATCTTCAACCCGTCGGTCCCCGCGCCACGCCCGCGGTCCGGCGCCAGCCCGGATTGCGCGTACACCCCGTCCTGATCGATGTCTCGCCCCAGCTTGCGCAGCCACATCTCCGCGCAGGCCTCGCCGCAATACAGCGGCTTCTGCACCACGTGGGGCACGCCCTCGATACGGACCGACTCCAGGCGAGCCACAGGCCCTGGCGCGGCCGGTTCCTCGGCGACGGCCGGCTCCACGGAGGGGGTCTGTCGATCGGCCCCGCAGCCGGCGAGGGCGAGGGCGGCGAACGTGGCGATGATCCGCAGTCGTCGCAATCCAGGCCTCCCAGGAGCCAACCATACCTCAGGCGGCCCCTCGCGAATCCGATCGTCACGAGATCGCCCCTCGTCCACACCTGATGCAGCGAGGAGGCCGCCATGACGACCGCACAACCCACCTACTACGAACCCTCCGGTGCCGTGGGCCCGCTGGGCGTGATCGCCTGTCTGGCCGTGGGCCCGCCGATCGCCTGGGTGCTGGGCCTGATCTACGCGTACCTCATCTTCTACATCCCCTTCGTGTACCTGAACTTCCTGATCACCGTGGGGCTCGGCTTCGCCATGGGGCTCGTGGCGATCGGCTGCATCCGGACGGGCCACGTGCGCAGCCCCTTCGCCGGCTTCGGCATGGGCCTGTTCCTCGGCGGGCTGGCCCTGTGGTTCCAGTGGTCGCGCTGGATGGCGATCTTCACCGAACACACCATCGACACGTACTCCCCGCTGCTGCTGGGGGCCTCCATGGCGGTCACCGCGAGCGAGGGCGCCTGGTCCATCCTCTCGGTCACCCCGACCGGGCTCGTGCTGTGGGTCATCTGGCTGGTCGAGGCCGGCATCATCCTCGGCATCCCGGCGGTCGTCGCCCTGGGGGCCACGAGCGATCCCTACTGCGAGCGCTGCAAGGTCTGGTTGAAGACGAGCTCCACCATCGGCCCGTTCGTGCCCCTGCGCGATCCCGAGGCGTTCGTGGAAAGGCTGCTGCGCCGGGTCCCCCACACCACCGACGAGCTGCAGATGAGCACGCTGGGCGCGGCCCGCTACAGCGAGCTCGGGCTGCTCAACTGCCCCGAGTGTCGCCGGTTCCACGTCATGACGATCACCACGGTCACGATCACCCACGACGAGAACAACAAGGAGAAACGCGACGAGGACGTGGAGGTCGACAACCTGGTGCTGCCCGCGGCGGTGTACGGCGAGCTGTGGAACCACGCGCGCGGTCGCCTCCGCGGCGGCGTGCACGTGCCGGGGACCTAGGGACCGCGGCGGCCACGCAGGGCCAGCGCCACCGCGAGCCACGCCAGGACCGCCGGGACTCCCCCGGCCGCCGCGGTTGCGCTGCAGGCACACCCATCCTCGCCGGTGTCGTCGTCCCCGGGAGCGTCGTCGTCGTCCCCGGTCGGAGCCGAGTCGTCGTCGTCCCCGGTCGGAGCCGAGTCGTCGTCGTCCCCGGGCGCCGAGTCGTCGTCGTCGCCGCAGTAGTCCTCGGGCACGTCCCCATTCCAGCGCTCGGGAGGATCGCAGGTGAACGTCGTGTGCCGGGGGCGGGGCCAGTCCGGGCCGGCGGGATCGCCGAGTTCGAAGGCGCCCAGGTCGGGGGCGCCGTCGGCCACGTCGTCGGTGTAGCCGGGGATGGACACCCCCGCGTCCACGGCCGGGCTGCCCGCGACGAGGCCGTAGTCCAGCTGGAGGTAGTCGACGAATCCCACGTCGTCGGGATCGTCGCCCAGGTACAGGCCGTGGTCGACGCCGCGAATCCAGGGTTCGTCGTCCAGGTTGACCAGCAGGTTGTAGTCGCTGTCCAGGGGGATCTCGGGGTCCTCGACGTCGCCGAGGTCCTCGAACACCACGATGTTGTTGCGGAACACCAGGTGCTCGCGCGACGTCCAGAACAGCTGCCGATCACCGCCGCGGATCACGTTGTTGTAGTAGTGGATGCCGCCCGTGGCGTTGTCGGCGTAGGACTTGATCTGCGTCCACGAGGAGAGGCCCAGATCGTCGTGGCCGTCGATCACGTTGCGGTACACGTGGTGGGGGCCGACGATGTTGGACCCCTCGTGCCCCACCGCTCCCATGGGGCAAGACAACAGCAGGCTGTGATGCAGGGCGAGGTTCTCGGTGTGGAAGGACTCCGGGTAGGCCTCGAACTCCATGTGGTTGTCGAAGTTGGCCTCGTACACGCTGTGGTGGGATTCGGAGTCGTCGAACAACCCCAGCTTCTCGCCGTCGATCGCCTCGTGCAGCAGGTTGTGGCTGAACTCGCAGCCGACCGAGGGCACGTCGTACCAGAACGAGGTGGCCAGACAGCCGTCCATCAGCGTGGGGGTCGTGCCCTCGTGGGTCTGGTACTCCATGACCAGGTGGAAGATGGCGTCCGGGTCGTGGTCCGGGTTGACCGCGTACACCTCGTCGGCGAACGCGCGTAACCCCGGGTGGCCGAACTCGGACCACTCCACGAGCCCGTCGTCGGGCAGCAGCACGCCGCGAACCACGTACTCGAACACGGTGTTGCGGATGGTCGGCGCGACGCTGTCGGCGTCGAAGCGGATGCCGTGGAGCCCCGACCCCTGGAACCGCAGGCCGTCGAGGATCACGTGCGGCGTGCTCGAGATCCACAGCAGCCCCAGCGTGTCGGTCTCGCCCTCGCTTCCCGTGGACAGGAGAACCGACTGGCCGTTGGGATCGGCGCCACCGGGGAGCTTGAGGTACAGATCGTCCCCGTCGCAGGCGAACCCCTGGTCCGGAAGGTCGAGAAACACCGACGTCCCGTGGATCGCCAGGGATGCGAACTCGACCGCGCCCGCGGCGAGATCCTCCACGTCGTTGTAGCGAAACAGGAACACCCCGTCGTGCACGCCGAACACCGCGGGCTCGTGCTCGGCCCGGTAGATCCCCTCCCAGGCGGTCTCCTGCCAGACGACCTCGCCCCTCGCGGCCCTGGGCGACATGCCGCTGATCGTCACGGATCCGAGGGGCTGGGCTCGGATCCACACGGGCGCCTCCTCGCTGGCGCCGGGGACGTAGATTTCCGGCTGCTCGTAGTACACACCGGCGGCGATGACCATCTCGTCCCCGGGCTCGAGCAGCGCCACCCCCTCAATAATGGTGAGCACCGCCTCGTCGGGCGCGAGCCCGCTGTTGCCCTCGGCCCCGGCCGTGCCGTCCACGTACACGGTCCTGGCGGCTGCGGCCGGCGCGCCTGTCACCAAGATCAGCAGGATCAGCGAGCGAGCGGCGGGCGCGGACATCCAACCTCCACATCGTGACCGCGGCGGGCGCGGCTTGACGGTATGATCGACTCCCCATGAGACCCTGGTTTGCCATCCTCACGCTGGCCCTCGCCATCGGCTGCAGTTCCAGCGGGAATCTGTCCACCGGCGATCCCGACGATGACGACGATACGACCACGGACGACGACGACGCAACGGCCGACGACGACGACCAAGCCGACGACGACTCGGACGACGAACCCGAACACGTCCCCGGCGCCGAGTACGTCCCCTTCGACGTCCCCCCGGTCCTGCTGGTGGAGACCGTCGAACCGATCCACGACGAGGACAAGGTCGACGGCCGGCTGCAGCTGATCGAGGACCACGACGGGTCGCTGCTGGACCTGGACGACGCGCCCCGCACCTGGGACGGCCCCATCGGCATCGAGATCCGCGGGCAGACGTCGTCGGGCTTCGACAAGAAGAGCTACAACCTCGAGACCCGCGACCTCAACGGCGAGGACGTGGACGTGATGCTGCTGGGCATGCCCGAGGAGTCGGACTGGGTGCTGTACGGCCCCTACTCGGACAAGACCTTCCTGCGCAACGTGCTGATCTACCGGCTGGGCAGCGAGATGGGGCGGTGGCAACCGCGGACCCGGATCGTCGAGCTGTTCCTCGACGGGGACTACAACGGCGTCTACGTGGTCATCGAGAAGATCAAGCGCGCCCCCGGTCGTGTCGACATCGCGCAGCCCGCGACCACCGCCGCCGACGGGGACCTCACGGGCGGGTACATCTTCAAGCGCGAGGGCGCCGGCCAGGGTGAGGGCTGGACGTCGGCCCGGCAGATCGTCTGGGACCACCACTACCCCCGCCACGACGACATCACCCCCGAGCAGGACGCGTACCTGCGCGCGTGGGTCGACGAGTTCGAGGCGGTGATGACCGGCCCGGACTTCGCCGATCCCGACCAGGGCTACCGCGCCTGGATCGACGTGCCGTCGTGGGTGGACTTCGCCATCGCCCAGGAGATCTCCCGCAACATCGACGGCTACAAGAAGAGCTCGTACTACCACAAGGCCGCCGACGTGGACGGCGGCCTGCTCTACATGGGCCCCCTGTGGGACTTCAACATCGCCTTTGCCAACGTGGACTACTGCGAGGGCTGGATGGTCGACGGGCTGGTCGTGTACACCAACTGGTGCTTTGCCTGGCCCGACGAGTACACGCCGTGGTGGGAGCGGCTGATGGAGGACCCCGCATTCACCGCGGACCTGCGCTGCCGCTGGGAGGAGCTGCGCGGCGACGTGCTGTCCATGGACCACATCGACGCGGTCATCGACGAGCACCTCGTCCAGCTCGCCGTCGCCGAACCCCGCGACCACACCCGGTGGCCCGTCCTGGGCACCTACCTGTGGCCCAACTACCACGTGGGCCAGACCTACGAGGACGAGATCGCCTACCTGCGCGACTGGATCGAGCAGCGCCTGCTGTGGCTCGACGCCCACCTGCCCGGAGCCTGCCCCGCGACCCCATGACACGACGTCGCTCCAGGTAACGCCTGTGTCACGCATGAATCGCCGGCTCGGACGTCATAGTCGTTCGTGAAAGGAGCCACGATCATGACGTTCAACACTCTCCATCGTTCGATCTTCACCCTCACCGCGGTGACCACCCTGGGTCTGCTGGGTACGGCCCAGGCCAAGCAAGGGGAGGCCTTCGTCCTCGATCTGACGAAGTACACCGCCGACATCGAGGTCGAGAACACCCTGTTCATCTCCCAGGTGGACGGGGGCGACGAGCTGGACCTGCTGCTGTACCTGGCCCAGTACACCGTCCAGGGCAAGAACGGCGAGCTGGAGCTGGCCGGCGACCTCGCGCCCGTGGCCTACATCGACGGCACCCAGAAGGGCATCTCGGCCATCTACACCCTCGACGGCACCCTGTACGACGCCGACGAGCTGACCGTGCTGGTGTCGGACCACAACGCGACGCTGGCCCTCGGCGACGACGTCGCGTTCCAGAACATGACGGTGATCCCCCTGGATGCCGAGGGCAAGGACGTGGCCGGCGACACCATCCACTTCGACGCCCCCGACCACCTCGAGCTCATCCTCGACGTGACCAACCTGCTCGACGACGGCCGCATGGTCCTGGACCTGAACTGGGGTGAGGTGATGCAGGAATGCCACATCCCCTCGGACCACCAGCACGTGCGCTACGGCCTCCAGTCCAGCCGCGACCTCTACGCCATGGGCCTGTACCACGAGGACGACGCCATGATCGTGTGCTCCGACGGGGTCCGCGTCTGCTCCTTCGACGGCGACTACATGCGCGACGAGGCCCTCGACGCCGTCATCGTCGGCAACGCAATGGACAACACCATCATGCTGTCCGCCTTCGGCTACCCCGGCGGCCGCCAGTACTGCGACAACGTCAAGAACGATCCCTTCACCCCGGCCGAGCGCTATGCCGTGGACGGCTGGCCCGACGACTGGAAGGCCGGCCTGCGGCTGTACGGCGAGGCCGGTCACGACTGGATCGTGGACGGCCCCAACGACGACTACCTCGAGGGCGCCGAGGGCAACGACATGCTCGTGGGCACCACCGGCAGCAACTTCATCTACGGCGACGAGGGCCGCGACGTGATGCACGGCGGCAACGCTGGCGGCTACTGCAGCGGCGGCTCGCCCAGCGACGACAACGACTGCACCGTGGAAGGCGCCTGGCCCTACGAGGGCGACTTCGCCGGCGACTGCTGCTGCCACAGCTGCGTGAACTACAGCGGCTGCATCAACGCCGATGCCACCCCCGGTGTCTCCGCCACGGACATCCCGCCCACCCCCTGGTAGGTCCACCGTCACGTTCCTCCTCCCCGCGACATGATCCTCACGAGGGGGCAGGAGGAACCATGACCAGCCGGATTCTGGCCATCCCCATCGTGCTCACCGCCCTGGTCACTCCCGGCTGCACCCTCTCCATCGAGACCTTCTGCGCCCAGCGAGCCGCCATCGTCTGCGACCGGCTCTACGAGTGCAGCGATCCCGACGACCTGCAGTACGAGGACGAACGCGAGTGCCGCACCGAGCTCGAGAGCGCCTACCTCTTCGGCTGGGAGTACACCGCCGAGTACTGCACCTACGTCCCCGACGACGCCGCCACCTGCCTGCACGACCTCGAGGAGCTCGAGTGCGATTGGGTACACCCCGAGTACCTGCCGGAGAGCTGCGGAACCCTGTGGGACTGTTCGTGAGGTCCACTGCGGTCGTGAACATCTCCGGGAACCGATCCCCCTCCCCCGCTGTCTCACCCAACGACTGACGGCCGACCCCGGCCGCGCACCGGCGCCCGAACCTGGAGTGAGAGATGCGTTCGATCCGATCCCTGTGTGTCCTCGTGGTCCTGGCCCTGCTCGGACTCCCCCAGCTCGCGGGGGCGACGCAAATCAAGGACCTGTACCGCGTCAGCGTGGAGGTGAACGGGGGGTCGCGGATCGTGGGGGCGCCGCGCACGGGCGAGCTGGTGTTCGTGTCGGCGTTCGGCCTGCTGGAGGTGCCGGTGGCGAGCATCGAGTCGCTTGACAGCAATGGCGACGGCGAGACGTTCACGCTGCGGCTGCGCAACGGCGACGTGGTCGGCGGCGCGCCGCAGGAGCGGGCGCTGGCGGTGCAGACGGTGATGGGCACGGTGGAGGTGCCGCTGCAGCACCTGCTGACCGCGAGCTTCACCGCGCCGGAGCTCTTCGGGGGGCACGCGTACATCCCCGTCGACACGGCCATGTCGTGGCAGCAGGCGCGGGATCACGCGACCGGGCTGGGGGGCCACCTCGTGGTGATCGGCGGGCAGGCCGAGAACGACTTCGTCACCGAGATGATGTCCGCGCGATCCCACGCCCACTGCTGGATCGGCTACACCGACGAGCATGAGGAGGGTCGATACCGCTGGGTCGACGGCTCGCGCTCTTCCTTCGCCGCCTGGTCCACGAGCGAACCCAACAATGCCAACTCCGGCGAGCACTACGCGCACCTGTACACCACCGGCGGCCTCGTCGGGATGTGGAACGACTCCATGGCCACGATGGCGTTCCCGTTCGTGGTGGAGCTGGACCTCTCGTAGGTTCCCCTCCCGGCCCGTCGGACCTAGACAAGAGACGATGACCAGAGGTGCACTGCTGGGCCTGGCGCCGTAGTCCCCCAGCACCGAAATCACCGGCGGGCTGGTCCCGATCTTGCTACCCATCGCCGCGACGACGACGATGGGAGCACACACATGACCATGAACAGCTCGACTCGATGGCTCGTCACCCTGTGCATCGGCTTCGGCCTGCCAATCGCGGCGGTGATGATGGGCTGCGGCTGCTACTACGGCGAGGCCGGCCCGGTGACGATCCAGCCGGCCACGGACTGCCTCGACATCGTGGGCACGGGATCGTGCGCCTGGCTGGAGATGAGCGGCACCAACGGCTGCGAGGAGGAGCTGGTGTTCACGCCCGACGACGACTCGCCGGTGGTCCGCGTGGCGCCTGGCGGGTCGTTCGCCATGGACGACGTGACGCCCTACGCGGACATGGAGACCGACGACGCGTACTGCTACACCGACGTGGTGGTCGAGGCCCAGCTGGGCGACGACGAGGTGACGATCTTCTTCGTGGTCGAGCGGATCAATCGGGGATTGAGGGCACCCTGCGACTGACGGCGCGCGTCCGCTGGCCGCTCGGGGAGGAGGAGGTCAGAACCTGTCGACGACGCCCACCACGTCCCGGAAGGTCTCCACGGTCACGTGGTCCGATCCGGCTGCCTCGGACTCGTCCACGTCCTCGTGGGCCCAGGTCAGCGCGTAGGGGATGAAGATGCCGCGGCCGCCCAGGGCGGTGACCGGGAGCACGTCGGACTTGAGGCTGTTGCCCACCATGACGAAGCGATCGGCGGCGATACCCCAGCGGTCGAGGAGGCGGCGGTAGACGTCCTCGTTCTTGGTGCCGACGACCTCCACGTGGCGGAAGTAGCGGGCGAGGCCGGACCGCTCGATGCGGACGGTCTGCTCGAACATGTCGCCCTTGGTGATCAGGGCGAGGGGGTGGCGCTCGGCCAGGGTCGCGAGGGTCTCCTCGACGCCGTCGAACAGCTCGATGGGACCCTGCATCATCTCCTTGCCGTGGTCCAGCAGCTCGGCGACGCCGGCGGCGGGGACGCGGCCGTCGCTGCAGCGCAGCGCGGTCTCCAGCAGGGACAGGGTGTAGGCCTTGACCCCGTAGCCGTACACCTCCAGGTTGCGAATCTCCGTGGCGTAGAGTTCGTCGTGGACCTGCTCGGCGGTCAGGAAGTCGGCCAGGACGCGGGCAAGCTTGTGCTCGCCAGCGTGGTAGCGCGGCTCGTTGATCCACAGGGTGTCGTCCGCGTCGAATGCGAGCAGGTCGATCATCGTGCGTTCTCCGCCACCAATGATAATGTCGTTCGGGTACGGGACAAGCCGCACGGGGAGTGACCTTGCGCAAGACGACGATTCTGGCCCTGCTGCTCGCCACGCCGCTCGCGGCCGCGGACGAACCGACCGCGGACGACGTGGCCGTCCTCGCCGCCGAGGTCCACCAGGAACACTGCGCCGACATCTACGGCGACAGCGTCGACCTCGCGGCCGAGGGGTACACGGCGGTGGCGCCGGTCTGGCAGCAGGTGAACCAGGTGTACGACGAGGGACAGCAGCCGTTCCTGCTGTACTGGCGCGGCCTGCTCGCGGCGTGCCTCGGTCAGAGGGACGCGAGCATGGACGACCTCCAGGCGTTCATCGCCGCCGAGGGGGAGAACAAGGACCTCGACGCCATGGTCGGCGACGCCCAGCGGCGGATGACGCGAATACGCATGGCGCAGCTCCAGGAGGCGGCCGGCAGGACGATGGGCCCGCACGAGGCCCGGCGGTTCGTCCGCTCCGGTCTGTCCCCGGCCGAGTGGCGCGCGCGGCGACACTCCATGGGGCAACGCGTGGTCCTGCTGGTCGGTATGGGGATTCTGTACGGCGCGCACAAGACGGAGCACACGCAGGCCGTGGCTTCGGATGGGAGCTGGGTCGCCGTGGACTGGCTCTCCTCGGAGATCTACTTCCATGCGCAGTTCGGCGTCGAGGCCTGGCCCGGCGGCGCGATCGGCATCGGGGCGGTGTTCGATGTGACCACGGGCGAGCTCTACAACGATGTCGTGGCGGTCGACGACCTGGCCGACGTGACCATCCCGGACGACCAGTGGAGCACCCTGGGCAATCCCTGGATCGGCACCACGATCTGGGTGGCGACCACGCCGCTGCCGCGCAAGCCGGTCAAGCCGCTGATCCGCCTCGGCCCCCGGTTCAGGTTCACCAGCGCCCAGGACCCGGGCGGTGCCGTCGCCGGGTCCAAGGCCTGGGCCATGGCATCGATGGGCGCGTTCGCCGGAGTGGCCTACCACCCCCGGACGGTGGTGGGCGTGGAGTTCGGCGCGTGGGTGTTCCATGACCTCACGTCCGGAAACGAGCTGTCGGGGGATGTCGAGGCCGCGCCCGCCTCGTTGACGACCCGCGGGGACGATCCCAGCCGGTGGTCGATCGACTTCATGGTCCTGGTGAGGTTCGGGCTGTGATGCAGACCACGGGAAAGCGATCGTGATCCGAATCGCGACGCTGACGCTGCTGCTCGCCACGCCGCTCACGGCGGCAGGCGAGCCGACCGCAGACGATCTGGCCGTCCTCGCCGCCGAGGTCCACCAGCAGCACTGCGCCGAGATCTACGGCGGCGACATCGACCTGGCGGCCGAGGGTTACTCCGCGGTGGCGCCCGTGTGGCAGCAGGTCAACCTGGCGTACGACGAGGGGCAGCACTCGTTCCTGCTGTACTGGCGGGGGCTGCTGGCCCAGTGCCTCGGCCAGGCCGAGCAGGCCGCAGCCGACCTCCAGGCGTTCGTCACCGCCGAAGAGGGGACGGGGAACCTCGAGGCCATGGTCCGCGACGCCAACCGCAGGTTGCGTTGGCTGCGGGTTCAACAGGACGAGGACGAGGCCCGCGAGGAGCTCGGCGGGTACGAATTCCTGCGATACCGCCGCGCCGGCATGGCCCTAAAAGACTGGCGCCCGCGGCGGCACTCCATGGGGCAGCGCCTGGTGCTGCTGGTCGGCATCGGCGCCGCGCACGGCGCATACCGCGCCCAGCACGTGCAGGCGGTGACCTCGGAAGGCGACTGGATCACCGTGGACTGGCTGGAGTCGGACTCCTACTTCCTGTTGCAGCTCGGCTTCGAGGCCTGGCCCGGTGGTGCGGTGGGCATCGGGGGAGCGGCGAGCCTGACCGGGGGCGAGCACGCCTACACCGTGTCGCAGGTCCAGGACCTGTCTGCCGCGACCGCCCCCACGGACGAGGACGGCGCCGCACAGGGCGGCTGGGTCGGCGCATCGGCCTGGGTGGTGACGACGCCGCTGCCGCGCAAGCCGTTCAAGCCGCTGTTCCGCCTCGGGCCCCGGTTCCGCTTCGCGGGCGACAAGAAACTGGACGGCACCAACATCCAGACCGCGTCCTGGGCCATGGCGGCGCTGGGGGTGTTCGCGGGCCTGGCGTATCACCCCCGCACGGTGATGGGCGTCGAGGTTGGCGTGTGGTTCCAGGGTGATCTGACCTCGGGCTCCCTGGTGGCGGGGGACACCGAAACCGCGCCGCCGCAGCTGACCCAGGTGGGGGACCATCACGATCGGGTGTCCATCGAACTGGTGATCCTGATGAGGTTCGGGCTGTGATCCGAACTCCGAGCGGGGAGATGATCATGATGCGATGGTGGTGGCTCGCCGCGGCCCTGGCCCTCGGCGCGGTCGGTTGCGACGACCCGGCCGACGACGACGACTCCGCCGGCGCGGACGACGATGACGACGACGCGGCCCCGTCGAGCTGGTCGTCAGAGGTGCGCATCGCAGGGGGCGGGCGCTTCACGGTACGGATCGGCGACGGCCTGGATCCAGACCCGGTGTCCGATCCGCTGCTCGATCTACAAGGGGACGCGGCCGACGCTCTCCAGCGCGCGCCCGAGTGGGTGCGCGAGGACCTGGCCTGGGCCCTGGCCGGTGTCGGAGACGACGCCGCGGACGCCCTGGCCGCCCAGGTGCTCGACGCGGACGAGGCCCAGGTGGACGAGGTGGCGTTCGCCATCGCCGCCACGGCGCCGGAGATCCTGCAGTGGATGGTCGATGGCGGCGACGAGGACGTGTTCGGTGAGAACGCCGAGGGAATCTACGCCGTGGACGGACTGCTCGAGTACGCCTCGCTGGTGGAGGTCGAACCGGGCCTGACCACCGTGGAGCTCACCGGCGAACAGGGTACGTACGAGCTCGAACCCGCGGACTACTACTGGTACGTGGTCTACCCCCGGTCCTACCTCGAGCTGCCCATGCGAGTGGACGGCTGGTGGTGGCGCACCCTGTTCCTCGAGGACGACGCGCACGGCGAGTCCGCCCTCGACGCGGTGTCGGACGCGGCCACGGTGCTGGAGGCGGCCGAGGCGCTGGGGACCTGGATCCAGTCCTTCATGCAGTTCAACTACATGGACAACCTGATCCTGCCGGTGGACATCTACGACACGGGATACGGGTCGTGCGGCGAGTACTCCATCCTCACCACGGCGGCGGCAAAATCCGTGCTCATCCCCACCGTCTCGGTCTCGGCCCGGGCCGACGACCACGAGTGGAACGAGCTGTGGGACGGCCGCTGGATCATGTGGGACAACAGCATGGGCGAGATCGGCTCGAACCCGAACTACCCGTACATCGACTGGGCCGAGATCTTCGACGACGACACCTACAACAACGCCGGCGTGCTCGGCGAGGTGGCCCACGTGTTCCGCTTCCGCGGCGACGAGGCCATCGAGCCGTCCGACCTGTACACCGAGTACGTGGACATCCACGTGGACGTCGCCGACGGCGACGGCGATCCCGTGGAGGGGGTCCGCGTCATCGCCACCACGGCGGAGTCCGGCTACTTGGAGGCCACGTTCGGCTACACGGGCCTCGACGGCCGCGCCACGCTGCGCATGGGCGACGACCTGGGCTACGGCTTCGAGCTGGACCACCCGACCTTGGGGACGCTGGGCGGCGAATCCACCGCAGTGGTGGCGGCAGGCGGCGACGACGAGTTCTTCGAGGACTACGCCTTCGACGACGCGTGCGACCGCAACATCGAGGACGCCGGCGCGCCACCAGAAGGGGAGCGCACGCTGCGGGTGGAGCTGAGCCTCCTGGGCACGATCCAGCGCCAGACGAACTACCTCACCGAGGGCTACGAGCTCGGGCACACCTTCCCCGCGGCGCTGGACGGCGGCTCGATCGACGTGTTCCTGATCCGCTCGGAGGACCTCGACGCGTTCGAGGACGGCGACGGCGTGGAGGCCTACTCGGTGGGCCTGGCCTCGAACGGCGCGGAGCTGGAGCTACCCCTGGACGACGGCGAGTGGGTGCTGGTGCTGGACAATGGCTGCTGGCCGACCAGCGACCGTGACGTGGAGCTGTTGGTGGAGATCCGCTGAGGGGCGCGTTCAGGGGCAGACCGCGGAGCCGTCGACGACGTCGAAGTCGAAGTCCGGACCGCCGTGCTCCTCCCATTCCAGCTCGTCGCACTCGAAGATCAGCGTGGTCTGGGGCCAGGTCTCGGGGCCCGTCTCCGCCCAGCAGTCCGCGCCGCCGTCCACCCAGGTCCAGCCCCAGCCCTCCCATATGAACAGCCCCCACTCCCAGGTCAGGTGACTGTTGGGCTGTGGGGGATCCCAGAACCACAGCTCGACGCCCGCGTGGTCGTTGTTGGACTCGGTCGCCGAGATGACCGCCTCGTTGCGGTGCTGGGAGCATTCGACGTTGTGGTAGTACTCGTGCAGTCCGCTGAAGTCCCCCGATGGCACGGTGTACACGACGCCCGGCGGAGAAGGCACCGCATCGTCGTCGTCGTCGCCCGCGTCGTCGTCGTCGGCCGCGTCGTCGTCGTCGCCCACCGCGTCGTCGTCGTCGCCCACCGCGTCGTCGTC
>CAZLEO010000200.1:0-18254 GCA_964558555.1 uncultured Rickettsiales bacterium | reverse complement strand
GGCGCCCCCGAGATCTGCGACGGCATGGACAACGACTGCGACGGCACCGTGCCCATCGACGAGCAGGACGTCGACATGGACGGTGTCTCCGAGTGTGACGGCGACTGCGACGACGAGGACCCCACCCGCTACCCCGGCGCCGTGGTCTCGTGCGGCGACGGCATCGACGACGACTGCGACGACGTGGAGAACGACAACGTCGACCAGGACATGGACACCTACGTGCCCTGCTCCGGCGTCGAGCCCATCTTCGGCGACGTGGCCATCCACGCCGACACCACCCGCGGGTTCCAGATCGAGCCGTTCGACACGCTGACGCTGCAGTCCACGTTCATGCAGAGCCTGTTCGATCCGCCCCCGGACATGACGGGCACGTACATCACCAGCGACAAGCCCGTGTCGGTCTTCACCGGCGTGGACATGACCATGGTCGTGGTGCAGAGCGGCGACGAGTCGTGCTGCGCCGAGCACATCGAGCAGCAGGTCATGCCGTCGAAGTCCATGGACGACGTGTTCGTGGTCAGCCGCTCGGCCCAGCGCAACCTCGAGAACCCCGAGCCCGACTTCTACCGGATCATGGCCTACGCCGACGACACGGTCGTGACCACCAGCCTGCCCGGCCCTGACGCGTCGTTCTCGCTCATGGCCGGCGAGTACCACGAGCTCGTGGCCACCACCGGGTTCATCGTCGAGTCCACCGGCCCCCTCCACGTGGCCCAGTTCCTCGTGGTCGGCACCGACGTCGGCAACGCCTACCAGGGCGCCATGGGCGACTCGGCCCTGCTCTACGTCCCCGCCCTCGAGCAGCGCCGCCCCCTGTACCTCTTCACCACCGGCGAGGGCTTCGCCGTCAACTGGGCCGTCATCTCCGCCCCCGCCGACACCCCCCTGATGCTCGACGACCAGGAGGTCAACAACTCCCGCTGCCGCGGCCCCCTCGTGGACGGCGAGCTCGACGGCGTCACCTACTGGAGCTGGTTCTGCGAGATCGACGACGGCGTCCACACCGTCTACTCCGGCAACAGCCCCGAGACCGCCGACGTGGACATCGCCGTGTACGTCTACGGGTACTACAACGCCGGGTCGTACTCGTATCCGGCGGGGTCTGATCTGAAGGTGACGAACGAGCTGAGTCCGACCTGAAGGGGAAGGTCGACGGTTGACAGTCGACTGTCGACGGTTGGGTCGACAGTGGGTTGGTCGACGGTTGCGCCTTCGGCGCGGCACCACGGACACCCTCGACTGTAGAACCGTCGACTGGAAAACCGTCGACTGGAAAACCGTCGACTGGAAAACCGTCGACCAGAACCGTCGACCGTCAACCGTCGACCGTCAACCCTCTTCCTCCGGCTCCACATCAATGTGGTACTGCTGGTGCGCGTTCGACTGCCTGTCGATGAGATCCATGGCGTCGTCGAGGCCGGCGGCGGAGGTGTGCTGGAGGGTCTCGAAGGAGGTGTCGTCGAGGCCCATGGCCATGACCTCCCAGGTGGTGTGGGAGAAGCCGGGGCGGGGTTCGATCTCGGGGAGCTCGAAGCCGGCAGTGTCGCCGCGGGTCCAGACCTGCCAGGGGGATGCGGCGCCCTCGAGGGTGACGAGGAAGACGTCGGTCTCGGAGTCGCCGGTGTAGGTCCAGGTGTTGTTGTTCTCGATGGGGACGTCCTGGATGGTCAGGTCGAGGAACTCGGGGAACATGATGGCGCCGCCCTGGGCGACGCGGTCGGAGATGACGGCGGAGCGGGAGTTGCCGTTGCCGATGCCGTCGTTCTCGACCACGGCGATGTAGCGGGCCTCCACGCCGTCGAGGGGGCCGGTGCGCAGGGCCTCGTGCACGATGATGCCGCCGGTGCCCATGCCCAGGCCGATGACGACCATACCCTCGCCGGGGATGTCGGCGAGGGGGAAGACGGCGGGGGTGTCGTTGCCGGAGAAGCCGATGGGGTGCGCCGGGACGACCACGGGGACCTGCTCGGAGATCAGCGTGAAGGGCTCGAGGTCGCCGACCTCGGTGGTGACGCCCTCCTCCAGGGTGAGGCCGGACTCCATGGCGAAGCTGACCAGGGCCATGTGCTCGGAGAGCATGGCCAGCAGGGTCGAGACCTCGCTGCCGTCCTCGGCGGCCTCGAGGGCGTCGAGCACGTCCTCCATGGCGAAGGTGCCGGTGAGGGTGAAGACCGAGGCGGCGCCGGGATCGCCGGGGGCCACGAAGTCGGGGGCCACGTCGCTGACGACGAGGTTGCCGGCCATCTCCATCTCGTAGCCCATCATCTCGATGGTGCGCTCCTCGCCCATGATCGACGCGAAGTCGAACAGCACGGGGTTGCCGTGGATGGAGGTGGCGGCGAAGCCCAGCTGGACGTCCCAGGCGCCGGGCTCGGTGGCCCACACGGCGTTGCCGGCGGCGGCGCCGCCCTCGGTGTCGCCCTTGGGGTTGAGGGGGAAGCGCAGGTCGCGGGTGGTGACCTGGTAGATGGACGTGCGGTAGTGGCCGCCCTTCTTGCAGGTGACTGTGACCGGGCCGCTGAACTCGCCCTCGAGCACGGCCACGCCCTTGGCGTCGGTGGTGGTGAACGCGAGGGGTTCCTCGCTGCCGCCGATGTACAGCTCGGCGTTCTCCTGCGGTTCGAGCGTCTCGCTGTCGAGCACCAGCACGTTCATGGTGCCGGGCGCGATGACGGTGACGGTGACCGGATCGGCGATGGCGGCGCCGTACGCCGCGGTGATGGTCGCCTCGCCCTCGATCAGCGGGGTGACGAGGCCGGCGGTGTCCACGGTCACGATGTCGGGCGGGTCCACGGTGAAGGTGTCGGGCACCACGCGCGCGCTGCTGCCGTCGTCCCACTCGGCCACGGCGAGCAGGGCGTAGGAGGTGGCGGTGTCGATGACGTAGTCCCCGGGCTGCACGGTGAGACCGGTCAGCTCGTTGTCGGGATCGGCGCTGTCGTCGTCGGCGAGATCGTCGTCGTCGTCGTCGTCGTCGGACGTGTCGTCGTCCTGACCGACCTCGTCGATGGGGTCGAACTCCTCGGGCTCGGAGTCGTCGTCCGACGCCACCTCGTTGGGGCACCCCGCCAGCAGCAGTGCGAGCAGCGGGGCCAGCCCGACGAGTGCCGCTCGTGTCCAGCTCATGGTCTCCCTCCTTCGATCTGACCGTACTATTACACTCGATCGTGCCCCCGTCACGACCCGGGATCGAATTGACCCGCTCGGATCCGCCGTCTACCATCCAGTCTGATCCCCGGAGGAGGAGTCGATCGAATGCGCCTGACGTTCGTCGCGATCGCTGCGCTGATCGCCCTGTGCGGCTGCAACCAGCAGACCGAGCTGGCCGAGACCTACCCCGAGATCGAGCTCAGCGAGACCACCCTGGACTTCGAGTCGGTGGAGCGCGGCTTCTGGCGCGAGCGATCCATGGCCGTGTACAACCAGGGCAACGGCACCCTGCACATCGAGGACTACGCCTTCCAGACCGGCTCCAGCGAGGCGTTCTACTTCGAGGACCCCGACAAGGAGATCCTCCCCGACACCTTTGCCGAGCTGGTGGTGCGCTACACCCCCACCCACGAGGGCAACGACGCGGGCGCCATCGTCATCACGTCGGACGACCAGGACGAGCCCGAGGTCATCATCTTCCTCAACGGCGCGGGCGTGATCCCCCACTGCGAGGTGGAGCCGACCCTGCTGTACTTCCCCACCGACCTGGGGGACCAGGCCCTGAGCTTCCAGGTGCGTAGCACCGGATCGGGGCCGCTGACCATCCACAGCGCCACGCTGGAGGAGGGGACGCCGGAGTTCGGCATCGAGTTCCCTGCCGGCTACGAGCCCCCCACGATCATCGACCCGGGGCTGACCGTGGACATCACCGTGACGTTCTCGCCGGCGGACGAGCTGGGGCGCACGGACCGGGTGATGGTCCTGACCAGCGATCCGGATCTGGAGGACGGCGCCGCCTACGTGGAGCTGGTCGCCGCGGGCGAGCCCCCGGACGGCGAGAACCAGCCCCCTCTGGTGGAGATCACCTCGCCGTCCAGCGGTGCCATGGTCCTCGCCGACGAATCGGTGGGCTTCACCGGCCAGGTGGCCGATCTGGAGGAGCCCCCCGACGCGCTGGGCATCCTGTGGCACAGCAGCGTCGACGGTTACCTCACCGGCGGCGATCCGCCGGACGCATCCGGCGAGGTCTGCCTCGAGGTGCCCTCCCTGACGGTGGGCACGCACACCATCACCCTGTCGGCGCTGGACTCCGAGGGCCTGCAGGGGTCCGACACCATCGAGCTCACGGTCTACGAGGAAGAGGAAGAGCTGGAGTACACGATCTCGGGCGGTGCCACGCCGTACCACTACTTCCACGTGGACGACGACGTGACCATCACCGTCAACGGCGTGCCCGTGTTCGTGGACGCCGACGGCGCCCAGGACCACCACGCGCCCACCACCTTCTTCGCCGCCCCCGGCGACGTGCTCGGCGTCACCGCCACCGACCAGCAGTGGTGCACCAAGGCGCTGGTGCCGCTGTACCTGCACATCGCCGGCCTGTACAGCCAGGAGCTCAACGAGGACATCAACGTCTCCGCCTGCGTGGAGAGCGACTACTTCGACGCCACCTACAACGGCCCGTGGCCCAACGTCTTCCTCGACGAGACCTACGTCATCGCCATTCCATGACCCGCGGCCGTCGCGACACCCCCACGGGCGAGCACCTCGCCCGCCTGCACCGCGCCTGGCTGCGCCAGCTGCGCGTCGAGTGGCAGTCCGTCAACCGCGACCACCTCGACCGACGCCTGCGCCCGCCGATCCTGCGCATCGAGGCCGCCGGCACCCGCAAGGGCAGCTGGCAGGCCGACACGCGCACCCTGGCCGTGGCCGAATCCCACATCCTCGACGACCCCTGGCACGACGTGGGCGAGACCCTCAAGCACGAGATGGCCCACCAGGTGGTGGACGAGCTGTACGGTGGCGGCGACGAGCGCCCCCACGGCCCGCTGTTCGCCCGCGCGGCCGCGCAGCTGTGCCTGAGCACCCCCACCGCCGAGGGGGCCGAGGCGGGCCGCGTGCTGCAGCGCGTGCGCAAGCTGCTGGCCCTGGCCGGCTCGGCCAACGTGCACGAGGCCGAGGCCGCCATGGCCAAGGCCAACACGCTGCTGCTGCGCTACAACCTCGAGCTCGCCGATGGCGACGAGGACGACGATGGCGCGGTGGCCTATCGATTCCTCGGCCGCAGCACGACGGCGGTGGCCCTGCACAAGAAGATGGTGGCGGTGATCCTCGACGAGTTCTTCTTCGTGGAGTGCATCTGGACCACCACCTACGACCCCCGCCGGGACCGCGCCGAGCGCATCCTGGAGATCTGCGGCACGCCGGCCAACCTGGACTTCGCCGAGCACGTGCACGACTTCCTGCTGCGCGAGTGCGAGCGGCTGTGGCGGCAACACCGGGCCGAGGGCAGGGCGTCGGGGAGGCGGGCCAAGCGGCAGTTCCTCTACGGCGTGCTCACCGGGTTCGCCGACAAGCTGCGCGCCGAGCGCGACCGCAACGCCGAGCGGGGCCTGATCTGGATCGGCGATCCCCGCGTCGAGCGGTTCTACCGGCGCCGCCACCCCCACATCGGCACCATGCGGGGCGGCCGCGTGGCCCTGTCCGACGACTACCGGGCCGGCCGCGAGGAGGGCGGACAGATCACGGTGCACCGGCCCATTCGCTCCGGCGGAAGCAAGGGTGGGCGCTTGCTCCGGTGACCTCGAACCGCCGCCGGTGGTACCATCCCGCTGCGTGTCGAACGACCTGCGAGGAGACGCCATGAACGACGACAGCCTGCCGACCCCCCAGGACACCCCCATCCCCGAGCCTGCGCCCCAGGTTCCCCAGCCGACCGAGTCGAGCGCCGACTACCCGCTGGAGGACGTGGAGAAGGGCAAGCTGATGGCGGTGCTGAGCTACGTGATCTCGCCCCTGTGGATCGTGCCGTTGATCCAGCGAGACAACGCGTTCTCGCTGTTCCACGCCAAGCAGGCGGTGGTCCTCAACATCGTCGGCCTGGCGATGTGGTTGATCATCATGATCATCAGCGTCATCACATGCGGCATCGGCAGCTTCCTCGGCGTCGCCGCGGTGGTCCTGCTCTATCCGTGGATCATGGGCGTGGTGGCCTCGGCCAACGGCAAGTACGAGGCCGTGCCCTGGTTCGGCGGTCTGGCTGACAAGTACCTGTCCGGCATGGTCGCGGACAAGCGGCCCGTGGACTGATCTCTAGCCCGATTGTCTCACCACCCACGCCTACTGCGCGTGGTGAGACAAGCGGGCTTGGGCCTCACCGCGACCGGCGGTGCGGGAACCCCATCGACGCCCGGACCTGCTGGTACTCCGGGGTCCAGTTCCCCCCCTCGTCGCGTACCGTAAGGGGCTCCACCTCGGGATCTGCGGGCGCGTCCCACTCCGCCGCCCGACCCAGCGCCACCAGCTCCAGCAGTGGTTCCTTGCCCGCGCGCGGCACCACCTCGCGGCGCTGCAGCACCATCAGGTCGGTCTCGGCGGCGGCGGCGGGCACGTCCTGGGGGCGGTAGGCGGCGTAGACCAGCACGAACAGGCCCCCCGGCGCCAGCACCCGCACCGCGGCACGGGCGTAGTCCACCACGTCGCCCCTGTGCCCGAAGCGCGCCGGACCGCGCTGGGTGCGGCGGCTCTCCACGCCCGTACCCGGGGGGAGGTAGGGTGGGGAGCCCGTGACCAGATCGAAGCGACGGTCGCCGGGATCGAACTCGCGCAGGTCCTGGTGGACCACCTCGAGGCGGTCCTCGATGCCGTTGTAACGCACCGAACGGCGGGACAGGCCGACGCTGACGTCCTGCACCTCGACCCCCACGGCTGCCACGTCGGGCAGGCTCCAGGTGACCATCAAGGCCACCGAGCCGACGCCCGTGCCCAGGTCGAGGTAGCGCCGCGGGCGCAGGCCCCGCTGCCGGGCCTGCTGCACGGCGTACCAGGCGCACACGCAGTCGTCGGTGGAGAAGCGGTGGCCGTCGTGGCGCTGGAAGATGCGCCAGTGGCCGCACACGCAGTCCAGGGTCTCGTCGTCGGTGGGTTGCAGATGGGGATCTCCGCGGTCGCCAGGGGGTACCGGACCGGGGGGGTCCCAGTCGATGCGCACACGCCGGCGTCGCTTCCGGCGCTGCTCGTTCGGGCCTTCCGCGCTCATGCGCCCCCCTCATCGCCGAACCGCAGCGCCTCGCGGCGCGTCCAGGCCGGGCCGTGGGCGAGGATCAGCGGCCTCAGCGCCTGGCGCAGCCTCTGCCTGGCTTCGTGCTCCCCGTCGAGGCCGCAGATCGCCGCGGCCTCGGCCCAGGGGCGGTGCTGGATCACCCGGGTCATCAGCAGCCGCTGGTGCACCGGGTCGATCTCGACGCGGGGCTCCGCCTCGCTCAGGTGCGCCCGCGTGAGCTCCCAGGCGGGCTGCACCGTGGTGTCGTACGGGGCCGGGCCGAAGGCGCAGGCCAGCAGCACCAGCCAGTCGTCGGGCTTCATCTTCACGTGGACCTCGCGCGCCAGCGAACCGCGCATGGCGGCCAGGGCCACGTCGGGCTCCAGCCCGCTCAGCGCGTCGGCCAGAACGTGGGGGAACCGGCGCACGAAGGCAGCCTGCAGCCGGCCGGCGAGGCGCTCGCCCCAGTCGGTGGTGGGGTGCAGCACCATTGCGGAGTGTTCGCCCGACACGCTGGACCGCGCCGCGGCCATGCGCACGACGCCGAAGCCGCAGTGATTCCAGAAACGCAGCAGGTCCTCGGTGGCCGCGAACCCGGCGCCCACGTAGTCCACGTCCGCCCCGGGTGCCTCCTGAACGGCGGTCAACAGCAGGCGTGAGCCGATGCCCCGGCGCCGGGCAGCGGGGTGTACGGCCAGGCGCAACACGCGCCAGCCGTCGAGGGTGCCCGCGCCCTCCTCGGCGAGGTGGCACGTCAGGATCTCGGGCAGCCTGTTGCCGCGCAGCCGCAAGCGGCCCTCGAGCAACCCGCCACAGACCTCGATGTCGAGCCCGCCCTCGTGGGCGAGCAGCAGCGCCCCCACGACCGAACCCCGCCACAGGGCGCAGCGCACCTCGATGTCGGGCCCGTCGAGCAGCCGCGCGAGGTCCTCGGGAGACGTGCGGTGGTGCGCCTGGGTGAGCAGCCCCAGCAGCTGGGACAGCAGATCCTCGTCGTCGGCGAGGCGGTCGGCGTCGATCGCCTCGACGGTCACCTCGTCCGGATCCACCTCGTGGAAGAACGGAACGTCGCCCGGGCGCGCGCCGAGAAGGAACACCTCGCGGGCCCAGGCCTCGACGGGATCGCCGGGCGCCCAGCGGATGGGGTGGTCGAGGCGGCATTCGGTCAACGAGCCGTCCCGTGCGACGAGGTCGGCGCGGAAGCGCACGTCGAACCCCATGCCCGTGCCCTCGTAGCCGAACACGGTCGTGGCGAAGGCGACCTGCGGCGCGGCCGCGGCGAGGCGGCGCAGCACCGGGACCGACAGGGCGGCGGCCTCGTCCACCAGCACCACGTCGGCGCGGTGGGCGGGCACGTCCGCGGGGGCGACGTACTCGGGCGCGATATCGCCCAGCTCGGCGGCCCGGGCCCGGACCTCGGCGGTGGCCTCGGGGCCGGGGCCGGTGACGATCACGCGCGCGCCCGACGCGGCGAGCCCGTGGGCGGCCAGACCCAGGGCGCTGGACTTGCCGCGGCCGCGATCCGCGGACAGCACCACGGCCGCCGGTCCGCCGCCGGGCGGTTCGAGCAGTGTCTCGAGGCTGGAGACGGCCCTCACCTGGTCGCCAGTCCGGCACGCCCGGTATACGTCCGCAGGGAACCTGGCGTCGCCGGGGGGCGCTGGCTCGAAGGGGGAGGGGGCCGCGTCAGGGGTCGGCAGATCCGGTTCGTCGGGCCCCGCCGCTTCATCGCTCAGGTGCCACACCCACGCCCAGCGACGCAGGCCGTCTGCCAGGCGCTCGATGAAGAGCCGCCCCACGTCCACGGGCTCGTGGGGCTGCGGTGCGAGCCGGGTGCGGAGCCGGTCGTCGGCGTCGGCCCAGGCGTCCAGCGGTGGGCAGAGCAGGACCACCAGGCCATTGCCGCGCACCGCCCCTGCGGCCACACACATCGCGTCGATCTCGGTGGAGCCGTGCAGGTCCACGACCACGAGCCCCGGTCCCCGACCCAGCAGCGTCGTGACGCGATCCGGTGGCAAGGTCTCCCAGCCCCGCAGCGGCGGCAGATCGCGGCCCACGGCCACGCGCCCGTCGGGCAGATCGGGACAGCGCGCCAGGGCTGCGCCGAGCCGGTTCCAGGCGTCGTCGCCATCCCCCGCGATCACCACCAGCTGGCGGTGGTTCGCGGCCCTTGCCCGGGCCGCCGGGATCGCCAGGTCCACGGTCACGTTGGTTCCTCCACAGGCTTTCGCCGGTACGCCAGGCCGACGCCGGCGGCGATGATCAACACCCCGCCGGTGATGGACCAGACCGTGGGAACGGTACCCCAGATCAGCCCGTCGAGGAACATGGCGACGGGGATGGCGGTGTAACCGACCACCGCCACCAGGGGCGCCGGCGCGGCCCGGTAGGCCCCGGTCATGAACATCTGGCCGGCCAGGGCGCACATGGCGATGCCCACCAGCACGGGCCAGTGAGCCGATTCGGGCGCCCGGGCCACCGGGACGCTCAGTACGCCGGAGAACACCAGCAACAGGGCGGTGAAGTTGAACACCACGAGATCAGGCGGATCCGTCCGCCCCAGCTTACGCAGCTGCATGTGCGCCAGGGCCGAGAACAGGGACGACCCCAGCGCCGCGAGTCCGGCCAGACCCAGCACGCCCGCGGTCAGCGACGGTCCCAGCACGAGGCCCGCGCCGGCCAGCGCCAGCCCGAGACACACCCACACCCGGCCGCCGGGCCGTTCCCCCAGCACGAAGGGCGCCAGCAGGGCGATCCACACCGGCTGCAGCTTGATCAGCATCTGGGCCTCGCCCAGGGTGAGGCGCCCGAGGGACCAGAAGAACAGCATCATCGCTGCGAAGCCGAGGACGCTGCGCAGCACGATGGTGCCCCGCGCCTTAACCACCCAGCCCCGCCGGGCCCGCGCCACCAGCAGCAGCAGCAGGGGCAGCGAGAACGCCGCGCGCCAGAACACCAGCTCCTGCTCGGGCAGGTCGGTGTCCATCACCTTGACCAGCGCGGCCATGCCCGCGAAGCCGAAGTTGGCCACGAACATCAGGCCGACGCCGAGGGCTGGACGGGGCTGGTTCAAGTTTGATTCCTCGATGATCAGCCGCAGTCGCTGCAACAGCCGTCACAGTCGTTACAGCAGTTGCCGCAGTCGTCGCATCCGTCGCAGCAGCTGCCGCAGTCGTTGCCGCAGCTGTCGCAGGAATCACAGCAGTCCTCGCACGAGTCGGTGCAGCCGTTGCAGGCGCGCTCGCACTCCTCGCACAACCCGCAGCAGCCGGAGCAGCCGTCCACGGCGCTCTCGCAGCAGTCGCCGACGATGTCGCAGCACTCGCGGATGAACTCGACGATGCGATCCCCCAACCGCTGGCAGAGGCTGTCGGCCTGGGGCAGGGGCAGCGGCGCCTCGGCCGGGACCTCGCGACCGGGCGTCACCCGACCCAGGGTGCGCGTGCCGATGTGGAAGACCGCGGCGGCGGCCTGGCGCGTGAAGCCCCAGACGCCGAGGGTGGCGGTCAACAGCACCACGGCGGCGCGCAACAGGCGCGGCCGCGCGCGCCAGTGCAACAGCTCCTCGTGGCCGGCGCGGGAGGTCCACTGGGCTGCGGCGCGGCCCGCCCGCAGCGCCCGTCCGCGGAGCTGGTCGCACAGGATGTTGTGCAGCAGGTCGCGGTGCCGGCGCAGGGGCAGGCGGCCCAGCAGGCGGGGCAGGGCGGCGAGCTCGCGGCCCAGCAGGCGCCGCGCCGCGCGGACCCGCGTGGACGACGGCATGAGGCGCCCATGGACGCGCCTGTGCGCGAGGCAGGGGTTGAACTCGCCGCGCAGGAAGTCCCTGCGCAGGTCCTCCAGCGCGTCGGTGAGGTAGATCACCCGGCCGATGGCGCGGCCCAGGCGCCGCAGTGTGCCGCGCGCTGCAGGTGCGGCTCCGGCGAGGCTGCCCAGCACCACGTCGAGGGCCTGCGCCGTGGGTTCGGCGGCCTCGGCCGGGCCGCTGACGCCGGGGAGTTCGGCGTCGGTCTGGCGGTCCTCGAAGCCCTCGAGTCGGTCGGCGGGCAGGCCCAGCCGGCGGGCGTCGCGCCGCGCTCGATCCGCCGCGGGCGCGGCCAGGGACCGCATCGCGCGCGCCGGCAGGCGTCCATCCGCGGCGCGATCGGCGAGCCACTGATCGGCCAGCAGCACCTGGACGTGGGCGGCCATCCGCATGGGCGTGCCGCTGGCAGCGGGGACGGGTTTGGCGCGCATCATCGTCAGGGGGCAGCGGCGGTGGTCCACGGCCGCAGGGGTCTCTGCCAGGGCGTCGGCGAGCAGGGCGACGAACACCGCGTCGCGGCTCAGGGTCGCCCGGCTGAGCTGCCCGTGGTGGGTGGCCAGCGCGTGGCACAGGCCGCAGTAGAAGCTGCGGTACCGATCGTGGGTCGCCGGTTCAAGGCTGCAGCGGTGGGGCTTCAGGGTACCGAACACGGGGTCGGTCCCTCCTGCGCGACGGCGCGATTGGCGCCGTGTTCCATGTAGTCGGCCCAGCTTGGATCGCCCGCGAGGCAGGGCGCGAAGGCCGGATCCGCGGCGCTGCGGCGACTCAGGGGGTGGTCCACGTACCGCCACGTGAGGAAGCCGTGGATCCAGCGCAACAGCCCGGGCAGCCGGCCCAGCCCGGCGAGCCGGCGGTCCAGGTCGTCGAGGTCCTGCGGCGAGGGCAGGCAGGCCACGTCGGCGCCGGAGCTCGCGTAGAGTCGGTAGACGGTCTCCGCGTCACCGCGCGCGACGGCCTCGTCGTACGCGACGGGCGCCCGCTCCCAGGCGAGCCAGCTGGGGTTGGTGCTGATGAGACCCTCGTCCAGATCCTTGTGCAGGTCGGCCAGCGCATCGGCGCGCTGGATGTGCAGGCCGTAGTCGAAGAACGCGCGCTGCTCGTCCGCGGTCATGGCCCGCCGCGCAGCCGGCGGCAGGGTCCCCACCATGGCCACCATCAGCAGCCACGCGCCGGAGATGTCCGACGACGTCCGGGCGACCTGGTCCGCGCTGACGGCGGACGGGTGGGCGGTCAGCACGGTCACGGCGTCCACCTGGATGGCCCAGCCGTGGGCGATCAGGTCCAGCAGCGCGGGGAGCCGATCCGCCCCGCGGGCCAGGCGCGCGAGGCGGCGCCCCAGTTCGGCGGCGAGATCGCAGCGGGGTTCGTCGTTCGCCGGGGTCGCGCCGCAGATGGACTGCAGGGTCGGGTCCAGGTACGTGCGCGTCCGTCGCGCCAGCTCGGCGCGGTCGGTGGCGTGCCCGCCGTGGAAGGCCAGCCCGTCGATGACCTGGTCGTCGAGCTTGGTCAGCAGGGCCAGCGCGGCCGCGGCCGTGGCCACGTCCTCGTCCTCCCCACCCAGGGCGTCGAACGCCTCGATGGCGAGCTGGCCGAGGGCCGCGCACAGCAGGCGGCTGCGCGGCGTGATGGTGCCCCCCGGGTCCGCTCGGTCCACGCCCGGCATCAGCGCGGACAGGCAGCGCTGCCCGGTCGACATCAGCACGGGTGTCCAGGAGGTGGGCCGGGGGAGCATCGCTGTCGGTTATACCCCCGGCGGGGGAGGGCGAATCAAGGGTCTTCGGGGAGCTTCTGCGAGGCCGGGATGTCGCGTTCCTTCTCCACCAGGGTCTGGCGCTCCTCGCCGTCGTCGGCGTCGTCGCTCCAGCGGTGGGCGTCGCGGGTGGCCTCGTCGAGTTCGCGCTGCAGGCGGTTCGCGCGGTGGACCGCCTCCTCGGCCGCCTGCAGGAGCCAGCGCGCGTGGTGGGCGGACTTCAGCGCGGCGTCGGCCTCCTGCTTGGCCTCGGGGCCGCCGTCATAGGCCACGGAGAACGCGAAGTTGGCGCGGGTGATGGCCTCCTTGGCCGCGAGCTGGGCGCGCCTGGCGGCCCACTGGGCGGCCTTGATGGCCTCCTCCACGCTGACGGTGGTGCTGGAGGTCTGCGTGGACAGGCGCGAGCCCGTACGGAACAGCCTGGCCGCCTGAACCGAGGCAGCCTCGGCCAGCTCCAGGGCCTTGCGGGAGATCTCGACGGCCTGTTCGCCCATCCCCTCGCAGTCCTCCACGTCAACGGTGGCGTTCCCGGACCCGCTCCACCCCTACTATAGCACTGTCCCGGGGTTCATCCGGTACGGCGCGACGGTTCATCGCCCCCGTTTCAGCACGTCGCGGGCGATGACGAGGCGCTGGATCTCGGAGGTGCCCTCGTACAGGCGGTACACGCGCAGGTCCCGGTAGTAGCGCTCGGCGATGTTGTCGAGCATGTACCCCATGCCACCGAACACCTGCACGGCCCGGTCGGCCACGCGGCCGGCCATCTCCGTGGCGTGCAGCTTGGCCATGGAGCACTCGCGCGTGGCCTTCCCCGCCTCGTCCTTGACCCGCGCCGCGTGCGCCACCAGGGCGCGGGACGCCTCGATCTCGGTGGCCGAGTCCGCGATCATCCACTGCACGGCCTGGTTGTCGGCGATGGGCTTGCCGAACTGCTCGCGGCCGTTGGCGTGCTCCACCATGGCCTCGAGCAGCCGCTGCGCCGCGCCCACCGAGCTCGCCGCGATGCTCAGCCGCCCGTGGTCCAGCACGCGCATGGCCAGGGCGAACCCCTCGCCCTCGGCGCCCAGCCGCGCCCAGGCCGGCACCCGGCCGCCCTCCAGCACCCCCTCGGCCACCTGGGTGCCGTGCAGGCCCATCTTGTCCTCGTTGCGGCCCACGCGCAGTCCGGGCGTGTCCCGGGGGATCCAGAAGGCGGTGAGCCCGCGCGGACCGAGGCTGCGATCCACGGTGGCCATGACGGTGAAGTAGTCGGCGATGTCCGCGTTGGTGATCCAGATCTTCGTGCCGTCGAGCACGTAGTGCTCGCCGTCGCGCACCGCGCGGGTGCGGATGGCCGCGGCGTCCGACCCCGCCTCGGGCTCGGTGAGGCAGAAGCAGCCGATGCGTTCGCCGCTGGCCAGCCGCGGCAGGTGCGATCGCCGGGCCTCCACGGTGCCCGCGTACAGCAGGCCCAGCGAGCCGATGCCGTTGTTGGTGGTCACGAGGATGCGGAAGCACAGGTTGGACCGCGACAGCTCCTCCATCACCGCGCACATGCCCGCCGCCGACAGCCCGAGGCCGCCGTACTCGGTGGGGAGCACCAGACCGAACAGGCCCAGCTCGCGCATGCCCTGCACCACGTCGTCGGGGATGCGTCCGGAGCGCTCCACCTCCTCGGACACCGGGTCGAGCACGTCGCGCACGAAGCGGCGCACCGCGTCGCGCATCATCTTCACGTCGTCGGCACCGTCCACGTCAGCTCCCGTACTCGAAGAAGCCGCGGCCGGTCTTGCGGCCCAGGCGGCCCCGTTTCACCAGCTTGCGCAGCAGGGAAGGGGGCTCGAAGCGGGCGTCGCCCGTGGCCTCGAAGATCTGCGTCCGCGCCGCCAGCACCACGTCCAGCCCGATCAGATCCGCGGTCTCCAGCGGGCCCATCCTCCAGCCGAACGCCCCCTTGACCCCGCGGTCCACATCCTCGGCCGTGGCCACGCCGTCCTGGACCAGGCGGATGGCCTCGTTGGACGCGGCCATGGCGATGCGGTTGAGCACGAATCCGGGGATGTCGTGCTGCACCGTCAGCGGCGTCTTGCCCAGGGAGCGCACGAACTCGGTGAGCCGGTCGAGGGCCTCGGGCGAGGTGCGCTCGCCCGCGATCACCTCCACCACGCGCATCAGCGGCACCGGGTTGAAGAAGTGGGTCCCCCCGAACCGTTCGGGTCGTTTCAGGGCCGACGCCAGGGTGCTCACCGGGATGCCCGAGGTGTTCGTGGCGAGCACGGCGGTGGGGGGACAGGCGCGCTCCATGCTCGCGAGCACCCGCCGCTTGAGCTCCACGTCCTCGAACACGGCCTCCACCGCCACCTCGATCCGCTCGTCCGGTTCCGGGCGGTCGGTGCGGACCGTGTGGATGCGCGCCGCGATCACCCGCGGGCGCTGGTTGATCCGGCCCTTGGCCGCTAGCCGGCGCAGCGAATGCCGGATCGCCTTCTCGGCCTTGCCCAGCTGGCCGCGCTTCGTGTCCACCAGGGTGACCGTCCGGCCCGAGGTGGCGCACACCTGCGCCACCCCCTGACCCATGGTCCCCGCGCCCACCACCAGGACGGTCATCGCTCCCCCTCGGCCAGCAGCTCCCGCGCCACCACCATCCGCTGGATCTGGTTCGTGCCCTCGAAGATCTGCGTCAGCTTGGCATCGCGGAACATCCGCTCCAGCGGGTGGTCCTTCATGTACCCGTAGCCGCCCAGCACCTGGATCGCGTCCGTCGTCACCTTCATGGCCGTGTCCCCGCAGAAGCACTTGGCCATGGACGCCAGCTTGGTGTTGCGCACCCCCGCGTCGTTCTGCGCCGCGGCCCGGTACACCAGCCCCCGCCCCGCCTCGATGGCCGTGGCCCCGTCCGCCAGCATCGCCGCGATCAGCTGGTGCTCCGCGATGGGCTTGCCGAACGTCGTGCGCGTCCGCGCGTACTCCAGCGCATACCCGTTCGCCCCCTCGGCGATCCCCAGCGCCTGCGCCGCGATGGCCGGCCGCGACATGTCGAAGTCCGCCATCGCGACCCTGAACCCCTGTCCCACACCCCCCAGCGCGTGCGACGCCGGCACCCGCACGTCGTCCAGCATCACCTCCGTCGTGTTCGATCCGCGCTGCCCCAGCTTGTCCTCCTTGCGCCCGATCGACACCCCCATCGCGTCCCGGTCCACCACGAAGAACGTCAGCCCCTTCGTCCGCTCCTCCCCCGTCCTCGCCAGCACCGAGTACACCTCGGCGACTCCCCCGTTGGTCGCGAAGCACTTCGTGCCGTTGATCACGTAGCTGTCGCCGTCACGCTTCGCCGTCGTCCGTACGCCCGACACGTCCGAACCCGCCCCCGGCTCCGTGACCAGGTACGCCGCGAGCTGGCGCCCCTCGGACAGCCGCGGCAGGTACTCCGCCAGGATCTCGTCGGACCCCGCGTGCACCACCGGGAAGCTCCCCACCGCCTGGATGATCATCATCAGCGCCGACGACGCACACACCTGCGCGACCTCCTCGACACACATGCACAGCGCCGTACACCGCTGTTCGGGGAGGCCTCCGTGCTCCTCCGGCAGGATCAGCGTCATCACGCCCAGATCCCACAGCAGCTTCTCCACCTCCGGGTCCATCTTCCCGTCCCGGTCCATCTGCCCGGCCCGCGGCGCGATCTCCTCGCGCGCGGCCCTGCGAACCGTCTCCCGGAGCATCTCGAGGTACTCGGACATGGGCTCCCTCCTGGCCCGGCAGTCTACCCCAGAACCCCGACCGGCACGTCGATCCGCTGTACCATGTAACACCCTGCCAGCTCGTCCTCGGACTCGGCGCTGCGCAGGTACACCTCCCACACGAGCTGGCCGTCGGCCGTCACCTCGAAGATCCGCGACTGGGAGTCGGCGGCCATCATGGTGCCGGCGCAGACGAGCGTGTTGCCGTTGGGGAGGCGATCGACGTCGCCCAGGGCGTTGGTGACCCAGGGGTTGCCGTCGGCGGAGCCGTCGTACTCCCAGACGAGGGACGCGGTCATGGCGTCGGTGTCGAGGGCGTACTCGACGACGCGGGAGAAGTCGCGGTCCGACGGGCCGTTGTCGTAGTACAGGACGTGGCCGTCGGGGAGGATCTCGGGGGCGTGGGCGCGGCCGAACCAGGGGTGGTCGTGCGCGGTGGTCATGGTGAAGTCGCCGTCCTCGCCGAACTGCCACAGCACGTCGCCGGTGGCGCGGTCGACCTTGTAGAGCATCGAGTCCCAGCGGGAGTTGTAGTAGAGGACGTCCTCGGCCTCGTCGATCTCGATCATGTTGCCCTGGAGGTAGTCCTCGCCGTGGTCGGGGATGTCGAGGGCGGACCAGCTCCAGACGGTGTCGAGGTCGGGGGTGAACTCGTCGACGCGGTCGTGGACCCAGGCGTTGCCCTCCTCGTGGTCGTGGAAGATGGTGACGTAGTTGCCGTTGGAGAGCTTCTTGAAGGCGTGGTGCTGGCTGCCCACCTGGGCGATGCCGGCGGGCTGCAGGGGGCCCTCCCACAGCACGTTGCCGTACAGATCCACCTCCAGCGGGGTGGTCTCGGGGGGGATGGCGCCGCCGATGACGACGGTGTCGTCGTCGGTCAAGGTGATCTCCACGTCGGCGGTGCCGGCCTCCTCGCCCATGTCGTAGTACCAGACGATGTGGCCGTGGGCGTCGTACATGACCGCGACGGTGCGGGTGATGGAGTAGGCGACGACGAGGTTGGCCAGGGTCCAGCCGGGCTCCATGAGGGCCGCGTCGACGGTGGGGACGTCGGTGTGGACCGAGGGGAAGGGGAGCTCGGCGGTGGTGTAGCCGTGCGACGAGTCGCGGACCTCGTTGCCGTCGGTGTCCACGGACACCAGGTGCAGGGGGTGCTCGGTCTCGGGGCGCATGCCGATGATCACGATCTCGTGGTCGGTGACCAGCTCGGTGTCCTCGAGGAAGTAGCGGGGATCGTTGCCAGAGCCCCACTCCACGCGGGTGGTGGCCGGGACGTCGGTGGTCCAGCGCACGATGCACGACAGCACGCTGTTGGGGTGGTCGTCGATCTGGACGTCCGTGATGGCGAACGCCGGTCCGGTGGAGGAGTCGTCGTCGTCGCCGTCTTCGGGACAGCCGACGACCAGCGCCGCGGTCAGGGCCAGCGCGGCGGTGACCCAGTGCCTGTGCATGGCGGGCTCCGATCTACAGGTCGTAGGTCTCGTAGACGTACGACAGGTCCTCGCGGATCTTCTCGGCGTCGAGGCCGTACATCTCCAGCGAGTACTTGTGCTTGCTCTTGTACGCCCGCTGCTTCTCGCCGCGGGCGGCGATGGCGTCCTTGGCCGCGTCGGTGAGATCGAGGTCGGCGAACTCGACGATGCGTTCCATGGTGCCCTCGAAGTCCTGCATCATGTCGGGGAAACGGATGACCAGCACGTTTTCTTGCGGGCGCTTGCCGCCGGTGTAGCTCTCGTGGAACTTGCCGTAGACGAACCGCTGGGCGCCGTCGTAGAGGCGCTGGTTGTA